>JABEUQ010000244.1 GCA_013044265.1 Acidimicrobiaceae bacterium
AACCTCATCGCGCTCTGCCTGCTCGATCGCGGTGGCTACTGTCCGCCGCTACCGGGTCGTCAAACGGCCAAATCGACCCACGGATGAGTCACAAGAGCCATTTCTTTGCGAGTTGCGAGTGTCGCGACCGTTGGGATGCACGAGCGTGAACGTTCAGAGTCCTCCGGTGCGAGGATTCAGTGGGATTCAGTGGGCCGCCCGGGTCTCGATCCCGGCACCTTGAGAGTGTTTCCAGAACGTCCAGGGACGTCCTTCAGCGTCGAGATCTGTTGGTCGGACCAAGCGCAGTGTCCACCAACGTCCACTGACATCTTCATACATGTGACCTCATGGCTAGACAATTGGCTAGACCAACGCTTGTTTCAAGGTAACGTCACTATTCAATTTCGAGAAGTTGACGGCGAGATGTTCCACTTTCGACTGGGGGAGGAGTAGAAAATCTCAGAGGATTCACCCGCTAGCTTTCCCAGCACGACTCAGAACTGATCTACGACGGTGACAAGACAAACGATTTCGTCGTCTCAATCAGTGCTCCGAATCCAATGGCAGTCGGATGACGAATGAAGGTCGCAAGGGTCGCTGAAATTGAAGAGCCGACGTCGTGGTCTTCCCAAAAGTCGACTTAACCGAATAGGTTTGAGGGAAGCAGACTCGGGGTTGGTTTCGTGGTCATAAAGAACATTGGTTTTTTGTCATTCGGTCACTGGGCGCCTTCGCTGCGCTCGGGGACTCGCTCAGCGTCGGACGCCTTGCTACAGTCCATCGATCTCGCGATCGCGGCTGAGGAACTCGGCGCCGACGGTGCGTACTTCCGGGTGCATCACTTCGCGAGCCAGCTTTCTTCGCCGTTCCCGCTCCTCGCCGCCATTGGTGCAAGGACGAGCAGGATCGATATTGGCACCGCCGTCATCGACATGCGCTACGAGAATCCGCTCTACATGGCCGAGGATGCGGGGTCCGCTGACCTCATTTCGGGCGGACGTCTGCAGCTCGGCATCAGTCGTGGATCACCTGAACAGGTCGTCGAGGGCTATCGCTACTTTGGCCACGTTCCGGCCGTTGGCACCGATCAAGCCGACATGGCACGGGAGCACACGCGGGTCTTCCTAGAGATCCTAAAGGGTGAGGGTTTTGCCCAGCCGAACCCGCGACCAATGTTCGCCAATCCGCCCGGTCTGCTTAGAGTCGAGCCGCACTCCAACGGTCTACGTGAGCGGATCTGGTGGGGCGCTGGGACCCGAAGGACCGCCGAGTGGGCGGCCGAGCAGGGAATGAATCTGATGAGTTCGACGCTTCTGAGCGAAGACACGGGCGTGCCTTTCCACCAACTACAGGCCGAGCAGATCGAACTGTTCCGCACGGCCTGGACCAGTTCAGGCCACACGCGTCAGCCTCGCGTCTCGGTTAGTCGCAGCATCTTTCCGATTGTCGGCGACCTTGACCGCTCGTATTTTGGTCGCGAAGGCGGATCACAGGACCAGATCGGCCAAATTGACGGCGGCGTCGCCCGCTTCGGCAAGACCTACGCCGCGCCGCCTGAACAGCTAATCGAACAGTTGGCCAAAGATGAGGCGATTGCCAACGCTGACACGCTGCTGCTCACGATCCCCAATCAACTCGGCGTCGACTACTGCTCGCACGTGCTTGAGACAATATTGAGCGATGTCGCGCCAGCACTTGGGTGGCGTTGAGATTTTCGACTGCACGGCCGGTGCCCGTGAACCGTCGAGATGGAAGTGAGTTGTGGAATGGCGCGGGCGCAGGAAAGTCGACACATTCGAGTCTCAAACCGTTGGGCGCAACCAGGTCACGATGCTTCACTGGCTCATCCAAGGGCCTCTCGAAGGGGGTACCGAGTTTGAATCTGAGAGTTGCCCTTCAAGTCGCCAGTGAAGGGTTGCGGGACGGTCACGTCGGTCCTTCCTCACCGTCCTCCAAACATTCAATTTGAAAATCATGAGAATTTCCGCGCCGATTCGAAAGGCGAGTACTCCAATTCTTCGGGGCGCTAGTTTGTTCGTTCTCCACCGAAGATGACGCACTCTCTTCGTCCAGATTTCTTAGCTTCGTACATTGCGGTGTCGGCTGAGGCAACCATCGCATCAGGATCGCTTTGTCCTTCGGGCCCCATAGAAATGCCAATACTTGCTGAGACGACTCGAGACTCACCCCCTAGCCAGTAGGGCTCCCGGAGTGCTTCGCCCAGTCGGACCCCAACAGCGAGAGCCGCTTCGGACGACGCGACGTCATCAAGAAGCACGAGGAACTCATCTCCACCGACGCGGGCTGCGCTGTCGCCCATTCATAGGATTCTTTGAATCCGTCTCGCTACCTCGACTAGTAGTTCGTCACCGATTGCATGCCCGAGAGAATCGTTGACGTCCTTAAATCTGTCAAGATCCACGAACATTACCGCGAAGTATGAGGTGCGTCGGTCGGCGAGAGCCATGCGTTGCGACAAGCGATCCCAGAAGAGGTTTCGATTGGGGAGACCGGTCAAGGCATCGTGGAGCGCTTGCCGCGCGAACTCATCGGAGATCTTTGAAAGTTCCGCGGTTCGATCAACCACTCTCTGTTCCAATTCTCTGTACGATGCATCGAGCTCTTCACCCAGGAAGTTCACACCCGCGGCGACGGCATCGATCATGTCGCCACGAGAGCTGATTGGAGCTCGCTGCGAGAATTGAAGGGCCGCAAACTCTTGAATTAGATTGGCTACCTCCTGGAGGCGTCTTTCATCGCTCTGACTAGCTAGGTCGCCCAGGAGTACTAGTGGCTCGGAATCAGATTCCACGAATTCGTTCGAGAATTGAGACTTTGTCTCATCCTGCGACTCGGGTGTCGGACTCACCCGACGAACTCTTGAAGCCAAGCGATTGCGGTGGCCTCATCATCAAAGAGTCGCGTGGGAGCCACGGGTCTGCTGACGGCAATGAAGAAGTTACCCATCATGCGGCTAAGCGGAGTCGCGACGAGCAATGCGACGGCGGATGTGAGATCACCCCGACGCGCGAATTCCGCTCGTGCGGCTCGGTCCTGTGGACCGGCGTCATGGGCGTCGACCAAGAGGGGAGCAGGCTTCCCACTCGTTAATTCCGACATAGCGCCAGTCGCGGCGAGGGCGTCGGTGAGTGTCATTACAGCTGCTGGAACCCAAACCAATTGAACGATTCCGTCGGAACGGAGCCACATCCTGAACTTGGGGTTCGTAATCTCTTCCGATTCACTCTCCATGTTCCCGTTCTACTGGGTCCGAGGCACCTTGGCGACATGACATTTGCTAGGCAAATAGCGACATATTCTTAAGCCTTTGTCCGGTGCTCGATCTCGGACAAGAGGTCGTCGTTTCTCGTTGCTTGGATGTCGCTCAGAGGGATTGGCGCTATCATCCGTGCGCGAAGTTCACTTTTGGCAGGAACTTGTCGAGCCAGCTAGGCAGCCACCACGCGGCGCGACCCGTCAGACGCAAGAGAACCGGAACGAGAACGAGTCGCACTAGGAACGCGTCAAGGAAGACTGCGACACCAAGGATGATCCCCATCTCCTTGGGGGGAAGCGGGCCCGACAGTGCGAAGGTGAAGAACACGGCAATCATCACAGCGGCCGCGGAGAAAATGACTCGACCGGAGTGGGCGACGCCATTGACCATCGCGTCCTTCGGGTCGCCACTGACTTCGTAGTGCTCTTTCGCGCTCGAGAGGAGAAAGACCGTGTAGTCCATGGAGATCGCGAAGATCATGGCGAAGAAGAACACCGGCCCCCACGCGTCAAGGAAGCCCTGTGGTACGAAACCGAGCAGGTTGTGGCCGTCACCGTTCTGGAACACGAGGCGGGCGACGCCGAAGGCGCCCGCTGTCGCCAGCAGACTGGTGAGGACCCCAATCGCGGCGATGAGCAAGGCCCGCAGCGCAATGACGAGCAGTATGAAGCCGAGCAACAATACGAGACCGATCACGACGGGGGTCTTGGACGAGAGCGCCGCCTGAAGGTCGTAGTTCTCCGCCGGTGCTCCCCCCACGAGGCTCCCCTCAGGCAACTCGGTTCGCAGACGTTGGATGGTCGCGCCGAGCACCGGACTCGACGGATCGACGTTGGGGACGGCACCCATCATGGCCAGACGTGAACCATCTTTCGAGAACTGCACTGGCGTGACACCAGCGAGGCCCTTGTCACGACTCAAGACACTCGTTGCGGTGGCCACTTCGCTCGCCGGCACGATGACCTGAAGTTGGCCGGGTGCGCCGACACCGAAGGCCTTCTGCACCTGCGCGTAGCCAATTCGTGACGACGCCGATGGCGGGACGACCTTGATCGACGGCATCGCCGTCTTGAGTCCGAGGACCGGGATCGCCAGCGCCACGAGGGCGACCAGCGCCGCCGCACCGAAGATCAGCGGACGACGCCACAGCAGTTCGCCCCACGCGGCGAAGCGCTTCGAACGGTGTTCGCCCGCGTGCACCCACGGCAGGGCTAACGCATCGACTCGGTCGCCCAGGTGGCCGAGCACCGCGGGAAGCAGAGTGAGCGACGCGGCCAGCACGAACGCCACCGCGAGCATGATGCCACCCGCCATCGAGCGGAATGCGGGCGACGGCACCACCATCACGCTCGAGAGTGAGATCAGCACGGTGACGCCCGAGAAGAGCACCGCCTTGCCGGCGGAGTCCATGGTCTCGGCGATCGAATGCCTGATGTCGCGGTGTCGTCCGAAGTGCGCGCCACGAAAGCGCACCACGATGAAGAGCGCGTAGTCGATGCCCAGAGCCAGCGCGAACATGAGGGCAAAGTTCATCGCCCAGATTGAGATGGGCGTGACCTTCGTCAAGAGGTCCAACAGGCCGGCCGCACTCAACAGGCCGGCCATGGTGAGCAAGAGGGGTAGTCCCGCCGCCACAAGTGAACCGAACGCGAGTACCAAGATAGCCAGAGTCACCGGCCAGGAGAACATTTCGGATCGCATCATGGCGGTGCGGTTCGCGGTGTTGAAGTCCGACCAGAGTACTGACGCGCCGGTCGCCGTCACGGTGATCCCTTGGGAGCCCAAGGCCGCCAGGGGGCCCTTCAGCGCGTCCGCCGCGCGAACCATGGTGTTGGGGTCCGACGCCGCACCACCGAGCACGATCGCTGTGCGACCGTTGGCACTGATGGAGATCCCCGGCACCGGCGACACGACTTCGCTGATATCGGGGCTCGCCTTGAGCATCTTCTCCACCGAGAGAATGGTGGCGGCTACGCGGGGGCTAGAGACCGGGGAACTCGAGTTGATGACCACTTCAATCGCGGAGCTGGCCTGACCACCGAAGTCCTTCTGGGCGAGCGTCCGCACCGTGACCGACTGTGATCCGTCCGCCTGCCAACCCGCTCCGCTCAACGCCTTCTCTACGTTGGGGGCGAAGATTCCTAACACGACGATGATGAGCAGCCAGGTGAGAAAGACGCGGCGCTTGTGAGTTACCGACCAGGCCCCCAACCGGCCGAGCAGTCCGGGCGTGGGCTCAGGGTCGTCGATGAGGGAAATGTTGGACTCGGTCTGGGGGGGCCTGGTGATTGACATCCGAGCAGTCTATATACCCCATAGGGTATAAATCCACTTTACGTGTGATTTATTTGTATGCCCTACGGGGTATATTCGACGGATGAACTTCAACCGTACTCTCATTGCCACAGCCGACACTGCATCGTGCGCGCGTACGACTACTGGTAGGAAGCAGCGCATTCTGTTCTTTCTCGCCGGCACTTTCACGGTGACCGGCACCGCACTCGCTGTCGGCGTGAGCATCTGGTTCTCCCTCATTCCCGCGGTGGTCGGAGCGAATCAGCTGTTCATGTCAGCGGTCGGCTGGTGTCCCATGTCGAAGTTGCTCGACCGGATACTCCCCGCGCCGACGATCTGAGCGCATCGCCAGGGCGACCACTGAAGACTGGAAGGATTTGTTGACCATGTCGAGTACCTCACCAGTCGGGCCCCAATCCTTGGACAACATGTTGGCCGAATTAGGAGCTGCGCGGGTTGGTTGCAGCGAGCGAGGCGGCTCGGGAAAAACTGAAATATCACATTGGAGTCGAAGGCTCGACGAAACTCTCGTACAAACACTGGCTTCGACAGCGGCGCTAAGAGATCACGTTGCAGTTGTCGATTCCCACTGTCGAGAACTGAGAACAAGTCGGTAACCGTCTGGGTCTTCGAGCGTGACCCTCCAACGATCCCAGCAGGGATTGCGGGCGGGGACGCCGGTCCCCCCCGCAATTACCAACCGATCGATGACCTCGAGGTCGACCGGGCCGTCAAAGTAGTGCACAAGCAGGTCCTCCTCAGTCGGTGCCGCAGGAGTCTCACCCGCTGGATCCCCCACAAGCTCAAGGTGCCGGGCAGCTCCCGGCCAGCCAATCGTGGTTATGGCGTGGCTACCTTCCGGCGCGGGGTTCCTGCGGTAGAGCACCTCCAGACCGAGGCCGTCGACCCAAAATGCCTCAGTGCTCTCCAGGTTTAGAGAGGGTCGGGCAAGAAGAAAATGATTGGACGTTGCAGGTCGCATCTCCCAAGAATCTCACCGCACCACTTCGCGGCGTTGGATTTGTTCTTGACGAGTGACCGCTCTGGAATCAATACTGACCATGCCGGCACGCGCAATCTGCTGTATTTGAAATGGTCTGGCAAACCGAAGGACTTGATCAAATGCGCCGAGTTTTGCGCTGACGATTCCTCCATGCGGCTCAATCATCTCAAGTTCGTAATCGTTGCGACCGTTGGGATCCACGAGCGTGAACGTTCAGAGTCTTCTGGTGGGCCTGTAATGGTGGGCCGCCCGGGTCCCGATCCCGGCACCTCGAGGGTCTCCAGAACGTCCAGCGACGTCCATCAGCGCTGTCCGGATTTGCTGGCCGGACGAAGCGTAGAGTTCACCAACACCCACTGATATCCTCTCACGTTTGACCTCGTGGCTAGATCAAGGCTCGTCTCAAGGTCAAGGCACCGTTCAATATCGAGGGTCTTAGGGTGAGGTGTTTGATCGACGAGGGGGTGAGGAGTGATGGAAGTATTGAGAATACCGTCCTGAAGGGCCGCCGGGATTCACCGTAATGGCTCCATGAATTCGAGACGGTTTCCGAAAGGATCAAAGATGTAGACGCGGCCATATCCTTCGAGCGGCTCATCATCGACGACTTCAAACCCACCATTTTCGCAGCGTTCGATAAGTCCAGCAAGGTCTCTCACAATGAAGGCCGGGTGCGCCTTCTTGGCAGCGACAAAGTTGATGTCAACTCCGAGATGAACCTTCACGTCGTCAGACTCAAACCATGCGCCCCCTCGAACTGCCAAGTGCGACGGCTTGGGTAGTTCGGGCAATCCAAGGGTGTCTCGGTAGAAGGCCCGCGCCTTCTCTTCTTCGCCCGCGGGCATTGCCAATTGAACGTGATCAATTCTTTCTAGATTCATGTTGAAATCTCCACTTCATCCCGATTACTTTTTGGGGCGGTTTCTCCTAAATACCCCTGCGCCCTATATCAGTGAATTCATGACTCGATATAAGGACTTTATCGGTGATCCGAACCTTGGAGCGAAGACGGTATTGGGAATCCGCAGGGCGCTGCAGTCATCTGAAGTTGATGGGATCACAACAAACACTGTCGTTGTCACCGAGGCATTCTCGCTGAATGACGGGATCAGCAGAGGGTGGCGGTGCCTACTCCCTACTCCCAGTCGCCCGGAACTCGGTTGATCATTGTCGCGACCTCGCTGGCTGGTACGGCGGGTGAGAAGAGGTAGCCCTGGCCGAGTTCACAGTTAAGGTGACGAAGTCGCTCGAGCTGTGCGCTGGTCTCGATTCCCTCGGCGAGCATGGTCATGTCGAGCTTGTTCCCGAGCGAGACGATGGTTTCGAGAAGCGCGTCATTTTGAACGCTCTCGTCTACTGGACTGACAAAGGACCTGTCGATCTTGATAATTCTCGGATGCAAAAGTGCGAGGTAGGAAAGCGAGGAGTACCCAGTACCGAAGTCGTCGAGTGCGATACCAATTCCCATGCGATCGAGTTGCTCGATCACGCTCAATGTCTCGGCGATATCTAGCAGTGTAACGCTCTCAGTGATCTCAATGGTGAGACGCTCTGGCGCAAGACCGTTCGAACCTATTGCCTTCTCGATCATCGGTACTAGTCCCGAATTATGGAACTGACGCGCGGAGAGATTCACCGTAACGTAAGGCTGTGCGCCCTGAATGCCCGTGAATTCCCAGGTGCTCGCCGCAGCAATAGCCTCGTGCAGCGCGAACGAGCCAAGCTCCAAGATGAGGTCGCTCATCTCCGCCAGTGGGATGAACATACTGGGTGGTATCCATCCCTTTTCGGGGTGTTGCCAGCGCATCAACGCCTCGAAACCGACAATTTCGGTTGAAATGAGGTTGACGATTGGTTGGTAGTGCATGGAGAGTTCACCAGCCTGAAGGGCGTGGCGAAGTTCCTGGATCAGCGCGAAGCGGCTGGTCGCGTGCTGGCGCATGCTCGGAGCAAAGACAACGTGGTGACCCTTGTCCTCACGCTTGGCCTCGTACATGGCCACGTCGGCGTCTTGGATCAATTCGGTGTAGTCCAGTCTCGTCCCATCACAGATGACGACCCCGACGCTCGCGTGCTGTTCGAACTGCACTCCAGCGATGAAGAATGGCTCGGTGAACACGTCGAGGAGCCGCCCGGCTATTTGCTCTGCTTCCTGCGGCGAATCCAGTCCTTCTGCCAGGTAGAGGAACTCGTCGCCCCCGAAGCGACAGAGCGTGTCGGAGGATCGAGTCAGCTGATTGAAGCGGTGCGCGATCGAGACGAGCAGTTGGTCGCCGACGTGGTGGCCGAAGGCATCATTTACCCCCTTGAAGTCGTCGAGGTCCAACATCAATACTGCGGCCAGGCCGCCTTGGCGAACCATTCTCGCCTGTGCCTGGGAGAGCCGGTCCACGAAGAGCACCCGATTGGCCAGCCCCGTGAGCGGGTCGTGAAGTGCCTGGCGGGAGAGTTCGGCGGTCAAGGCGCGTTCTTCTGTGATGTCGCGCTCCGAGATGACGAAGTAGAGCGACGTCCCCTCGTCATCGAGGGCGGCGGACCTATTCACCTCGACGACCATCACTCGCCCGCCTCTATGTACGTAGCGCTTGGTGTAGCGCATCGGGCCGCTCTCTCCTTGGAGCAAGCGATGATGGGCCTCTTCGCTTATCCCGATGTCCTCGGGAAAGGTGAAAGGAGTCGAGTTGACCCCGAGGAGCTCCTCCTTGGTGCGTCCGACCATCTGACAGAAAGCGTGATTGACCTCGAGGATCTTGTCCTCGAGATCGGTGAAGATCATACCGGCGATGTTGTCCTCGAACGCGAGGCGGAAGCGCTGCTCGACCTCGGCGCGAGCGCGTTCAGTTTCCCTCTGGACGTCATTGGAAACGATGGTCTCCTCGATGGCCGTCTTAGTCTGTTGCACCGAGCGCAAATGGGCGGTACCGAATTCGACCTCCTTGGTTAACGCTTCGAGTCCGGTGATCACCGTCTGGTCGAAAGCGACAATGTGCGAGTCGTAGACGACCAGCACCGCCCTCTTGTTGTCGATGGAGAAGGGAACGGCAGCGCATGAGCCGAGTCCGAACTGGGCCGCGCGCTCGCGCCACAGGGCGTAGCGAGCATTAGTGGCCAAGTCGTTGATCACCTGGCTGGTTTCGGTGCGCAGTGCCGTGCCGGTGGGCCCTAGTCCGCTCTCCTTCGAGCCCCACCACGACACCATTTCGCCGTAGAGATAGTCGGTGGCTCCCGCTGCGCAGACGATGTCGACGCCACCCTGCCCACCGCTGGCAATTGCTCCAATCCACGCGAGCGCGTATCGGCCCTTGGCGACCAGGACATCGCAAAGTTGCTGAAAGACTTCCGCCTCATCTGAGGCGAGCATCGCGATGCGATTCACCTCGGTGAGCAATCTCAGCAACTGATCCTTCTGAATCCTCTCGGAGACATCGACAAATGAGGTGATCACGCTCCGGCCATCATCAAGGGTCACCGGGCAGGAGTTCACCGACAGCCAACGGCGTGCCATCCCCGGATTATCGATCCCGACGATTACGTCGCAGCAAAGTTCGCCCGATCGCAGCGTGACCATCGTGGGACGTTCGTCGGCGAGGAACGGCGAGCCGTCTTCACGCACGGCGCCCCATTGCGGGTCGCCCGGCGTGCGGCCCACTAACTGGTCAATTGGGTCACCAAGCAGTTCGATGGCAACTCGGTTGCAGTCAAGAATCCGACCGTCAGTACCGTGGAGCATTATGCCCATACTCGTCGCACCGAGGAACTCACTTGTGTGTAGCAACCGTTGCAGCGGGCTCTCGTCGCCGTTTTCTGGACGTACTTCAATCATCAGAAGCCTCCACAATCCCTCGGCGGAGGAATAACGAAATTTACCACTCTTTCTTTGGTGAGTCCAAGGGGCAAACGCATCAAGGTGAATGCCGAACCCGACCGTGACGAACCAAGTGACCTTGCTCTGAAGCAAGCCTTCGAACCCGCAGATGTACCGATGCTTTCGAGTTTGTCGGCCCAAATGACTCGCTGACCTGTACGAATCCCCTAGTGCCAGCTTCTAGAAAGACAGTTTGAACTGACAAATTGATCCACTGAGAGGGCTGAGAAGAAATATTGCACCAACTTGCAAGTGTTGCGACCGTTGGGGTCCACGAGCGTGAACGTTTAGGTCCTTTGGTGGGCCGCCCGGGTCTCGATCCCGGCACCTTGAGAGTGTTTCCAGAACGTCCACAGACGTCCATCAGCGTCCAGATTTGTTGGTCGGACGAAGTGC
>JABEUQ010000245.1 GCA_013044265.1 Acidimicrobiaceae bacterium
CCGACCCCCCACTTCTCTTCGAAGGTGACCTCGTCGATATGCTCGCCGAAGTGGTCGACAAGGCCCCTGGCAACGCGACACTGGTCATCTTTCACAGCGTCGTCCTGACCTACCTCGAAGAAGATCGGAGACGCGCCTTCATCGATCAGGCCCTTTCACTTCGCGCCACTTGGATCTCAAACGAGGGAATCGGTGTCGTCTCCTCGCGTGAGCGGGTCAGGGCTGTAACCCACGACAACAACCCAACACCGTTCGTGCTCGCCCACGACGGTATTCCCGTGGCCTTCGCGGGAGCTCACGGCCAAACTCTCCAGTGGCTCTAAGAGTTGGTCCGAGCCCCATTTCGTGAAGGTACTCTTTGCGGATGGAACCACGACTCGAAACCAACCGAGATAATTGGAACAATCGTGTCAAGGTTCATGTCGAATCTCGGTTCTACGACGTTGAAGGGTGGCTCCGTGACACACCTGGACCGCCACCCAGAGAGATGGAAGCACTAGGGAACCTTGAAGGTAAGTCCCTCGTGCATCTACAGTGTCACTTCGGAATGGACACCTTACGTTGGGCCCAAGAGGGAGCCATCGTCACAGGTCTGGACTTCTCGCCGGCGGCCATTGACGAAGCCACTTCACTCGCGCAGCGCGCGGGGCTGTCGGAGCGTGCGTCCTTCGTCTGCGCAAATGTCTATGACGCGCCTCAAGTTCTCTCGGGTAGTCGCTTCGATATCGTCTACGTCAGTCTCGGTTCACTTTGCTGGCTACCGGACGTGGCTTCGTGGGGTGCGGTCGTGGCGGACCTTCTCGCCCCCGGCGGCAGACTGTATCTCCACGACGTTCACCCGTTCACTTCGTGCTTCGACGACGCCGGAGAGCGGGTCATCTACGGTTACTTCGAAGAGCCCAATAGTCCATTCATCTTCGACAGCACCTCTACCTACACTGACGGCGAAGAACTCAGTGCCACCAGAACCTACGAGTGGAACCACTCAATTGGCGAGATAATTTGCGCGTTGATCAAGCACGGTCTCGTTCTTGATTCCCTGAGCGAACACGACTGGACCCTTTTTCAGCAGTTCCCTTGGCTGGTCGAGAACGCGTCGGGCCAGCTGGTCGTACCCGAGGGACGTCCGCGTATTCCCCTTTCTTTCACGCTCCTTCTTCACCTACCGAGCAAGGGCGACGAACAACTCGACTTTTGTCAAGTCTGACCAGTTGCGAATGGTCGAAGTCACCAAACCTTTATGCCCGGGTATCGACAGCACAATTGGTCCGATCCGCTTTACTTGAAGTAGTGCCCGATCAACTCAAACTCGGACCAGGGGATACCGTCCGCTTCTATGCAGCACTTGACGACATACGTCGCTCGCCGAGCACGTGGCGAGTGTGGATGCCAGCCAATTCCTCAGACGTGTATGTTGCTTCGCGGCATCTCGCTGGCATCATGAAGACCAGCCTTCACGAGTCCGGCAGTTGGCAGACTGGTTTCATTCGCGATGACCTCATGCCCACTGATGACTCTGGATTGGTCGCGAGCCGACATCTCGATCGATGGGAGCGTCCCAACGAGTTCGCAGAGGGGTACACCCAAGCGCTGACGATTATCATTCCCTGGACCGAACTCGTCCCCTGGCAAGAGGAGGGCGTTCCGACGGGAACGCTACGTCTCATGATGGAAGAGAATTGCGCACTGAGCGTTGAGATGCTCCTACTACGTCCAGTCATGTTTCCAGTACCACTTCGATTCACCGATTCGATTATCTTCGCCACGTTCGGCTTGGGAAACGACAACCAGTTCGTTCTCGTAAGTCGAAAGATTCCTTGGACGGATGTCGACGTTCAATTGCTGAAGGAACAAAAGGCGTGCTCGTCAATCTCCGCGCGATCGTTCCGCGATCCTCGCCAAGGAAAGCAAACCTCAGAAGATGTGAGCCACATCACGCGGTTAACTATGTTCGGTACGAGTGAACGAGGACATCGCTACATCCTTGACGCGTCATCATGGATTGGCGCGTCAAGTACCGTTGCACTCGACTAGAGTTCGACACGAACTCGCGCACGTACGAGTGTGTTTCGCCCTAAAGCATGCAGTCATTCGTAGCGGTGGGGCCACGAGCGGTAAGGGTTGCGTATCCGGGCCGTGGACGCTCCATCCTGCTCAAACCGCGCGGTGTTGCTAGCGTTGAGCTGGGAATCTCGACTGCGGGCAACTTCCCAACTCGACAATGCGGTCCTCGAGAAATTTCGGTGGTGCATCTGACTTTCAAGATGCGAACTTCATCGATCCGCTTGGATTGTCCGCTGCGAACCCAGGCGGTCTGCACGAAAGTGCCCAGTACCCAGATTGCGAGCGTCGTGCTCGGAACGCATTTTCTATAGTTGCGACGATCAGGTCACGCGACCATTCACGGCAAGAGTCGCACAATTCTCCAATACTCTTGGGATTGCTTCGCGAAAGTAGAGGGAGGTGGTCCTACATGGACATTCTCTGGGTGACGGATCTCTACTTCGTCCACTGATCGCTAAGCCGTGGCGCCACAAGTTAGGCCTTATCATTGCTCTTCGGATCGTCATGCTGTTTTGTATCGGCAAGGTCTTGTAGTGGCAGTTTGCGTTGGGTCGGCAGAAGCGCGCTCAACTGACGGACAAGCGATAGCAGTTTTCTAAGTTGTGAACTGTAAAGCCGGCCTTCAACAGGATGCGACCTGAGGTAAGAGGTCGCCCTCGAGTAACCGCGATTGTCGCACCAAAGTCACGGGCCTGACGTAAGCGCGAGGCGAGCACGACTTGATAACAGCCACGTGATCGAAATCCTGGCAATGTGACTGCGCCGTATAACCGGGCCAATTCGCCGGCGATTTTACAGCAGCCAGTCGCAGCCGGTTGCCCACTTACATAGGCCACGAACTGAAACTCGTTGGAAGTTGCGAGATTATGGAGAGTCTCACTGAGTCGAACGCCAATTGCCTGCTCGTCTGGTAACGATCTACCCCACCCCTCGGTTTCGACGGCAATCGCATCTCGGAGGGAATGCTGATCACGGACCAGTTCGACGCTTACCTCCGTTGAGGGAGAACTCTCTACGGCGTCGTCACACAGTTCGCGAGCCAAGATTTGGTAAGAGTCGCTGAGAACTCCACCGCGAGTTCGTAGATACGCCTCGGTGTCGAGAGGACGAGTGGCGCTCGATACCCACCAATGGATCTCATCGAGGCCCCAGCCCACAATCTCACTCGCAACTTCGTCGAACACGATGTTGAGTGGTCTCGACGTACTTGACCACACAACCTGAGCCGCCGGAAGGGTCGGTGAAAGTAAACGCTGCGGGAAACGAATGAGTCTGTATTCCCCAGTCCGAACGTCAATGAAATCTTCCGGTAAGGTTTCATCGTCAAGTGATGCGAGGGCTTCCAGAATCTCTTGAGTTCCCCAATTTCTCGTCACGACTTCCCTCTCTTGAAAAGCGAAGTTCTACTTGTTGAGGTTTGATCCACAGGTGAGCGGCCACCACCCATTGAGTTTACCGAGGGGCTTCGAGTTTCTCTGAGGCACGGGTGCGTTCTCTGTAAAAGAGCACCTGGGGTGACCTCGAGGGACGAGCGAAATGCTCAGTTCGATGCAAACGGAGATTGTTGGTGTCGGAGGGCCGACGTCAACAATCTCCGAGTGGAGAATCCACGATTGGATGGAGAATTGAAGAGTAGTTGTCTCAATGGAAAATGGATCATCTCTCCACGTACGCTCATGTTGTGAAGAAAGAAGAATTGGGACAAGATCGGTCAATTCAATTGCTGGCAGGCGAATACGCTGACTTGTTGTCAATTGCGCAAGACCTTGCCTTCGCGAGCGCAGCGGGCCGCCACTTATCCACCCTCGACCAAAAGGAGGATAGCGATGGCGTACTCCAGCGGTCATTGTGGGGCGCCGCAGTCGTGGCTTACCGTCGCTGCTTCACGACTGGCAAGGGACACGGATTGGTCAGACGGTCACGGTTAAGGATTCCTGAAAAGATCATCGGCGAGTTGAGTCCAACTATGCGAGAAATCCACGACGTTGTACTCAAAGAGGCCGATCAGCACGTTGCGCATCGAGTAGATGATGAACTTGGACAAATGCCCATTTGGTTTCTCTTTGACGTCAACGAGTTAGGTGATGACAGGGTTGCAGGGGTGGTGGCACTCGGGGCGACGAGGATTGGACCACCTCCGGACCAGGTGGGCATGTTTAGCGAGTTGACCGATCATCTAAAAGGAGTGATTCAAGACATGGCTACCGAAAAACAGAACTTGATCTTGACAAAAGCTTCGGCATTGCTGGCGGAGTAGACAGGCCCTAGGAGACTGTTGAATAATTCAGCTCACAAAGCCGAATTCTCGAGGGTTGGTGGTCGAGAATTGAAGGGTGCAAGGACTCAGCGAACTCAACCGTGAACTACTCGACGCGTCGGCGTTGTGTCGCCAACTCGTGCCCGAAGGCAGTGTCGAAGCGTTCTTGGCCGACCACCGTCACGAGCTGTTCCCCGACGAGATGTTCGAGGACCTGTTCCCCACGAAGCGGGGTCGTCCTTCGATTCCCGCCGACACCGTCGCGTCGGTCATGGTGCTCCAGGCCCTCGAGGGGCTCTCGGATCGCGACGCCGCGCGGGCATTGACCGACCGGATCAGTTGGAAGGTCGCCTGTGGTCTGGCCCTCGACGAGGCGGGTTTCGACTACTCGGTCCTCACCTACTGGCGCACCCGTTTGCGCCATTCCCAACACCCCGAACGGATCTTTGAAGCGGTGCGCTCGGTGATCGAGGCGACCGGGGTCTTACGGGGCAAGACCCGCCGCGCGCTCGACTCGACGCTGCTCGACGACGCCGTCGCGACCCAGGACACCGTCACCCAGCTAGTCGCCGCCATTCGTCGCGTGCGCCGGGTCGTGGCGGGAGCGAGCGAGCTCGCTCTCGTCGCCCACGACTACGACACCGCGGCCAAGCCAACAATCGCCTGGGACGACGACGCGGCGCGCGCCGAGCTCGTCGACGCGCTGGTGAGCGATGCGTTACGGCTCCTCGACGCGTGCGCCGACCCGGATGACGCCGAGGCGAGCGCCGCACTGGGACTGCTGGCCCTCGTCGCGGGCCAAGACGTCGAACTCGACGAACAGGGCCACTGGCGCATCGTGCGCGGGGTCGCGAAGGACCGCGTTATTTCGGTCGTGGACCCCGAGACCCGCCACATGCACAAGAGTCGCTCCGACTACCGCGACGGCTACAAGGCCCACCTCAGCGTTGAGCCCGAGACGGGACTCATCACCGGCGCCGCACTCACGCCGGCGAGCACCCCCGACGGTCCCACGGGCGTGACGTTGCTCGCGGGCGAAGCGCCGGGACTCCAGGTCCTCGCCGACGGTGCCTACGGCTCGGGCGACACGCTCGCCGCGCTGGGGGCCGCGGGCCACGAGCGCGCCATCAAGCCTCACCCCAGCACCTCGGCGGTCCCTGGAGGATTTCACCGCGATGACTTCATCGTCGATGAAGCCCACGGCACCGTCACCTGCCCGCAGGGTCACGTCGCCGCGATCACCCCCCGGCGTCACGCCGTGTTCGGGGCTCGCTGCGCGACGTGCCCGTTGCGCTCACGATGCACTACCGCGCGCCAGGGAAGAACTCTCAAACTCACCGAGCACGACGCGGAACTGGTCGAGTCTCGACGCGCCTGGCGCGACGGCGACTTCATTTCGGACTATCGAAAATATCGTCCAATGGTCGAACGATCGATTGCGTGGCTCGTGAAGGACCACTACCGCAGAGTCAGATTCCGCGGCGTCGAGAAGAACCAGATGGGCCTCAGCACCCGGGTCGCCGCCATCAACCTGCGACGCCTGATCAATCTCGGACTCGTTCACGACGGCGCCTGGAGATTGGCCAGCACCTCAGCGTGAACAGCGCAAGTCCAGGTCGTCAATAAAGAGACCACTTCACGGGCGCTGCCCACCAGGGTGACCGACTTTGACCCTCTTCACGTCGGCGCTTAGGTTCAGACATATCCCGGACTCGCAACTCTGAGAATACGCACCAATCGAGGGCGTTATTCAACAGTCTCCTAGTTGGCCACTATTGAAAAGTGATCGATTGCGTCCCCTGGTGCACCTATTGATTGTGGACTAGTAGGGCCGACCTACACAATCTCCGAGTGGCGGCTCGGTCTTTGGGTTGATTGAAGTTGTTACTTAGCGAGGACCCATTGGATCTTTCGCACCGATTCCTGAGCCTGTCGTCGAATTTTCTCATCGGGGCTGGAGTCCCGCACCTCCAAGAGGAGCGGAAGCGCCGCTGCATTCCCAATAGTTCGCCTCAGAGCGCTCATCGCGTGAAGGCTCACGTCGGGATCTTTCACGAGGTCCTTAAGTGCCACTTCGACCCGACGATCGGACCTGTACCGCCAAATGGAATGAACAATCATTTGCCTCGCCATTCCATGCGACGAGTCCAGACAGATTTCTAGCATTTGATCGAGGTCGGCGCGGGTCCCTCGCTTTGCCAATGAGTCACCGAGAGTCCAGCCGAGATTCTGGTCGAATTTGGCAAATCTAATAAAGGAATCGTGGAGCAAGACAAAGGCCGAGTCGTCCGCTCGTTGGTGTCCAATGTACCGAGCGACAATCTCGAGTGTCTTCGGTTCGGTAATGCTTGGATATATTCGCAAGAGGAGGGGGTAGGCGGCTATTTCGTCAAAGCGTGATCGATCCAGATACCTAGAGTCGTTAACAAATCGCCCAAAGTCCTCAAGGCCCGAAACTCCCGCGTCTGTCAGTTCTGACATGATTCGGGCGCGATCACTATCCATGCTCATCATTCTGACTCACAAACATTCGAAATGAATCATCGGGCCGAAGTGAACCCTCACTCTCCTTTCACGGAATCGAAGTCAACTCCTGCGGGCGGCGATGATCGAGGAATCGGGTAAACAAAGTAGCGTCACCACCTCAAGACGTCTCCTTTTGTGGGTAGACGCACTTTC
>JABEUQ010000246.1 GCA_013044265.1 Acidimicrobiaceae bacterium
GGGAACTTGAGCTCACAACAGCGCCGGCCGCTTCGCGGCCACGGGTTGACTCACGGCGTGTACGAAAACTCCGGACTGCGTGTTCGAAAACTCCGGAATGCGCAGCTCCCGAAATGCTTGCTCCATGAGCAGCCATGCGAGATCGTCTGCGACAGTGAAGACCTCGTAACAGAAGATGCCGTGGCTGTGGAGCGTACGAAGACGCTCGAAGCCGTTCCGTGTTCCCTCGGCAACGTCGGGATGGAGGTCACAGTGTGCGATGACCTGTTGTTGGAACTCGGCTGCGTACTCGGGCTTCAGCGTGCCGCCCATATTCAAGCCGAGCGGAGTGAATCGCAGCGCGGAACCCGTGCGCTCGTCCGGTGTAATCAGTTCAGCAAGTGTCTTGATCCCAGCCATGCCTCAGTTTCGCACGTGCACCCGCTGGACGGAAAAACGACGGCGGGCGGCTTCTGGGAGCGACTATGAGGCAAGACCCCGCTGCTGGAGCACGGCGATGATCTGCTTGTAGAGATCGCTCACCTCGGATGGACACGTAACGTTCTCCGCTATCCAAAGGCCCATGCGGACCTTGCTGTCTCCGACCGCATCCTCTGCCTCGCTCAATTTCCCCGGCGCGACTCGTTCAACAAACGCCTCGAAGCTCTCATCATCAGGTGGCGTTCCAGGCTTCGTTCCCTTCTCCCTCGTAGTCCATCCTTCCGAAAGGGTGAACACCCCGTGCAAGCGGCCGAGCGTCTTCACCTCATTGAAGACGCTCGCATCCATCACTCGTTTGGAGACGTCGGAGTCGAGCTTGTCGAGGTAGCTTCTCAGCTGGTCGATATCAACACGGGCGCCCAGCACCTGCTCGAAGATGTGTTGACGCTGCCGCACACTGAAGATTGCCCCGTCACAGACTAGGACCCAAGGAATCGCGAGCGCCTCCAACACCGACACAAGCGTTCTGAAGTTCTTGTCACCACCGACTGAGTAGAAGGCGAGATCAAGATCGTCCGGCGTCATGTTTGAACCCGCTGCAGGGCAGCTCTCGAACCACCTTGGGAGTGTGCCCCGCTCTGTGTCACCTTCCAGCAAGACAACCCCCCGTGCAAAGAGCAGCGACACGGCATCGGCGGATAACGAGAATTCCTTGACGATCCGTGCGATCTCCCCAGCTTCAAGGTCGTTCGGAAAACGATGCGCCTGAGTCGCGCCGCCCTCGTTTTCGATCCGAACAAGTTGGGCTAACTGTGAGGCGGAATCCATCGGAACAAGGTCTGCCGAGTGTGTCACCACGAGGAAGGTTCCATGCGCCTTCTGAATACGGGACCGCAGCGCTCGTTGCCATGTTGGATGCAGCGTCAACGCCGGTTCATCAAGGATCACAAAGCGGTTCTCGGCTTCAACCAACGCCTCGGCGATGACGAGAGCTTCCCAGGTTCCTCCACCATGCAGTTGGATGGGCAGGTCATCTGGGTGAAGATCAGCCTTGGCAGTGCGATCCACCACGATCGTTACAACTGCACCCGGTCGGCTTCGAGGGACGTCTTCTGCACTTCCGGGCGGAGGGAAGAGTACAAGCTGGCCGGTACCGATGATCGACAGATTCATGGCCTCAAGATCGATGGCCTGAAACTTCACGTCGAATGAACGACCAGGGGCCAAGTCCGTGAAAGTCTCTTGGATCGCGCGGTACTTTTCGCGTTGTGCCGGAGTCCCATTCTTCAATTCGAAGAGACGCATCGGCAAGGCCCAAGGTGCTCGGCTCCGCAGCGGAGACACGAGTACCTCCCACGGATAGGGCCCCGCCTGCTGTGGTGGAGTACCGCCAATACCGAGCCCGCGGAATTGTTCGCCCAACGTAATCATTCCGTCGTCAAGCAGCATCGCAAGAACATGAGCCAACGGAAACGCCTGGTAACCACTGATGCTGACCGACGGAATGCCCAGCAACTCGCTCGCCCGTCGAAACGGCTGAAGATCAACATCGAAGCTGCCCGTACCGATACGGATGGCAATTGCCGTGATGCTCTCGTTGTCGATTGGGCACAGTAATCTGAACTCGAATGTTGGTAGAGGGTCCGGCAATGGCTCATTCTGTTGGCCATTGAAAGGGATCCCGAGGAGACACTCCTTCAGTTGTTTCGGAGCGACATTGGGGAGTTTCGCCTGTTCCGACGCCACCGGCACGATGCTCTGGGACAACCCACGGGTAGCGAGAAGCCAGGCGTAGCGCGCGCCATCGTGAGCGAACTCATAGCTCACTTCCCAACTCAGGTGCGACATCCCGACGTGCCGGAGAACGAGGGTCCCAGCGAAGAACGGAGCGAGCTTGTCCTCGGTCAGCTCCGACTCCACCCATCGGCTGAGCGCGAACTTGATGTCAGGGTCCCGACTCGTCTCATCGAGAAGCGTGCAGAGGACCGCAGCACGAAGAAAGGTCGCGAGGTGCTCCCGTTCGAGGGCGGTAGTGAGTTCAACGTCAAGCCGTACGATCGCAGGTCGATCCGGCAAGGTCCCATGATGATGAGTCCCGGCGAAAGACTGGAGTACCTGCTGGGCAGCTTGAATGAACGCCGGATTCCTGGCACTCTGTGATGCCCAGTCCACCCCTTTGCTGACAAGATCAAAAAGTCGGACGATGTTCGACTTTCCAGCACCGTTCGGTCCAACGATGGTGTGGGACCCACCATCAAGACGAAGCTCAAACGTGTCGAACGTGAGCAGGTTCTCGACGTAGAGGGACTTCACTCTCATGGCAGTTCAGCAACCACTAACTGCGCCATGAACCGCGTCATGACCCGAGTCTCTTCAGCGCATCCCACGAGCCTTTCGCCGTATTGACGTCGGTCTCCGAGACTAGGAGATAACGCCATTTAGCCCCGACCTGACCGTCTGCGGACACATGATTCGCCCAGCGCATCGCCGCTTCACGCTTGCCTTGAACGTCTTCTGACGACACCTCCTTGTCCATCTTCACTTCAACAACCCAATGGCTGGCATTACCCTCGATGACAATGAAGTCTGGGTTGTACTGCTGACCACCAGAATTCCAAAGGATCGGCAGCTCGTTGATGTGCAACCGCACCCAGCACACCACTCCACTGTCAGCATCGATCATGTTGGCGACGGTCCTCTCTGGAGAGGAGTCGAACCATTCGACCGGGAAGAGGGAACGGGTCCACCCCTCGTAGGCGAGGAACTTCGAGAACGGACCGAGCCGATCGGGACTGGCCGTCTTGTCGGTCGTTCGAGTTGGCGTGAACGCTTCGACCTTGACGACCTGTTGATATGAGGGCTTCACCATGAAGCGACGCTGTTCGTCTCCGACGAGTCGAACGAGTCGAGCACCAGCGCGTTCGAGGTTGGCCGAGAGCACCTCCTCCGCCTTACCGCCAAGCCCGGCGAAGAACGCATCAAGGAGCGGCTGCAGTGCTGCTCGCTCCTCCTTCCGGGCCGGAACCGCTGGAGATACGAGAACCATGTCGGTCAACTCGTCCCGCAACTCACCGAAGGAGAAGAGACTCGGGATGGACCGAATGCGGTCCGCAGCCTCGGAACGGACCAGCTCCGTACGCTTGATGCCATCCGCACCCACAACCACACGGGCACCCATGAGTGTCCGGTTCAACTCGCCATCGGGATTCGCCGCCAGGGCAGCTCCGAGCTTGCGAAAGTTATCCGTATCAGTGATGTCCGCCAGAGAGAAACTGCTCTGCACCGTGGTCATGCGGAGAAGGGGGATCAAGATGGCGGGAGCATCGGCTCGCCGCCGGATCTCTCGCTTCATCTTCAGCGCCGCCTCGCTCACTTGCGAGGTTCGCTCTTGAACGGACGTGACCCTAGCAGCAGGAGAATCGTTGAAGACAAGCGGGGGGGGCTCGTTACCAGTCGGCAACAGGGAGTCGGTGCCAACCTCGACCGTCTCGGTCACCACGACTTGTTGCCCCTGAGCGTTGACTCGTAGCGCTGCACGGGTGCGGTAGTCGATGAACGCCTCGTTGAGAACGCCTGCCTTCTTAAGCAGGTCTTCGTACCGCTCGTGGGCAACGACCTCCAGCGTGTCGAGAATCTCGATACCGGTGTATGCGCCATATGGCAGTCGCATACCGCGACCGAGGGTTTGTTCGGTGAGTATTTCCGAGACACTGGAGCGCATAGAGGCCACGACGTAGACATTGCGGACATCCCAACCCTCCTTGAGCATCCCAACCGAGATGATGATGCGTACCGGTGATGTCTGCTCCTCTACCTTCGCGAGTTCCGCGAGCGCTTCGTCAGGGGCATTCGAGTGAACGACGAGGACGGCATCGGCGTAGGCGCCAGCGAAGAATTCAGACGAGCGAAGGATGGTGCCGTACTCGTCGGCGTCGTCGATGCTCTTTGCTACGACCAGCATGACGGGATTTACGGGCTCCACTTTGTGTGTCAGTGCGTAGATGGCAAGAGCGTCCGATTTGGCATGGAGAAGCGTCACGCCGTCCGTGAGCTTCGTCAGCGGATCGGTTCTGTCGTCCCTCCGCCCAACGATCACCGGAGTCTTGACCAACTTGTCGGCGATCGCAGCAGCCAACGGGTACCGGAAGATGATCTGCTTCTCCGGCGTCTTCTTATCCGGTGTCGCCGTGAGTCCGACGAGAACCCAGGGATCGAGATCGCGGACTGCCTTGGAGAAGGACGGTCCGTAGTAGCAATGATGCTCGTCGGCAAAGACAACGAGGTTCTCGACTCCTTTCAAATGGGTATAGAACTCGGTTCCTAAACCCTCTTGGAACTTGTGCGTCTTTCGCCCTATTTTCGATTCCGGCTTGATGAGCGACTGCACGGTAAAGAGATAGACCTTCACCTGGGAGGCGTCGTCCATGGCAGACCGCATCGTAGGAGTAGCGAAGTTGTCCGACGTGATGACGACGGGTCGAAAACTCATCGGCCCGAGCAAGCTCTTCGGGTGTCCCGGCGTGAAGTTGTCACGGCTCTTCTCCAGGATAGTGCGCCCCGGAGTCACCACCACGAAGTCCCGGACTCCGTAGGTGGCGGCAAATAATTCCATCGATCCAGTGAGGATGTACGTCTTCCCGACGCCGGTTGCCGAGTCGATGACCGCCTCGAAGGGAGGCGCGTCTCCATCGACGTCGTAATACTGCGATACCTCGGCGGCGAGCGTTTGCACCGCTTCCCTGTTTGGTTCACGCAGATCGAGACGTGCGGAAATCTCGGCGATGGCATCTTCGAAGAGCTGGAGATCTGCCATCGTCAGACCTTCGCCTCTACGGGGGCGTTCTGGGCATTAGGAGGTTTTGGGGGTTCGGGATCTGCGAAGCCAAGCCGAAGCTGTCGAGCCGATCGGTACTCATCAAGCAGCGCCGCAGGTATCTTTCGCAACGTCGAGCCAGGTCGAAGCTCCCGAAGGATCGGACGAGCATCAGTGTCGATCCCCGTTCCACAAACGACGACACGCTCCCACTTGGCAAGAGCGCTGACGATGAGACGAATCACCGACTCGTTGACGACTCCATCAATCACTGCAAGTCGTGTTCGCCCCTTTCGACCCGAGAAAGGAGGATCTGCCTCGTATGTGAAACCAAGTTGAGCAGCCGTGGCCTCGGCAAGGACGCCGTTCGCCATCCAATCGGCTAGGAAAACAAGGCCGCCATCGGTCTCGAACATCGATGGCGCAACGTCAAGCACCCGGAACCCTCCGCCACCCTCCCACACCGTTTCGATCGCAGTCCTGTCGGCGGCGCGGAGGAGCGCCACAAGTACCTTCATGGTGTCCCCATCGAGGCCATCGAGTTCGTCGAGTGCCCCCGACTTCGACATAGCGTTGAGCACCTTGGCTGCGATTCTCGCCTCACCAGGCTTCACCCCATCCGGCAGATCATCGCCTACGAGGGTCTCCACCACACTGATCCCGCCGGAGTCTCCACCTGCCACAACCTTCTTGAGGCGCGGGAGTGTGAAAGTTTCGATAGTCGCCGGCTCGCGTTCAATGCCAACCCAACGTCGTCCCATCTTGTGAGCCACTGCCACAGTTGTGCCGGAGCCCAAAAAGCAGTCGAGCACGATCTCACCAGGACTGGACGCAACTTGAATGATCCGTTGCATCAATCTCTCCGGTTTCGGGGTGTCAAATGCCTCATGGTCGGGGAAGAGAGTCAACATCTCCTTTTTGGATTCGTCCGTGTGACCTACCTCGTCACTAGGCCACCAAGTCCAGGGGACTAACCCTTGATCCTCGTCGAGGTATCGAATGACATTGGGCTGACTATTGTTGTCCTGTCCAAAATAAATCCGATCTTCAGCGAGCAGAGCGTCGTAGCGCTCTCGCACCATGCTCCAGCAGCGGCCCTTCGGCGGTGTATGCACTGCTCCTCCGGGGGCAGTTATTTCGTACATCTGGTTCGGTCGCCACCCCTGTGCCGTCATTGGGATGGCTCGCCAGTCTCCGCGCGGGTCGTTGTTCGGGTTGCGATACTCCTTGGCGGCAAGACGGACCACGCGATTCCGTTGGTGCTTCCACTGCTCGCCGAGCGGAGCGTAAACGAGGATGTAATCGTGAACTGTTCCGATCGCTGGACGGTTATCGCGGGAATATCGCTTTTGCCAAAGCACGGTGGCGACGAATGCATTTGGCCCGAATACTTCGTCCATGACACAGCGAGCGTGATGCACTTCCGAGTCGTCGAGGTGTAGCCAGACCGAACCCTCGGGCGCAAGCAGCTCCTTGATTTGTAGAAGTCGGTCACGCATCATCGTCAGCCACACCGAGTGCTCCAGAGCGTCGTCGTAATGAAGAAAGCTCTGCTGTGTGTTGAAAGGTGGGTCGATATAGACGAGCTTGACCTTGCCGAGGTACTCGGATGCGAACTCAGGCAGTCTGCTGAGACTCGTCAGTCCGTTGAGGGCGTCTCCTCGGATCAGCAGGTTGTCGGCAGCTCGGACTTGCCCAGCTTCGCCGACGGTCGCGACGTCGTGCAGGAGCCGTACCTCGGCCACCCGGTAATCCGAAGGGGATACCCATTCGTAGGAGCCGTCCTCATGGGCGAGGAGGCGCAACTGCTTGTTCGTCCACGTCAGCTCCAGCCGACCCTGATAGTCGGGCATCAGCGAACCACGGACATGCCATCGGTGACGACGGGCTGGTCATAGGCGGGATGAAGGGGGCGAACCATTATCAGATCGTACGACAGAGGAGTGACCCGGTAGGGCTTTGAGGGTCCTTCATGCTCCAAGGACAAAGCGGGCCTTCTCTGTGCGAAGCATCTCGTACGGACTCATCGACTTGAGTTGGAGGGCGATGCAAGCGTTTGGAATCTTGATCTTCTTCACTGAGTTCGCTGCGACCTCGTGAGTAACGACATCGAATCCATGAGCAAGGGCGTGGGCGACAAGGTAGTAGTCAGCGACTTGAAGAAACTGGCTGACCACTCCAGGTTCGTAGCCGCCGTTGCCGGCCCAGACACTGACGTCAGCAAGGCTTGGCACGATCTCGTTATCTGGCGGTAAGAAGAACTCCGATCCCCGTGCCTTCGCCCACTCGGCGAGTTCGTCATCGCCACCGATGAGTTCATCACGGACCTTCTCGATGCTGAAGACCTTCCCCTTCTCGTTAGCTACATCCAGCCATTCCCAAAACGCCGGACAGAAGTCGAATCTGTAGTGCAGATTCTTGGCCTGGATGAAGATGTTCGCGTCGAGTAGGTACGGCATTAACCGACTCCGAGTCGCAGCGCTAACTCATTGAACGTCGAGACCTTCTTGAAGCCGAGCATCTGGAACGCATCTCGATGCAGTGTTTGTCCTTCGAGGGTGCTCTCGATGAGTGCTCGCGCAAACCGCTTACTCACTCGCACTGGTTGTGTGTTGTAGAAGTTCCCTCCCCCTCTGCCCGAACGCTCGTCCATGAAGGCGAGAATCCGTTCACGCTCATCGGCGTACGCCGTTCGATACTGTGGCAGGGTGAAGTACCCAACGTCGAAGAGTCGGCGAAGAACGACAAGGGTGCTCACCTTGAATTGGCGAGCCAGTCGCTCAAGCTCTTCGGTTAGATCATCTCGGTCTACCGAAACACCTCGCAGGGCAGCGGCAGGGAGCAGAAACTCTGCCGCAACTTGATTGCACCATCGCTCAGTCGAGCTGCTTGGAGAGGCGCTCATCTCTGGATCGTCGACGGCGGATTCGCCAAGCCAGATATGGACCAGCTCATGGGCGAGCGTGAAAATCTGAGCGGCCTTCGTGTCAGACCCATTGACGAAGATGACCGGGGCCAACTCGTCGGAGAGGGCGAAGCCTCGGAACTCTTGCGGGTCGAGCTTGCGATGGGTGTTGCTCCCGACGATCCCGCTGACCATCACCAGAACGCCGTGATCGTCAGCTTCTTCGATCAGACGCCGGAATGCCTCGCTCCAGGTCGTTCCTCGCTCTCCAGGAGCGAACGACAGGACAGCGCTCATCTGCGCCGCAGCTTCGACGACGTCCGTGCCGACGGAGAACGTTCCGACAAACGAAACCGGGGACTCCCGGTGAACCCTCGCATAGTCCCGGTACCACTCTTGTCGCTGTTGACACTGGTAGACCGTGTCGAGCAGGTCGGGGCTCGCATGCCCGATCTCAGCGTCCCCAATCGTCCGGAAGTCGGGTACCGGCAGAGGTTCCTCTGGCGGCTCTGGCAGAAACATGTAGCCAATGGGCGTATGCGTCACTTGGGCGAACCGCTCCAGTTGCTTGAGGGTGGGCTGCTTCGTTCCCTCTTCCCAGGAGGGCAACGCCGGAAAGCGGGACGCCAGTTCGTCAGAAGCCAGTCCAGAACGCTCTCGTGCCCAGGTGAGAAGGGTGCTGCTGACGGGAACTCTGACCGTCATGGCCGTCTCCAAGAGCTGGGGAGCAAACACACCTCGGCTGTATCAGGGTGACCGTCGAGATTCGCACAAGACATAGTTCGATGGTACGACATGGATCGTTTGCTGAGCGGTCTGATCCTCGGACCCTTCGGGGTGGGCAAGACCTTCCTCGCGACCGCTCTCGGCCACATCGCCTGTCGGCGTCGTTACCGGGTGCACTTCGAGCGCGCCGACAAACTGTTCAAGCGTCTGCGAGCGGCGCGTCTCGACAACAGCGTCGAGACCGAGATGCGAAATCTGGTGGCGGTGGATCTGCTCGTGATCGATGATTTCGCCCTGCACCCACTTGACGTCACCGACACGAATCTGTTCTACGAGTTGACCGTCGAGCGACACCAGCACGGCGCCACGGTGATCACGTCCAACCGCGACCCGAGTGAGTTCCTCGCCCAGTTCGCCGATCCGCTTCTCGCCCAGTCCGCAGTTGATCGCATCCAGAGCGCGGCCTACGAACTCGTCATCGAAGGCGAGTCCTATCGTCGGCGCCAGCGACCGCAGATGGCGATGTCGACGACCGATCACGGGCCATCTCGGACGGGTCGGTGAGGCTCGATTGACACCACGCCACCGGTCTGTCAACATCAGAGGCGACCGGCACGGAACAAGGGACGAGGTGGTCCCTTACTCGTGACGGAGGGGTGGTCCCTTAGCCCTGGCGGGTGACAAATGTTCCAGTTGACCTTGACCTGGACCGCTAGGAGGGGTCCCCGCAGTCTCGACGAATTGTCAAACCTTCGAACACTCTGTTCCAGTTGCAATTAACGCGCGAAGAGCATCACCTCAGAGAAGCCCAAGTCAATTTTGCCCGTCAGCCAGGTACGACGTCCCGCCTTGGATGACCAATTGGCTATGTACACGTGACTCAAGCCGAAGTTCGAGAACTGACCAACTTTCACGGCGGGTGCGCTTATGACCCCGTAGTAGGCCGCGGTAGTCCCTCGAGCACCAGAAACCAATTCTCTGAGAGCTCCCACGGGCTCTGTTTCAGCCACTATCTCGTCCAGACGCCGAATGCCGATCTTGTCTACCTCAGCGTTGACTTAAACAAACGAAACCGGATTTAATCAGGAACTTTACTTCCCGAGGATGTTTACCGTTGGTGCATTGCCGCTTCATCCCGCACATTTCTAAACAAGCTCCCATCGCGGCTTCTGCTTGGTTCCGGCATTCCGGATCGTTCCATCCGTGCGCATCCGGCTCAGAAGGTTCGTCACCTTCGACCGCTGCTGCTTGGAGTCGAGAACCTCTGGCAAGTACTTGCCCAAAAGCTCATCAATCTCCTTTCGAGAAGCGCTGCCATATTGCGTCAGGTAGTCGATGACGAGTCGTGCAAAGTGCGCATCGTCCTGAGCACGTGTCCTGATGTAATCGGCCTTTCCACCAGTGATCGCAGCGATGTCAGCGTTGACATGTACAGAGCGACCACGACCCTCGATTAGTTTTGCGCTGCGCAGCCGGCCCTTCGCCTCGTTTGTGACAGGCAGCTTTTTCTGCACACGGTCGAGCGCAAGCACATCCTCGAGCGGTAGGTCGGTGCGCAGCATGAGCAGTTGCGAGTAGGCATCGTCAATCACAGCGCCCGGGATGGTGAGTCTCACCTCGTCCGGGTGAGTGAGGTCATAGTCGGGCAACGGGAGAAAGCGGCGAACCTGATCCTGAACCATCCGGTGGATTCCGTAGCCCATCTGGTCGATGAGGTGAAGCTCGTGCATCGCCTCGACAAGGAATGGATTCCGATAGCCGCGGGGAGTTCGGTCGTCGAGTCGGTAGTCATCAGGCGTGCCATCGTAGAAGTTCCCAACGCTTTCAAAGACAAGCTTGTCGACGTATTCGGTGACGATAATCCGCGCGTGCTTTGCGTAGTCCTGGTGAGCGATGCAGTTGTAAAGTGCCTCGAGAATACTCCGCTCGTCGTACTTGCTGATCTCGCGGTAGATGAGTTCGTTCGGTGATTTAAGTCGAATTTGCACGTTCCGAATGCGCCCAGCGAGGGCGGTCGCATTCAGCAAGAACGGCGGATGAAAGTGCTCATATGCCTCCTCCTGCCCGACGAGCTTCCACGTCATCTGGGCGGGATTCGGGTTCAATAGGTGCGTTGAGGTGCTAGCGCCGAGCAGTAATAGCGCTGCCCGCGTGATGCCACCATCGCGCGTGAGCCGTGACTTGGCGAGAAAGGTTGCGTCATCCCACGCTGCGATGCTTTCGGCCGGAACGCGCGAGGCATATCGCTCAGCGAAGCCCTGGCGAGCGCGGGCAATCGCCGATGGGTCGAGGTGAGCGATCGTCGCATCCTCGACGACGACCGCGGTCCAGTCGGTGTTGATGGTCTGGCGGCGAATCTCGTCAAGTTTGTCAAGTGACAGAGGTGCGAGGCTTTCGCCTGCCCGTGCCCTGTAGTCGCCCTTCCAAGAGATGGGGATTCCATTGGGAGCGGCCGGAATCTCCAGCAACACGACGCGCTTGCCGTGGTACTGAACTTCGTAGATCTCGCGGATCGTCAGGCCCTGATCGATCGACTGTTGGACGTGGTGCTTCAGTGATTGCCGCTGCTGCTCCGTGCTGAGGTAGGTAGTGCCGGCGACCTGGCGGCTGTCATCTATTCCGTGCACCAGCCACGCGAACGCCTGTCCCCGCAGATTTGCCTCGTTCGCCATGGCTGAGACGTACTGGCCTGTCTTGTCCGCTGAAAACTGATTGCTCGCGGTCTTGAACTCGACGACTTCGTTTTCCCAATCGGCGATGAGTCGATCGAGGAGGGCGGCGAGTTCCTTAGGGGTCATGGAAGCAATACTTTAGGTCGCCCGGATGCCAATTCCTGGAAATAGTCAGTGTCGTCACTGATCGCCACCGCTTGGCGTGGGGCTCCGACAAGGTAATCCCTCGCATGTCGCGTGACGTGGATGGCTGACCACGCCGCCTGGAGAGCTACGACGACATGGCCATTCGGCGAGAGCACCAGTGGGTCCTTTGTCTCGGCCTCTTCGATCTTCTGATCCCATCTGCACGTCGGGACTCGTCGATTAGATGCAGTCCCGCTCGGGGGTCAGCGGACCTCGCACAAGATGATTCTCACTCTGCAGAATTTGTTGGTCCCAGGGAACACGACGAAGGCTGCCGCTTCAGCCTTCAAAGACCTGGCCGAGGTGACCTCGTAGGTACCGTTCAAGTTGACGTTCAAGGCCCTCTTTGGCCGCTAGTACGAAGAAGTGATCCCGCTCCAAATTCCGCAGCATCCACTGCTTAACGTTCTCTTCGTCAAGATCGTCGATGCCCAGGTAAGGCCAGAGTACGGTCTCAGTCATGAGGCTCTTCGCCAGGTTCCTTCGGGCTGAGTTGGGTAGATAGTGCTGACTCGAGAAACGCGGCGAACTGTTTGGTCCGACCTTGCCGACCTTCAGCACTCGGTTCGCATCGGCTGCACAGTCGCTTCCGTACAAGGAGCTCAGAGAAAACACGTAGACCGCCACGTAACCCGCCGGCAATGAACCGGGCTGACGGTGAGGGGCGGGCAAGTGTTCGTGCACTATTTGCGGAGTTCCAACGAACAGCCCTGCTTTAGATCCCGCAATCGCAAAGTCCTCAAGTAGGCGACTCACATTGTCGATCACCCTCCAACCTTGCCACAGCAGCGGTCAGTCAGTCAGTGACTACTCGTGCTTGCTGCGGTTGTTGACCAAGCCACGCAGAGTCCATTTTGATTCGTACCATCGTTATCATCGCCGCAGCGCTAGGAGGCGTGTGCACGAGACCGAGATGCGCGTCACCGTGGAGAGCGCTTACCTTCAGATCGACTCGCGAGAGGACTCTTCGTTGAATGCGTGCCCGGATGCATCAGACACCAAGCGGATGGCTGCCACTTGGCTCTATGACCACCGCATTCCTGAGTCGACTCTAAACTTGGCGCCCAGGAACGGGCCTCAGTCATCAACCCCGGTCTCTGCAGTCCTCACACGCATTCACCGCTACTTGAGCGACCTGGAACAAGGGCTGTCAGACCTGTCCACCCCGCAGAACGCCGACTTGACCGTCACCGCCGCGATTGGGGCATGGACTGAGTGCCAACGTACGCTCAGCATGGTCCTTCAATGCGTCATCGAGTTGAGTGCGCTGCACGGGCAGTCACCGATTACGGCGCTCGACGTCGACGCGGTCATTCAGTGGCGTATGGCGGTGAGGCTCCAGTTGGATGAAGCCTCCAAGGCGTTGGCTCTGTCCGCGCAGGAGGTTTCGCCCATATCGTGATCCAAGAGCCTCAAAGCAGAGTCATTCCTATCGACTTCAATCCCATCTATCAAGGAGATTGCCCATGAACTGTCTGTCCCCCCGCGAACTGGAACTCTCGACAATGCTCAACCGCTTGATCGGTGACCTCAACTGCGAAGTGTCCCTGCTACCCACGCGGCGCACCGTCGTCACGTGGAGCCGCCGTGAGGTTTACGCCGCAGTCATTCGGTGCAAGGACGCAATGGTCGAGGCGCAGAAGTGTGCCATACGACTCGGCCGACTTGACGACATCGACACGGTCTCGACGGGCTGGATCGACGAGATAATTGAACGGTGCGACGAGTACCAGGGTCTGCTGGCGTTCGTCGAGGAGGAGTTGGCAAGTCAGGCTTCCTAGCGGCCGCGCCTGCATCAGCCAACCCAGGTCGAGCGCCTTCGGGCGACCGCGTAAATGGCATCCACGGCGTCGCGGGTATGTGTCGGTGGCTGGGCGGCCAGCCACTTCGCGATGTGCCTTCGCCCGATGACATTGACGCCGTCGGGCGATCCGTTGATTCTGAGGTCGCTGGCCATGATGACGATGACCGGAGAGACGGCGACGTCCCGGCCGTACGCCGCGGTGAGTAACTTCGCCGCCCGTTTCCCTTCGGCCCGCGACTTGGCTATGTACGGCTGATACGTCCCGTTGACGTAGACCGCCTTTGCGTTAACCACGACCCGCCCGCCGAGGTGGTTCTTCGCGTTCAATGTGAAGACGCCTGGCGGACCGATGACGACGTGGTCAATGTCGGTGTCGTTGGCCCCAACGGGCACACTATGGATGACGCGCCAGCCGTCTCCCAGTTTCCGCAGTTGGAAGGCCACCTCCTCCTCACCCTCCGCGCCGCGGCGCCAAGCGCGCTCATCGCTGTGGACGCCCAGGACCCGAAGGATGAAGACCAGCGTGGGGTGGGCCCGCTTGATCTCCAAGGACTTCTCACGTAGCGACGCCCCGGGCCGGTTGAGCACCAGGTCGTCTGGATCTATTGGGGCATTGTCGGCCGATGGCGGGCTCACGGCGCCGACGCTACTGCTTCCCCCGAGGTTGGGCCGCATCAGATCCCCACGTCAACCTGCACGCCATCAAACTCGTTCCGAGCGCCGATACGAGCAAACAACTTGCCAGACGCGCGCGGAACTTGGCGCGGAGGTCCCTATCTGCCCACCCCGCCTACTGGCGGCGAACCGCACCACTCCATCTGGCTGGAAGTGCAGGGGGCATCGACATTCGTCGCGAACGGGCCGCTATCCGCTAGGTGAGACCTTGATCCAGCAACGGGGTTGTGCGGCGGGGCAATGCCAATCACTCTGCCGACACTGGGTCACTTGCAACTCTCACCGACGAAGGCGGGAGGAGGTAGGCGTCATATAGATCAGCGGGCCAGAGGTGGCCGCCTTCATCACGTCGACAGTCCTGACAGATGAGACCATCGGGATCGGGTATGGTCGCCGGTCGCCGCCTTGGAGAACTGCAGTGCGGACAGGGCGGTAGGTTCCACGTTCTCTCCGACCCTCCTTTGTAGGTCCAGTGATCCTTGAACTGGTGCATCTGAATTCTCTGGTGCAATCGATCGAAGGCGTCCGCCTCAATCTTGTCGATGTCTTCCTCTCGAACTGGCTTCCCCGTAGCAACGATGTCGTACATCGCCGCGACGAGGTTCGACGTATACGGCCGGCACCACTTGGCAGTGGCCGACGTCGTATGGACCAGGTGTAACCGCCTTAGGAGCTCCACCGGCTCGCCGATCTCGACCGCGAGTGCGTCAAGGTCTGACGAGTCGAGCACGAGCGACACGAGCCGTGATAACCGCGGGTCAGCCACTCGATGGAGCATGAACCGCCTCTTGTCCATGCCTAGACGAAGCGCAAGTTCCGTCCCGGCTGCTCGAAATGCACTGGCGTCCGGGACAAGTGATCGCAAGGTCGCGGGCCCTGACCTCATTTGCTCGAGCAGCGCGTCCGCCGCGGCCGTGTCCGCGAAAAAGGGGCTGTCGATGTGTTCCACGCTGACCGGCACGACGAACTCGTTATCGCCATCGTTAATCACAAACTCGAAGTCGATGGTGAGCACCAGGTTGGTGACCCCGTCAACTTCGCGAGAATTCGACGTGAGAGTGCACTTGCGAAGGGCCGTCGTAAGAAGGTCCCGGTAGCGCGAGTCGAAGGGATCACGAAGGCTCGCAACGAGATGAAGCAGGGATCCCAGCGCGGCGCTTTGCTGCGTGGACGCCGCAGCGGCGACA
>JABEUQ010000043.1 GCA_013044265.1 Acidimicrobiaceae bacterium
GGGACGCGTAGTCGGCGTGACCCACCTCGACGTCACGCACGGCCACCGCCACCATGTCGTCGTGACGGTGCGCCAGGAACGCTAGTTGTTCAGCCACGGCGCACCCCTCTTCCCACGATTCTCCTCATTTCTCCTCATTTTCTGACCTCTTCCCCGGCACGGATCCTCACTGTTCTTAGGTCGGACCTCTTGCCACTACACGTTGGCGAGACTCTAACACCGACCATTAGGACTGTCAACCCTGTCGAGGCTTTCACGACAACTCGCTCATGGTCTCCGCGACCTCCACCGTGCGCTGCTCATCGAGGGCTCGAAGCGTCGCCATCAAGACGGCGACATTGGCCACCGCGGTCTCCAGGTCGACCTCGACCTCGGCCCGGCCGCGGATGGCCAGAGCGAACTCGTCGATCTCCTCACGCAGATGGTTACGCGCATCGAGGAGGTCCGGGCGCTGCGACAGGATGCGAGCGTCGGGATCGTCGCCGTGCGAGTCGAACTCCACCTTGATCAAGCGTGCGTGCGCGTCGGTGTCGGCTGAATCACTCCACCAACTGAAGTCCAGTTCGTAGCGCAGTCGCGCCTCGGTGGCGTAGAGGTCCATCGTGAAGGCACCCGGGGTCAACCAGTCGTTGCCCAAGAACCCGATCACGTCGTCGAACTCCATCAGCGCACCGACGACCATGGTGTTGGACACCCGCGGCGCGCCCTGGCGACCCATCGCCACCACCCGGCGCGGCACGCCGAAGAGGTAGTTGAGATTGTCGATGTGGTGGATACCTAACTGGGTGAGCGGACCGCCCGGCGCCCGCTCGGGGTCGCCGCGCCAATCACCCTCGGTGAGCTCGAGACCCCGCTCGTTCGAGAAGACCGCCTCCACCATCGAGGGCGTACCGATCTCCCCGGTATCGAGGCACCGGCGCATCTCGCGCACCCCGGCCAGACGGCGTGCGCTGTGGCCGCAGGCGAAGACGATCCCGGTCTCGCTCACGACGTTGCGGATCCGTTTGATGTCCGCCACGTCCACCGCGACGGGCTTCTCGACGTAGACGTGTTTGCCAGCCCTCGCGGCGGCCTCGATGACCGTCGCGTGTTGGTCGTTGGGCACGGTCACGATCACGCCTTCGATGTCCTCGCGCGCGAGGAGCGCCTCGAGGGAGACGTCCTCGCCACAGCCGTAGTCGGCGGCGAAGAGCGCGCGACGTTCGGGACTTCGGGTGAAGCAACTCACCAGCTCCACGTCGTCGCTACGATAATAGGCCGACGCCATGATCCGCGCCCACCGTCCGAGTCCGACCGCCGCCAACCTCGTTGGTCCCCCACTCGTTGACTGCGTCACTGACTTTCCTCCTTGTGTCCGGTGAGCGTGCGCGCCTGCGAGCAGGCGTGACGATCACGATGTTTGCTGATCATGCGACGCGCGAGCCCTCACCGCAGTCGGTGACGCGGCTCACTCCCCTCGACGAGTACCGCGCGGACGTTCGACCACGCTTGTACGAAGAGAACTCGTGACGCCTCGGGCGTCACGCCCGCGATGTGCGGCGTGAGCAGGACGCGCTCAACGTGGCGTTGGGCCCACGCCACCAGTGGCGACGACGCGGGGAGGGGCTCATCCTGGAAGACATCGAGCACCACGCCGCCGAGGTGCGACGAGTCGAGGGCGTCCATCAGCGCCGCCTCCTCGATGATGCCACCGCGCGCCGCGTTGACCACGAGCGCCCCGGGCTGCAGTCGCGCCAACGCCGCGGCGTCGATGAGTCCGCGCGTCGACTCGAGCAGCGGCACGTGCACGGTGAGGACCTCGCTGCGTTCGAGCAGCTCGTCGAGACCGACGCGTTCGAAGAGTCCCGAAGCGTCCGCCGCGGCCGGTTGGGGATCGTACCACAGCACCTCGGCGCCGAGCGCGTGGAACGTCTGGGCCACCTCGAAGCCGATACTGCCGAAGCCCACTACCCCCACGCACAGTCCGCGGTAGCCGCGCACCAGTGCCGGCGTCATGCGCGACCTCGCCTCGGAGAACATGCCCGCCTTCATCAGACGGTCACCCTCGATCACGTTGCGCAGGAGAACGCCGGTCGCCACGGCCACGTAGGACGCGACGTCGGGGGCGCTCGCCCCGGGCACGTTGCAGACCGCACAACCTAGAGCGTTGATCACGTCGTCACCGATGCGGTCGATGCCCGCGCCGGTGTACTGCACGATGCTCAGTCCCCGTGCATCAGTGAACATCTCGGGCGACAGTGCGGGTCCCGCCGAGGGCAGGACCACGCAGGCCACTTCCGGTCCGATCCGGTCGAGGTCGCGCTCGCTGTCGAAGAACGTCACCTCGAGGTCGTCGGGCACTTCGATGCCCATCTGCTCGAAGTCACGTCGAGGACGCAAGCAGACGACGGCGGGGCTTTGGTCGGTCGCGGTCACTTCCTACTCCTTGGTCCGCGATGCGATGTCGCCCGTGGGGAACACGCACAGTAGGTGCAGTGGCTCGTTGCCACTGGGCATGATCTTGTGCATCTCACCGGGCGCGATGTAGATCACTTCGCCCTGTTGGGCCGGCAAAATCCCCTGGTCACAGTGCAGCAGTCCGCTGCCCTCGATGATCCAGATGAACTCACCCACGCCCTCGTGGACGTGCAGTGGTCGCGGCTCGGCGTCACGACGTTCGGGCTCGACCTCGACGACGCGCACCGACATCTGCCCCGCCGTGTCGTCGCCGCCCAGCAGGACGCGCGCGCGCCGACCGCGTAGCGCGAGGACCTCGGCGTCACTAGGACGAAGGACCCGCGCCATCACCCGACGTCCGTGCGGATCTTCTTCAGGTGTGCGAAGCGCGCGTCGAGTTCACTGGCCACGGCCTCGGCGACGACGTGCACCAGTTCGCGTCCCTCGTCGTCGCTCACTCGTTGCGAGGAGCCGTACCAACCCGACTCGGAGATCTCGCGGATGTCGCGCAGGACCGTCTGGAACGACCGGCCGCGTCGGGCGTGGTCCGCCGGTCGCTCGCCGGGCGAATCGTCCGCCCGATCGAGCTGATCGTAACGCACGAGTTCGGGTCGCCAACCGAGTACGGCGGCCGCCTCAATGGCGCCACCGTGAGTGAGGCCCGCCATCTTCTCACCGAAGTGCTCCTCGGCCACGTAGCACGCTTGGGCGACCACGACGTTGGCCCGAAGTTCCTGGGTCACCCGGCTCGCCACGGTGGTCAATGAACCGATATTGCCTTCGTGCCAGTTCACGTAGGCAATCTCCTTCACGCCGTGGGCCACCAGCGACGCCGCAATGTCCAAGTGGATCGCTTCGAACGTCGCGGCCGAGACCGTCACGGTACTGGGGAACCCCATATGGATAGGGGTGATGCCGAACTGCATACCACCCAACACCAGTCCACCGATGGATCGAGCCACGAGTTCGCTAATGGCCAGGCTGGCGAAATAGTCGGTACCGGTCGGCAGGTGCGGCCCGTGTTGTTCCGTGCTACCGCACGGAATCAACACCAGCGGTCGCTCGGAGAGGGCTGTCACGATCTCGGGATTCGTGAGTTCGTCGAAACGAACCCCGCGGTCCCCTTCAGACTTGATCATGACAACCCTCTCCTTCACTGTTCAGCGGGACTTGTGGCGTACGGCATTCACTCGCCGATCAGCCCTTCGCTTGACTCTTCACCAACTTCTGCGCCGCTACGAGATAGTGGCTATCGACGATCTGCGACAAGGTCGGCACCACCGAGATGTCACCGATGGTCTTGCACTCGCGGGCCGTCCACATGACGCTCGCCGGATTGATCGCGGTCGTGAAGGACTTCGCCCCGATATTGAACTTCAGGGCGTACACGACGGCCGCCTTGTCCTCCCCGGTAGCCCGCACCGTCAAGTTCACGAGCGCGTTGAAGTTCTTCGGATTGTTGATCCAGTTATTAGCAAGGATCAACGCCGCGAGGAAGTGCTCCGTGACGACGGGGTGCGTCTTGGTGTAGGAATCGAGCGCCGCGATACCGCCGTACCACCAGTGAGGTAACGTCTTGAACTCCTGGTCGATGACCGTGGAGCCCTTGATCTGGTGCAGCACCACGTAGGCGTCGTCAGCGTGGAAGGCCGCGACCTTAATCGCTCCCGTGGCGAGCGCCCCGACGAACTGCGAGCGGGTCATCACCACCTGGTGGACATCGGCCAGGGTAAGGCCCAATGGCTGCAGACACGCCGCTAACGTGGTGGCCGCGAAGCCCCCGATTCCCGTCGTCCCCACATTCTGTCCGCGCAGTTTGGCGGCCGTGCCGTATCCAGGCGCCGCCACGCACTCCGTGTCGAGCTTGGCCCCGTACGAAGCGATGGCGTGGATCGGCGCCTTCGCCGCCGCCGCTTCGACCGAGTCAGTGGCCGAACTCAGCCCGAAGTTAATCGATCCTGCCGTGGTACCCAACTCGGTGTTGAGTCCGTTCGGCATCGAGATGATATTCGCCTGGAGTCCCTCCTGAGCGAAGAACCCCTCCGCCTGAGCCACGTAGGGCGCCATGAAGACCGCCTTTGGTGGCGACAACGCGACTCCCACACTGATCGACAGATACGATTTCGCCGAGGCGCTGGTGGCGTCGAACGCCCACGTCGCGAGCACGCTACTGGCCGTCAACGCTGCGGCCACAGCCACCGTCGCCCTGCGTTTCATTCGATTGCTTACATACATCGTCACTACCCCCCTGTCTTGGACAGAATTTAGGACTGCACGGTCGTCGCTCCGGTCCCGTCTCACCGTTGCGCGGTACCCTGGACGGGACCACCCACGTTGATTAGGTCACTGACCTCTGACCACTTGTCAGCGGTTATACTAACGGTGGGTGGGGATGCTGTCAAGGAATCCATCATGACGTTTCAGTGACGCTCGAACGGCCTCGGGGCGTAGGATTGAGTCGACGCCCGCGTGACAGGCCGCGACATACCACCCCGCGCGACGTCGAACCGATTTCCCTGTCGCTGCGCCCGAGCCCGTGCCACCCAGGGCCCGGTAAAGCGCGCTTCGCCGTACGTGGTCGCGCCCGGTGACTGCGTTGGCGCAGAATCGCCGGACGCCGCCGAGAGGGGTCACGACGAGATGATCGCTGGCGCGTGACGCCCCACCGGGTCGGTACTGGACAGTGCGGGGCAGTGCCGTCCTCCTCGGACACGTCGGCCCCGGTGCTCCACGCACTACAAGCGCCGCGCCACGGTCACGTACGCGCCTGCCAATGTGAACCGGGCGGAATTGACGACGATGTGGTCGTCAAGGTCGCGCCCGCTATCACACCCCCTCGCCCCCTCGCCCCCTCGGGCGATCTGACTCGAGAAGAGCTCGGGCACGGACCCGCCCACTATCGTGAGGGGGTCCGCGCGGTGATCTCACCACGCGACTGGGTCGGCGCAAGACAGTAGCGACCGTGGACGCACTCGCCGCCACGAATGATGACCGGTGATCTCGTCGTCGCCGACGAGCACTTCCCCGGTCGATACGATCAGCCACGAACCACGAAATCATTGGTCTGAACTCTGAGCACGCACTAGTGTCTGCGTCGTCACAAGTCGAGAGGAACTGTCAATGTCCAATTACGAGAATACTCTTTCTCCGTCACGTGAGCGCACCGAGACGTTCATTTTCGACTTCGACCACGAGCACGACCACGACCCCATGCACCTTCGCTCCATCTTGGGCGGCAAGGGCGCCAACCTGGCGGAGATGACTCGATTGGCTCTGCCGGTGCCCCCGGGGTTCACTATTTCCACCGAGGCCTGCCGCGCATTCCTGCGCAAGGGATGGCCATCGCGCCTCGACGTCGAGATCGACGAGGCGCTGGGGCGCCTCGAGCGCCGGATGGGCCGCCGCCTGGGGGACGCCGCGGACCCCCTGCTCGTATCGGTGCGTTCCGGTGCACAGTTCTCCATGCCCGGCATGATGGACACAGTATTGAACCTCGGACTCAATGACGAGTCCGTGGTGGCGCTGGCGCGCCTCAGCGGTGACGAACGTTTCGCGTACGATTCCTACGCACGCTTCATCGCGATGTTCGGGCGGATTGTCCTCGGGATCGCGGGTTCGCACTTCGAACTCCACCTCCACGCCGCGATGGACGCCGAGGGCGTGCGCACCGAAGGAGAGTTGAGCGTGCGCAGTAACCAACAACTCGTCCGGGACTACCGCGTCGTCGTCGAGAAGATCACCGACGAACCCTTCCCGCTTGAGCCCGCGGTCCAGTTACGAAGGGCGATCGCCGCCATCTTCACGTCGTGGGACGGGGCGCGCGCTCGCGCCTTCCGCGAACACGAAGGAATCGACCACGCCCTGGGCACCGCGGCGACGGTCCAGTCCATGGTCTTCGGGAATCGCGACAAGAACTCGGGAACTGGGGTCGCGTTCACCCGCAACCCCTCGAGCGGCGCACCCGTCCCCTACGGCGACTTCATGCGTAACGCGCAGGGTGAAGACGTCGTCGCGGGCACGTCGATCACCCAGCCCCTGTCCGAACTCGACGCGGCCTTCCCCGAGGCCGCGGCGCAGCTGCGCGACGCGTTCGTGCGCCTCGAGCGACACTTTCGCGATATGTGCGACATCGAGTTCACCATCGAGCAAGGTCGTCTCTGGATGCTCCAGACGCGTCGCGGGATGCGCACGGGGGCGGCGGCTCTACGCATCGCGGTGGCCATGGTCGACGACGCCGACATTGCGCTCAGCCGCGATGAGGCGGTGGCGCGGATTACGCCGGATCATCTAGCCCAGGTCCTGCACCCCAGTTTCGCCCCCGACGCTGTGGTCGACGCCCTCACCTCGGGCTTGGCCGCGTCCCCCGGGGCCGCCGTCGGGCGAGCGTATTTCGACGCCGACACGGCGATCGCCGCGCACGAACGCGGCGAGCCGGTCATCTTGATTCGCACCGAGACCTCTCCCGACGACGTCGCGGGTCTCCTCGTCTGCGAGGGCGTCCTCACCGCCCGAGGCGGGCTGGTGAGTCACGCCGCGGTCGTCGCCCGCGGATGGGGCATCCCCGCGGTGGTCGGCGTGAGTGATCTGGTCGTTGACGTCAACGCCGCGCGCGTCGGTGGGACCACGATCGCGGAAGGTGACTGGCTCTCGCTGGACGGTTCGAGCGGTATCGTCGCGCGGGGCCCCGTCGCGCTGACCCTCAACAGCGAGCCGCCCGAATTGTCGACGATCCTCGCGTGGGCCGACACGATCCGCGAGGGTCGACTCGGAGTGCGCGCCAACGCCGATACCGCGGCCGACGCCCGGGCCGCACGCGAGCGCGGCGCCGAGGGGATCGGTCTGTGTCGAACCGAGCACATGTTCCTGGGTGCCGATCGCTTGCCGGTGATGCGCGAGATGATCCTCGCGGGGACCGAGGCCGAGTACCAGCACTCGCTCGAGCGCCTCCTCGAGGTCCAGCGCGAGGACTTCGTCGACATCCTGGAGGCGATGGACGGCTTACAGGTCACGGTACGGTTGCTCGACCCGCCGCTGCACGAATTCCTCCCAGATATCGACACCCTCCTCGTCAAGGACGCCACCGAGGGCCTGAGCGAGGAGGAGACGCGACTTCTCGCTGCCGCTCGACACTGGCGTGAAGTGAACCCCATGCTCGGCGTGCGCGGGGTCCGACTCGGTGTCCTCAAGCCCGGCCTCTACGCGATGCAGGTACGCGCCGTCTTGGAAGCGGCGCGAATGCGGCGCGACGTTGGCGGTGACCCTCACGTCGAGATCATGATCCCCTTGACGATCTCCGCACCGGAGTTCGAACTAGCCCGCGGCTGGGTCCAAGCGGCCATCGCCGAGGCCAATGACGACGACGATCCGCTCGACGTGCGGATCGGCACGATGATCGAAACGCCGCGCGCCGCACTGCTCGCCGGTGAGATTGCGCGCACCGCCGACTTCTTCTCCTTCGGCACCAACGACCTCACGCAGATGACCTTCGGGTTCAGTCGTGACGACGTCGAGGGTAAAATGATGGCGCCCTATCTCGCCAAGGGTCTGTTAGCGCAGAACCCCTTCGACGTTCTGGACGCGGCGGGGGTCGGCGAACTCATTCGAATGGCCGTCCAACGTGGTCGAGAGACCAATCCGGGACTCCTCGTGGGCGTGTGCGGCGAGCACGGGGGCGACGCCACGTCGATCGCCACTCTGTTCGCCTGCGGCGTCGACTACGTCAGCTGCTCGCCCTTTCGGATCCCCACAGCTCGATTGGCCGCGGCGCACGCCGTGCTCGCCGCGACCTCGCGTCGTGACGAGTCGTGAGAACGGCACCCCCGGATCAGTCCAGGGAACCCTGAGACCGCGACCGCGACCGTCGACGCGCGGTGACGGTGGCCGTGGTGGCCGACCAGCACACGCGGCACCACGCCATCGAGGACCCCCGTGGGTCGCGACCAAGTCGCCGGGCCGGGCTGGGGAGTCACTCGTCATCCACCTCCCGGCGTCGCCACGTCGACGACGCGCCGCCCGAACGCTCGACGAGGTGCACCGGACCAATCGCCATCGTGCGATCGGCGGATTTACACATGTCGTAGATCGTCAGCACCGCCGCGGTGGCGGCGCTGAAGGCGGGCATCTCCACCCCGGTGTCGTCCAGACCCTCGACGAGCGCCGCGACGCCAATGAAGTCGGGGCCCAGGTGAAAGTCGATGGTGGTGGCACGCACCAGGACCGTGGCGCTGAGCGGCACCAGCGTGGCGGCGTTCTTGGCGGCGAGGATGCCCGCGAA
>JABEUQ010000044.1 GCA_013044265.1 Acidimicrobiaceae bacterium
CGCTTGGCGCCGTAGACCACGGCGCCCAGGGAGTACACCATGCCACCAGCGATGATGAGCCACAGCACCGTGGCCCCGCCGCCACGGGCGATTTGGGGAAGGACCGCGACGGCCGACCAGCCGACGACGAGGTAGGGGAGAGTATTGACCCACTTCGGCGCGTCCAGTGCGAGTTGGCGAATCGTGATACCTACCAGGGCCCCCACGCCAATGATGATCATCAGCACCAGGCGAATGTTGCCGTGCATGGTGAGTCCGGCGATGGCTAAGTAACTGCCCGAGATAGCGAAGAAGATCGCCGAGTGATCGGCCCGGCGCCACGCCCGGCGTTGCGTCGGATTCCAGCGGATGCGATGAAAGAGCGCACTGGTCGTCATCATGGTCGCCACGCCCAGCACGTAACACAGGACCCAGAGGACTTGGGACCACGTGGCGCAACGCGCGAAGAGCAGTGGGGAGAGACCCAGGAGCGACACGACTCCGCCCACGTGCAACCACCCTCGCATCAGCGGCCGATCGAGGACGCTGGTCGGCGGTACGGTGCTCACGATGTAACCCTAGAGGCCCACGCAGTTTGCCGGGGAGTGTCGAGAGGTACCCGTCGCGATGCGTGAAATGGAGGGGACGAACGAATCTTTTTGCCCCGAAGACGACGGGACCCGTCCGCTTCGTGAGAAACGGACGGGTGCTCGACGTTTGGCCCCCCCAGCCAATAAAAAGAATTTAGTACGTTCACGCGGAGGACTCTCTCGACTCGGGCCGCGTAATTGGGCTTTGTGACTAACTTCACATGAGCGGGGTCAATGAAACAGCGGGTATCAGGCGCTGGTGCGAACGAGGTCGATGACCTGATCGCACCAGGTCAGCACGCGCGGATCGTGCGTGGCGATGATCACCGTGGCCGAGAGCGTGGAGAGGAGCGTCAAGACCGCGGTGGTCTCACTCTCGCCCAGGGCGCTCGTGGGTTCGTCCAGCAGGATCACGTCGGGGCGCCGCACGAGTGCGCGAACGAGAGCCACGCGTTGACGTTCGCCGCGCGAGAGCTCTGCCCACTGATCATTGAGATCCACGCGCAGGCCGAGTCGCGCGAGTTCCTTCACATCCTCGTCGTGCAGCTCACGACCCATGGACAGCACGTCGCGAACGTAGCCGCGCAGAAGACCTGGTTCACTCGGTACGAGAACGAGGTGATGACGTAGTTGGTCCTCGGCGATGTCGGCCAGGTCGCGCTCGCCGATGGTGATCGACCCACCACTGGGTTCGTCGAGGTGCGCCAGCGCGCGCAGGAGCGTCGACTTGCCGGCGCCCGAAGGTCCGCTGATGGCGACACGTTGGCCCGGTGCGATTGACGTGTTCACTCGGCGCGGGCCGAGGTGACTCTGCACGAGCACGTCGTGGCAACTGATGGTGTGGTCCGTGGGCCACGGGGACGAGGCGGTGGGTGTTGCGCAGGTGAGCTCGTCGAGTCGCTCGGCTCCGGCCGTGACGGCCACGGCGATGTGCAGCGCGCCGCGCAGGGTGCTCAACGACTCGAAGGTGGCGACCGCCACGAGACTGGCGACGATCATCCAAACCGGGGCGCTACGCGGGTGCGTGAGTGCCACCCCCGCGAGAGCCGCGAGTGAACCCGCGACGCAGACGCCGAAGTCGCGCTGGCGAGTGCGCCGCTGCGCGTCTTCGGCGCGGCGCAGAGAGTCCACGGCGTTCGCGTCGCGCTGACGCAGAAAGTCCGATGCTCTGAGTTGTTCGATCTCCGGGGCCGCGGCGCGTGAGGAGACCAGGTTCGCCACGTACTCTCCACGACGGGCGCGCACGTGGCGGTCCGCTCGCACGTGGACTGAGAGACGACTCAACACAATCATGGCGGCGCCACCCTGCACGACGACGAGCACGAGCGCGCTCACCCACCAGCGCCCCGACGGGGCGAGCACCGCGACTGTCACATCGCTCACGAACAGAGTGACCAGTGTCGCCAGACTCGGGATGACTGCGCGCAACCAGAGGTCTTGCAGCTCCTCGGTATCGGTGAGTGATCGCTCTAACAGGTCACCCGTGGCATAGAGCTGCCCGCGCGAGTAGTTCCAGGAGCCCACGGTGCGCATGAGCCACTCGCGCCAGTGCTGCACGGCGGCGAAACCGAGCCGGTGCGTGCTCATACGCTCGCCGAATCGTAGGGGTGAACGCAGGAACGCCACGAGTTCGATGCCGATCAAGAACGCGCCAATCGCCCCGAGACCGGGTCGGTTGGCGCTCACCACGAGCAGCGCAATGGCTCCGATGAACAGGCCAGTACCCGCCACGGCGGCGAGCGACGCCATGAAGATGGCCTTTACGAGGTTCGAGGGTGAGGGCGCGGCGCGGCGCAGCCATAGGCGCAGACGCGCGAGATCGCTCATAGGAGGTGCAGCTTCGTCGTCGCGCTGATCAACACAGTCTCGTCGACTGAGATCTCCATGATCGCCATCTGGGGGTAGAGGGCTAGTACCGAACGAATGGCTTCGCGGGCGGCGGCGTCGAGGAGTCCCGCCACGTCGTCGAGAATCAGCAGGCGAGGCTGGTGCAACAGTGCTCGCGCAAGGAGCATCCGCATTCGCTCACCCGAGGAGAAACCCTGCCCGTCAAAGGACACGGGCGCATCGAGGGTCGCGAAATGGGTCGAGTCGAGGCGCAGGGAGGCCAGGAGTTCGAGGACGACGCTGTCGGCGACCTCGAGGCCGAGGCGCAGATTGTCGCCGAGCGTGCCCTCGATCAACGCGGTGTCGGCGCTGACGTAGGCGACGCTCTGCGCGGTGCGCTGCACTCGTCCCGCCTGGGGGGCGCGCCAACCCAGCAAGGTGTGCGCGAGTGTCGTCTTACCCACCCCCGACGCGCCCAGTACGGCGACCCGGTCACCGCGACTGATCGCCAAAGTAATCGGCTCGGCGTGCGCGAGGGTGACGAGTTCGTAACTCTCGAGGACATCAGCGTCGCTGTCGTCAACGCGAGGGGGAATGATGAGTCGCTCACCCGCCGCGGTGATGGCCTCGCGGCGGTGGAACTCGATGCCGTATCGGCGCACGTGAGTGAAGAACTCACTCGTCACGAGCACGCAGGTGAGCGCGCGCAACAGCGAGAGGTGACCATTCAACAGGCCAAAACCTACGTCCATGGCCACGAGGCCGACACTCACGCCCCCGAGGAATTCGGTCACCAGTGATGATCCCAACGCAGTGCGGATAGCGCGTAAGGCCACCTGGTGCTCGGAGGCGGATAAGGCCGCAATTTCCTGGGCACCGTAACCAACGGCGCCCAAACCTCGTAGTTCGGGTGCGTGGGTCAAGAGCTCCAATTGGCGTTCACCCAGGCGTGCCCGGCGCTCGCGGTATTCGAGGTCCAACGCCGCCGCGCGCGAACCCGCTCGTTGGTAGAGCGGGACCGCCACCCCTAAGAGAATCACCACAATGGATATCGCCTGCCAGCCCCCGGTGACGAATACCACGAGTAGTGCCAGGATGGACGACTGCGCGCTCATTCGCACGACGGCGAGCCGAGGTTCATCAACGATGGTGTCGATGGCGTCGGCGAATTGGACCGGTGAACTCGTGCGGGCCCGCGGCAAGAGGAAGAACGTCAAGATCATCGAACGCCAGTGCTGGCGAAGACGGCGGCCCACAGCAGCGAACCACGCGTCGAGCACCTCGCCGCTGAGCCAGCGCATCGCTACCACGAAGGCGAGCCACACAATTCCCTCACCGACTCTTCGCGTGGCGAGACGTTCGATCCCCAGCGCGGTGAGAAAGGCCAGCGCAATTCCGGTGACGCTGGTCAGAACGCCGATGGCGGTGGCGAAACTTCGCTGCGGTGGCCCCACTGACTTCTCGCGAGCGGGTCGGCGCAACGTTCTGGTCACGCTGAACCAATCTGGTCGCGGTGCGCGAGGAGTCGTGCGGGACCGTTCAGCCAGTCGCGCAGGGCTTGCGTCGCGCGACAGTCATCCTCGTTGTACTCGAGAATGCGCTGTCGCCAGGCGTCCACGTCATCTCCACCACGCGCTGCTTCGAACCATCGCATGGAGGCCTCACCGCTGGGGTGCTCGTCTCGCCACTGGAAGCCGGCCGCGCGCGCGAGCACCTTGAGCCCCAAGGGCCCGTCGGTCTGGATCTGAGATTTTGCGCTGTGGTGCAAGTCAATCCACTCAGGCGGGTTGATCGAGCGAAAGTTCTCGAGGTGAGTTCGTGTCGGCCCCGTCGCGAGGGGAGGGTCAACGGCGCGATTCATCGCGCCGTCTTCGGCCTGGGCCCAAAAACAGTACGCGGCGAAGGAGAGTCCACGTAAGCGACACTGTTCGCGCAGCGCCGAGAACCAGGCCCAAAACTCGGAGAAGATCCTCGCCTCGCTCGCCTGAGTGAGCTCCTCCCACTCGACGAAGGAGTGATATCCCGGGGCGAGGTCAGTGACGCCCGGCGCCAGTCGGACGCTGGCACCCCAGAGATAGGTGTGCTCACCGTAGCTCTCCATGTCCACGTCCACTTCGACATCGGCGCTGGGACAACCCATGGCGTCGCTCTCGACAATGCGGAGCAGCGTACCCGTGACGTGAACGCGGGCGCGGTAGATCAAGTCTTCGAGTCGCTCTATCGCGAGTCCTAGAACGGCTTCGCGCGAACTCGAGTCACTCGCCGTGCGCCGGGCCAGTCGGGCGAGTCGCGGATCAAGACTCGCGAGTTCTCGGCGCGTGTCGATACCGAACTCGTGCAGGAGGCGCTGTTGTTCAAAATTGCTGTAGTGGGTGAGTGACACGTCGTCGCGAGCCTCGAGCTCATCGCGACAGTGGTCGCGAAACGTGCAGTCCTCGCACTCGCGATGCCAGTACGGAGTAGTTGGGTATTCGCGCCCGGAGTCGCTCCACGCGTCGTGCGCGTCGAGGAGGGTCCGGCGCTCTTCGTAGAGAGCGTCGTAAGTCGTGAGATTGAACCGCGAGAATCCGGGTCCGGCGAGGTCGAGCCACCAGACGTGACGGTGTCGGTCCACGAGGGCCACGCGCGCGAGCTCGTCGCCGAATCCGAGCGCCTGTAGTACGCGCGTCGTGTGGGCCAGTCCGATACCGCTGCGCGTCAGGGAGAGTGTGGAGCGCACGCACACCCCCGCGCGCACCACGGCCTGGGCGGGGGAGAGGTGCGCGAGGTCGGTGCTGAGGAGTTGGCGGGTGGCCGAGGCCTCGACTACTTCAGAGTTCTTCACCACCAGGGGTGCGTAGACGAAGCGATCGTCGTGGCGCCCCAGTCGGACGAGAGCGTGGGCCGAGGCGCGTCGGTTACCGGCTTCATCGTCAGCGAGCCGTGGCGAGATCACCAGTTCGACCCCGCGCTCGAGCGCGTCACGGGTGTCGAGGACTGACGTGGCGCTGAACGCTCCTGGAGACTGGGCCAGGGTCAGAAGAAGGCCCTTTCGAAATGTCTCGGCCAGGTGGCGTCGATGTTCCATCTC
>JABEUQ010000045.1 GCA_013044265.1 Acidimicrobiaceae bacterium
CACGCTCACAGTTGACGTAGGCGACCTGCTCGTAGTGGGAACGTCCGAACTCCTGCAGCAGCCAGGTCTTGCCGACCTGGCGCGCGCCGCGCAGCACCAGGGGCTTGCGCGCCCGGTCGTTCTTCCACGCCTCAAGTGAGCGGAGTGCTCGTCTGTCCACGCGTACATAATAGTGACCGTTCACATATTAAGGATGAGTTTCGTGGGTCTTTACACATTTTCAGGATGACTATCATCCCTCTCCCCACGGTTTATAGAGGACCTTTGTCCCTCCAGTCGGCGGGCCAGTGCCCGAAGGCTCCGCGGGCGGGTATGAATTGCCCAAGTGAAAGCAGTGAATCGGGCTGGTTTCCTGAGGAATATTTGTAGCAACTCAATGACCGCCGCGAGGCAAGACTTTCTCCTAGATTTTGCTCCAATGTTGCTCCATATTTCCGCAACACGATTGCTGCGCTGACCCATTTAGGGCCAGTGAAATGCCCAGATCTCCAGCGCTTCCCAGTTACTACCACATCAATCTTCGGATTAGGAAACCGATGCTCTATCCCCTGAGCTACGGGAGCGGGACTTCCGCGCGAAGCTCCGCGTGAATCTCCGCGCGTAAATCGTCCTTAATCCTAAGCCTCGGACACTCCCCCGAAACCCCGAGTTGAGTGACCCGGTAGATTAACGATAAAGTAGTCTTTATTCTTTATTTATTTTAGGAGGGACTTGACTAGGACAGATCTGATTGCAGAACTCGAGAGAGAGCGCGTCGCACAAGAACTGACAGCAGTCAAGGCCCTATCCAGGATTGATGGCATTGACGCTCAATTGAAGTCACTCAAGGCCGGCGTTGGCCTGGCGGGAGAGTTAGGACCGTTGGCTAGGACCGACGCCATTCTTACCGTGTTGCGTTCATCGGGTGAGATACTCTCGCCAACCGAAGTTCTTCTTCGCCTCAACGCTGCGGGGCGAGATGATGATCGGCAAGTCGTTACCGCCACGCTCAAGTACCTGCTCAGTAGGAATCTCGTTCGCAGACCGTCGCGAGGTCACTACTTCGCGGCCTGAGTGACTATCGGGCGTTCACTTCTAACCTTGGCATCACTCTCTACCGAAACGCGGATTCGACTCCGATCTACCGCCAGAGGCAGTTCGGCTTTAAGACATTATGACGGTGCGCAATAGAAGAGGTAAGTACAAACCCGGGTCCGACTTCAGGTTGGACCCGGGTTTGTTCTGCCCGGGCCATCGACCTCTTGGCCGATTGTTATACGGAGACCAGGTCGATTGGGGGATGCCCTCGAGATGCTGACTTCTACAGCGCTCGGATGAAGGAGTCTCCACTCTTCGGTGTGCCAAAAGAGAGCAGCTGCACGAGTGAGCTGCGGTGCCTCGAGTTAACAACACTCCCACTTCCACTGCGAGCAGCCACGCCAGAGCGACGAGTCGCCATCGTGGCAATGCACAACTCTCGCGCGCGGGTTAGGGCAACGTAGAGGAGACGCCGCTCTTCGTCGAGTCTGGCGTTGTGTGCGCTGTGAGGCATCAGTTCCTCTTCGAGGCCAACGAGAATGGTCGTGTTTACGGTGAGACCCTTGGAGCTCGCAATCGTCTTGAGGCGGATGCCTCCTGGCTCCGCACCCGCGAGATCCTTACCCCGCGTCTCCATCACGTTGAGGAAAGGGCCGAGCTTGAGATCAGCGATCGATGGATCCCCGACAAGACTGAGAAGCCGATGCGCCTCGTCCGACAGGGCATCTAAACCAAGTGCGGCGATCCAGGGCATCGTCGCCTCACCGCGCAACCACTCTGACAGCGCGATACCGGGATTCACGAAGATCCAGGCCTCTAAGTCGTCGTCGAGCGTCGCCAGGCGTTCCTGAATCAGATCTACCGTACGGCGTGCTCTGGCGGCCTGGCCCGCTGGGAAGTCTGGATAGCCCGCGGCGTGGAGTCGAAGGAGCGCGGCGCCCCACCGCTCTCGGTACAGACGAGCTTCGTAGACACGGTCGACGAAGGTCGCTCCGAGCCCGTTCGTGAGCCTCGCTGTCAATGCCCACCATGCAAGCGAGTCGGACGAGTCATCATGGAGCCGACCGAGTGCGATAAGAGCACGAAGCGTGTGATCAGCCATCGCGAAGTCGATCCACGCGTCGCCGGTTCAACGTCGGAACAACTGTGCAACTTCGTCGGAATACGCAACTTTGATCAGGAGCACTTCGCCACAACCGTCGACACCGGTCCCACTGTTGAAGCACCCAGCAGAGACTACGAGGAGGGCCAAGGCGAAGAGGCTGGACCGAAGTCAGGCGAATCGCGGCCCGCTGGGACGAGCAAGGCAAAGTCGACTACCGCAGCAACCAAGTCGGTCAAGTTCTCGGCCCCTTGGTTGCTGGTGCTCGCCGCCAACATCGTCGTGGCCGCCAACTACCCCGCTATCGTCGCCGCCAACAGGGCGGGCCTCACTAACCCCTCCCAAGGTTCATTGATGCTCATCAAGCCTTGGCACTTCAGCGTTGCCGCCTTGACGTTCCTGCGCGGTGATCTCTGGATTCGTTACGCGTCGATCATCTTCCTGGCCGCCGCCGCGGCCCTATATCTGCTCAAGGACTCAGGCCGCGCTCCATCGTGGCTGCGGCAACACCGCACTGTCGTGCATCGCGCCACGTTCTTCTTCGGGTTGGCTATCAGCTTCCCAATGTTGATCACTGGCATTCTGTGGGGCTCATCAATCGCCGTGACGCTAGCCATCATCGCCCTCGTGCTTGTTCTCGTTGTTTCGTTTCTCTCAATCGCCTGATACACGGGAGGGCGCGCAATTGCGCTGGGCTCCGATTCCTCGCCAGTTCAACTCGGCTCGCCGCAATGCAAGAACCTCAATCGGAGATGGGGACGAGTAGACGTCCGATGGACAACTTGCGCCATGACGGCCGCAGGCATCGAATTTGTAAGCCGGGCGGCATTCGGGTGATCTGACGAACGCGTACCCGCATTGGCAGGCAACCTGGTGAAGGCTCCATCTCGAGCCCCACGGATTCCGGCGGTGCCAGACGCCCGGCGCTGTGCACCGCAAGCGACCTAAACACTGCCTCGAAGTCAGGCTTCTGGCGCCGGTAGTCGCAGGATACGCATCGAAGAGGACCGAGCCTCCTCCCACCCCCAACGGAAGTACTGATCACCGATCACTGCCTCCAGGGCGTCGGAGGCGGCTGCGCGGTAGACGTCGTCGTCCAGATCGCCCTCCGGCGCGTAGCCCAGTTCTGCGCTCATGGCTGCGAGGTAGCGACGAGAGAGCATCTCGGAGCGCTCCTCGCTGAGCCACTGGTGCAGCTCTTCTGGGTGCTTGGTGCAAAGGTCGTCGGCGGCGCTCGCCGAGAGCACCGCGGATCCGACCAGGGCCAGGCCCCGGGCATTGACCGAAGAGATTGTCTCACTCGAAGCAGCAGGTACAAGGGATTCGAACTCTGGCAAACAGAGCCGGGTCGCTAAGGCGGCCGCTTCGTCGAAGCCACTGTCGAGATAGATGGCGCCGATCAACGCTTCGATCACGTCGCCCGTGTTCGCCGACGTGTGCGTCGCAAACTGCTGAAAGAAGATCTCGTCGAGGTGGTGATTGGCCACCCGACTGGTCGTGGTCTTCCTGGGGAGCCCCATCAGTTCCGCCGCGGAGAAGACTGCCAAGCCGAGCATTGCGTCACCCAAGAACTCAAGACGACTGAATCCAAATGACCAAGGGCTCAACGCGATCCGGCCCAGATCCCGATCAATGAAACACATGCCAAGAAGATCCTCTACCCCTGGTAGGTCCACGTACGTCTTCTCGCTGCTCACAGAATTCCGATACCTTTCGTTGACCAGTCAGCACTGTAGATTGAATCGCACCGGGCGGGTTGGATGGAGTAATTCGGCGCTTCGCACACTGATTTCTAAAATCAATGCTTGGAGTGGCGCAAGGCTTGACGAGATCGCGTCGTGCACTACGCTTCGCAACGTACGGCGTATGGCGCCGACGTGCACATGCTGGATGGACAGCGCGCCCAAGGAGGAGTTAGTTTGCCGTCTTCTATTGAGGTGTCCCAAGACGCGCTCAAGTGGGTTGACGACGCGTATCAACATGGCATCGCAATTCGGGTGCTTGAAGCCGAAACTGGCGAGGGCAAGACCTATGTGGCGCAATCGCTCTACGACCAACTCGCCCAGCGGGTCGCTGCTGCGAAAATGCCCGAGTTGGAATCTTCAGAGTCTTCGAACTGCGGGTACTGGCGGCCAGGCTTGGCTCCTTCGTGGCCACAAACCGCACCAACGAGGGTCGAGCAGGACCGAAAGACCGTGATCCCTTCCCTTGCGCTTCGTAACCCGATCGAGGACAGCCCCATGGGATTTGCCTGGATCGGCCTTCCCCTAGGTGAAGTTGCCGCCTCGGGGCGTGTCGATGTTGCGGGGCAACTCCTTGAGCAGCTCGCCGTGCTTCAAGAACACTCTGTGGCAATGCACGAAGCCAAAGTACGCCACAACGCCAAGATGGGCGCTACGAGTAAAACAGTGGTGGGAGCCACGAAGCTCGGAGTCGGGCTCATCCCCTGGGCAGGATTGGCCTTCGGAGGCGAAGAGGTGGTCCGGGATCTCGTTGGCCAGTGGCGAAGGGGACTCGCGGACCCCTCCGAGGCGCGTCGAAGCACCGCGCGTCGGGCAATCACAGACGCGCTCGGGGAGATTCGTGACCTGGCCCTCAAGTTCGGGGAGCCACTCATCATCGTCCTCGATGATGCCCACGCCGTGAGGTCCGACGTTCTGGAGTTGCTCGGCCTGCTCACCGGTCTCACAGTACCGAGCCTCACCGACGAACAAGACGAGATTGCCACAGGAGGGTTCGCCGCCGACGACGAATCGTCGGACGAGGCAACAATCGAAAGCGATTGGTACGGTGACGACGCATCTGGCTGGGAGCCACCCGATCACCGCGTTCCGATTTTGATTGTGGCGACAACATGGCCCGGAGAGTCTCGGGTGCGGACCGGTGGTCTGTTTGACGAGTGGCTATTAGCAGCGCAAGCGGCGCTGGCGGACCGGCCCGGTGCGGTCACGACCATCCGGCTTCAGCCGATCCCGCGATCGGCTGCGATCGCCATGCTCAGCGAGTCCGGAGTCGCTTCCGAGTTCGTCGAGGAAATGGTCGACCACCTCGGCGAAGTGCGTCACGGCAAAGCGGTCAACGCGCTCGTCCTCGCGGACGGGCGGGCCGCGGTCGATGCAGACCTCCACGGTGGTACATTCAGTGCTGGACTTACCCGCGAACGCATCAGTGCGCTTCCAAATACCCCGACTTACCACCTCGAGCAGCGGCTTGAGTGGCTCCGCGAGGCTGAGCCACGTGGCAAAGACGCTTACGGGCTACTCCAGCAACTGGCCGAATGGGGGTCAGCCGTCCCGCTCTCGGCCGCCACGAGGCTCGCGGCGCTACCCAAACCCGCGCTCGATGTGAACGCCCTTCTGGCACTCCTAGCGCAAAGACGCATGATTGAGCTACCCGACCCAGACGCACCGATTGCGCTCTTGGGCATTCAGGTTGATTTACAGGCTTACATCGCAGAGAAGAACAAATCCGAAGATCCAATTCGGTCAGTCGCCATCGGCGTGCGCGATGACGCCATCGACCTGATCCGAAACGAGTACGACGACGGCCGGCCGATGGTCCCCCTCACCGACCTTCAACGAATCGTCTATCGTGCTCAGGAACTCTCACCGGTCACGTCTTCGGGATCCACTGACATGCATAACGTCCGTGAGGCCCTGTCATGGGCTGTACGACTTCCCCGAGACCGCGATGCCACATCTCAGATCGACCAACTCATCTTCCTAGAGCTGGCCGCCGAGTCGGGCCGGTCTCGATTCGCGGGCTGGGCGGCATGCCAATTGGCAAAATTCGTCCTTCCGGAACAAGCCCTGGAACTACTTCTTCCTCTCACCTCCTTCTATCCCCCCGCCGCCCTAACCGCAGCCGACCTTTACCCAGACCGCCAAGACAAAATCCGAGTATTGGAGCGTGCGGGCGACGACCCTCGCGTTGCATTGCGACTCGCAAAGATGAACTCGGCCCGTAAAGACAAGATTCGAGTGTTGGAGCGTGCGGGCGACGACCCGGGCGTGGCTATTCAGCTTGCGGAACTTTATCCTGACCGCCAAGACCAGATTCGGGTGCTGGAGCGTGCGGACGACGACCCGGGTGTGGCTATTCAGCTTGCACAACTATACCCAGATCGAGAGGACCGGCTCCGGGTCCTAAAACGAGCTGGTAATGGTACCGCGGCGCTGCGTTTGATCGAAAAGTACGAGGTACTTCACGATTCATTCCGGGTGCAAGATCGAGTGGCGAACAACCCTCACGTTGTGATGCAGATTGCGAAGCTTTACCCGGAACTCGAAGACCAGATTCGTGTGCTGGCGCCGTTCGCGGACAACGAAGTAGTTGCACTTCGGTTGGCAAAGATTTACCCTGACCGCGAAGATCAGATTCGAGTGCTAGAGCCGTTGGCGCACAAGACTAGCGTGGCGCTTCGGTTGGCAGAACTCTACGATGATCGCGAAGACCAGATTCGGGTGCTAGAGCCGTTGGCGCACAAGACTAGCGTGGCGCTTCGGTTGTCGAAACTCTACAATGACCGCGAAGACCAGATTCGG
>JABEUQ010000006.1 GCA_013044265.1 Acidimicrobiaceae bacterium
GCCAGTTTTATCGAATTCTCCATAACTCTGGCCGACCCTTCGCAATCCTTCGAATATTGCGACCAGATCATCGAGTTTGCGGCGAGGGTAGGCACTGTCGTGTCTCATTGCGAATTCACATTCGTCGTCCCTCAAGGATTCGCAAGAGCCGTTTGAGTTCAGTAGCCCGGTACGTGAAAAAGAAGTATTTGATGTTCCTCGTCTCGTGATCCGAGACCAGCAGTGGTACAGAATCCCGATGCACCCCTGCCATTACTCTTCGTGCGGCGCCACACAAAACTTGATGTCCCACCCCATGGCGTACGCTCATTTCGTGCCTCAGCCGCTCCACCAAGATTGGGATACTTCCATTGTCGAGTGCCAGATGGTCCCTTAACCATGCACTACGACGAACTCGTGCACCTGAGAGACCAGCACCCGGCCTGGGCTCTGCTTCGCTCGAACAACGCCGCGCTCGTTCTGAGTTTCCTGGGTCGAGTCTTCGTCGACGATAATTCCAGTGATCTACCGGCCACGGCACTGATTGCATTGCTAGACGAAGAACTCTTCGCGCTGAACCAGCGTCTTGGAGAAGGCAGTTTTCCCAAGTCTGCGTCGGCCTACTTAGATGACTGGGCATCGCCGATTCACGGCTGGCTTCGTAAGTACTATCCCGCTGGTTCTGACGAAGCACATTTCGACCTCGCTCCCGCAGTTGAAAAGGCCCTTCTCTGGGTGCACGACCTCCCCGCGCGTGAGTTCATCGGCACCGAATCACGTCTCAACACCATCTTCGAGCTACTACGTCAAATGGTCTATGGCGCGGAGGATGATCCCGAACTCCGGCTCGTCGAGTTACGGCGGCGGCGCGGCGAAATTGATGAGGAGATCGCCCGAGCGGACCGGGGAGAGATCACGGTGCTGGACGCTGTCGGACAGCGTGACCGGTACCAGCAATTTGCTCGTACGGCTCGGGAATTGCTCGCCGACTTTCGAGAAGTGGAAGACAACTTCCGCAAACTTGACCGCACGTTGCGCGAGCAGATTGCCGGCTGGACCGGATCGAAGGGCGCACTACTCGATGAGGTGTTGGGCAGTCGAAATGGTATCGCCGAGTCAGACCAGGGACGTAGTTTTCAGGCCTTTTATGACTTCTTGCTCTCCTACCAGAAGCAGGCCGAGTTGACCGATCTGCTCGAACGACTTCGCCACATCGAGGAGCTTGAACACCAAGACGGCCGACTGAGCCGAGTTCACTTCGATTGGATCGACGCCAGTGAACGCACGCAAGGCACCGTCCGCCAATTGTCAGACCAGCTTCGCCGTTTCCTTGATGATCAAGTATGGATGGAAAACCGTCGAGTCTTCGACCTACTTCGCGCCATCGAGGCCAAGGCGCTGGGCGTTCGCACTCAGGTCAACCCCGCCGTCGCAATGGAGCTTGACGACACTGGTCTCTCGATCAGTCTGCCAATGGAACGTCCGTTGTATCAGCGAATCCAACGCGCGCTGCTAGAGAGCGAATCGTTGGAACAAGGAGACAGCGACTTCGACTCTTCCGCCATGCTCAGTCAGCTTTTCGTCGACCGAGACCTGCTGGCCCAGCGAGTGTTGAGTTCACTGGGGCGTCACGACCAGATCAGTCTCAGCGAGGTGATCACGAGTGAACCACTGGAACAAGGCCTCGCGGAACTCGTTGGCTACATGTCGCTCAACCAACCCGGCATCACCGTGATTTTTGACGACGATCGTCATGACCACATCGTATGGAACACCGACGACGTGGAGCGCGTGGCCGACCTGCCGTGGGTCAATTTCAACCGCGACCGATCGGAGTTGCCATGAGTGAAATGATGTCGGGCACTGATGTCGAACCATCGCAACTATCACTGGCGCTGATCCAGCTCATGAAAGGCCCCGTGTACCGCGACACCCACGAGAGGCTCTGGGGCCACTTACTGGAAGTTCGCCACCAGGTGAGCGACTACGTGGCAGTACTTGGGCTCCACGCCGTCATCGATGAATCTGAGGGCTACGCGTACCTGCGCAGCCGCCCCGTTGACGACGACCCTGAATATCCCCGTTTGGTGGCCCGTCGCGCTCTCTCCTTTCACGTCAGCGTCTTGCTCGCCCTCTTGCGCAAGCGTTTGGCCGAGTTCGACGCCACCAGCGCGGAGACCCGACTCATAATCAGCCGTGACCAAATGGTGGAGATGCTTCGACTGTTCATGCCCGACTCCTCCAATGACGCGCGATTGGTCGACGCCATCGATGCCCATATCAACAAGGTGGTGGATCTCGGCTTTCTTCGCCGCCTGCGCGACGAACGAGACCTCTTTGAGGTCAGGCGAATCCTCAAGGCCTACGTTGACGGGCAGTGGCTCTCGGAGTTCGACGCTCGACTCGACGACTACCTGGCTGAACTGGATCACAACGAAGGCGCGGACTGATGTCGGCGTTGTTCAGCCTGAGCGAACTCGACGACGGAGTCTCCGGAAGTCGATTGCAGCGCCTCGAAGTCTTCAACTGGGGAACCTTCGACCAAAAGGTCTGGTCGTTCGAACTCGGGGGTCGCAACGCGCTCTTGACGGGTGACATCGGCTCGGGCAAGTCGACACTGGTCGACGCCATCACCACTTTGCTCATGCCGGCGAACAAGATCTCGTACAACAAGGCTGCGGGCGCCGAGACCCGTGAGCGCGATTTACGATCGTATGTACAGGGTCACTACAAGTCGGAACGTAATGAGACGACGGGAGTCTCTCGCCCCGTCGCCTTACGTGACACTCGACACTTCTCGGTGATTTTGGGAGTCTTCGCCAACACCGGCTACGGTGCCACGGTCACCCTGGCCCAGGTGTTTCGTACGAAGGACATGAACTCGGGTCAGCCTGAGCGATTCTTTGTCGTCACCGACTCGGACCAGTCGATTGCGAAGGATTTCTCCGATTTCGGCACCGAATTCAACTCCCTCAAACAACGGCTACGTGATGGTGGCGCGAGGGTCTACGACGGTTTCTCTGAGTATGGCCGGGATTTCCGACGCCGCCTCGGAATCGAGTCCGAGCAGGCCATGGAACTCTTTCATCAAACGGTTTCAATGAAAGCGGTCGACAACCTCAATGACTTTGTTCGCAGTCACATGCTGGAGCCCTTCGACACGAAGAGTCACATCGCCACTTTGATCGAACACTTCGACAACCTCACGCGCGCCCACGATGCAGTGCTGCGGGCTCGCGCCCAATTGGAACTTCTCCAGCCTCTCGTCGTCGACCTCGACGGGCACGAACAACTCTTGAAGGAGCACGCAAACTTCGACGCACAGCTAGCGGCTTTGCCCACGTATTTCGCTGACCGCACCCGTCAAGCTCTCTTGCACGAACTCGACGCACTCGAAGTTGAATTGGACCAACTAGGTCAAGAACTCGTGTCAGTCGAGGCGAGCGTGAAAGACTTGCGCGAAACAGAATCACAATTGACTCTGCAAATTGCGGGAATTGGCGGTGACCGGCTAGCCGAGATCCAGAGGATGATCGATCGACACCAGAGGGACAAGCAAGCCCGCCAGGCAAAGTTCGATCACTTCAACACGTTGTTGTCGCAAGTGGGCATGGAGCACGTCACGGTCGCCGAACAGTTCCTCGCCACCCGCGAACGCGCCGCCGCTAGGCAAATGGATTTAGAAGGCGAGCACCGTGCCCTCGAAAACGAACTCAACGAGCGACGATTTGAGCAGCGCTCGGTCAAGGAGGAATCCGAAAGGGTCAACGGCGAACTACGCAGTCTGCAGAATCGGCGCAACAACATCCCCCGTGACAGTCTCGAATTGCGACAGCGCCTCTGTGGGGACCTCGCCATCGAACCAGACCACCTGCCCTTTGCCGGCGAGTTGATCCAGGTTCTCGAGGAAGCTAGCGAATGGGAGGGGGCGGCCGAGCGGGTGCTGCACAGCTTCGCCCTCTCCCTCCTCGTGCCGGACCAGAATTATGAAGCCGTAGCAGCCTGGATCAATAATCATCATCTCAACGCTCGAATCATTTACTATCGCGTACCCACTCGTACGGCGCCGGCTTCCTTGCCCGAGCGCCAGTCGGCCCACCCCCTGCTGGTCGACATGCTCGAGTTCAAGCCACAGTCGGGTTTCGAGTCGTGGCTTCAGGGCGAGCTCGCCAGGCGTGCCAACCACGCCTGCGTCGACTCCATTGACGCCTTCCGCTCCAGCGCGAAGGCCGTCACTCGCGCGGGACAGATCAAGGACAAGGATCGCCACGAGAAAGACGACCGCTGGCGCATCGACGACCGACGTGAGTACGTACTCGGTTGGACGAATCAAGGGAAGGTTGACGCGTTACTCACCCACGCCGCGGCGTTGCAGGAGCGACTCAACGTCTCCTCGAGCGCCATTTCGGACCTCACCCGACGCGATGAGACCGCCTCGGCGCAACTCCGGTCGTTAGCTCGTCTCGGCGAACACTCGAACTGGGAAGACCTCAATTGGCAAGCACTAGTGAGTGAGATTGCGGCACTACACGCCGAACAGGTGCGCATCACGTCGTCATCGGACACGTTGGCACTCCTCACCTCGGAGCGCGAGAGAGTCCAACAAGAACTCGCTACCTTCGAGGACCGACGTGACGGCTTGCAGCGAGACCGGGGGGCCGCCGAAGGCCGCCAACGCTCCGCAGGCGCCGAGATGAATCGCGTCGGGGCAATGTTGTCCGATGCTGAGGCCGTGGGAGTTGCCAGCGAATGGTTCGCTGAGATTGACCTCGCCGTGGCCACCGAGCTGGACGGATCGGATCCCGACGCCGTAGTTCTTGCTGCCATCCATCAAAGCATCAACACTTCTCTGGTAAACCAGCTCAACGCGATCACCAAACAAGAGGGCTCACTTGGTCAACGCATCGTGAGGTCGATGGCATCTTTTCGAGCAAAATACCCACACGAGACGGCCGAGTTTGACGACTCGCTCGCATCGGCTCGAGAGTATCGTCAGCTTCATCAACAAGTAGCCCTCGACGATCTTCCCCGTTTCGAACGTGAGTTCAAGGACTATCTCAATCAAAACGCGATCCGTGACATCGCCGGATTCTCGGCCCAGCTCAACAAGCACGAGAAGCAGATCCAGGACCGCATCGAGACGATCAATGAATCCTTAGCCGGCATCGATTACAACGAGGGTCGCTACATCCGACTGATGGCGAACCAGACAACCAACACTGAAGTACGTGAGTTCCGTGCTGATCTTCGCACCTGTACGGACAACGTAATCGGCGGGAACGCTTCGGACCAGTACTCTGAGGAAAAGTTCCTTCAGGTCAAGCGCATCATCGACCGATTCAAGGGTCGAGAGGGCAACACCGAACAAGATCGTAATTGGACTCGCCGAGTGACCGACGTTCGACAGTGGTTCCTCTTCTCCGCTTCCGAGCGGTGGCGGGCCGACGACGTCGAATATGAGAACTACAGCGATTCGGCGGGCAAGTCGGGCGGTCAAAAAGAGAAACTCGCCTACACGATTTTGGCCGCGTCGTTGGCGTATCAGTTCAAGTTGGACTGGGGAGTCGAACGATCGAGGGCTTTTCGATTTGTCGTCATCGATGAAGCGTTCAGTCGCGGTTCGGAAGTATCGACCCGCTACGCCCTACGCCTCTTTACCCGTCTCGGACTACAACTCTTAATCGTGACTCCCCTCCAGAAGATTCACGTGATCGAGCCACACGTGGCGGCCGTCGGATATGTCGACAATCCCAACGGTAATTATTCGCGACTCCAGTGCCTATCGATTACCGAGTACCGGCACCGTCGTCTCGAGCGCGGCTCCTTCACCAACGACGCGAGCCGGGTGTCTACTCAGGGTGAGGGCGTTGTCGACGGCCTCGGCACATGACCACCTGGACGAACGTCAGTGACGTGATCATGACCTTGCGAAAGCGATGGTCGACGGGAAGCTACCTCAGCGACTACGCCGGGAACGTGACGTGGACACCGATCGAACTCCCCGTGAAAGCGCCGACGGCAAGCGAGCTGCTCGATCAATTCGGTGAAGCGGTCCGCTGGGCCGAAGTATTCCAACGCGATAGCCACACCGGTCGAGGCGCGGAGCGTTTCTCGATCACGTACCGCGCTCTCAAGGGGAAGAACCTCGGTTCCAACTCGGTACCCGCACGAGTGCGGATCGAGAGCTTCGAACAACTGTGCGCGCTCATTGGCACACAGCGCGAGGTTCGCTCGCTCGACGATATTCTCACTCAGACGACAGGAACAATTCCCTCGCTCGTACCCTGGGTCGTCGCTCATCCGTTGCGTGCAGTGGCGCACCAGAACATTTGGGGTGACGTGCTGGCCACCGTCACCTGGGTCGTCGCCAGCGACACCGAAGACGTCTACCTGCGCCAAATCGATGTCGAGGGAATTGACACCAAATTCGTGGACCACAATCGTAAGCTGCTCGACGAACTTCTATCGGTGGTGCTGCCCTCGCACCGAATTGATCCCGACTACAGCGCCGCCGACTTCGCTCGCCGGTTCGGCTTTAAACCCAAACCTTCGTACACACGACTTCGCCTCCTCAATCCGCAACCGCAATTCCCGAAGGAAATCAGCGAGGTCACACTGCGGACCGATGAGCTTGTCCATCTCGAGCTCGTCGCCGACACCATTTTTGTTATCGAAAACGAGATCACCTATCTCGCCTTTCCGTCGGTGCCGAATGCAGTCGTCGTCTTCGGATCCGGTTTCGGCCTCGCTGGTTTGCAGGAAATTCCGTGGATGGATAGTCGCGACATCGTGTACTGGGGCGACATCGACACGCACGGCTTTGACATCTTGAGCCGGTTGCGGACTCGATTCGCACACGTACGTTCGATCATGATGGATCATCAAACACTCCTCGCCCACTCCCGCCAGTGGGTCACCGAGCCGAGCCCCACCACTCGTGCGTTGCCGAACCTCGACGATGCCGAGAACGCGCTGTACCACAATCTCATTGAAGACCGCTACGGCCACGCAGTTCGCCTCGAACAAGAACGCGTCCGCTTCTCTTGGTTAAACGAGGCACTCAAGCCATGGGGTGTCAGCGGTTTCTAAATCGTGACGTTCGGCAACCTTCGCAGAGCAGAAGGGTGAAGTTCAAGAGTGTGGAGCTGTGAAAGTACTTGTGCTACAATTGACGCACATGGAGACCATTGGGATTCGCGAGTTGCAGCAACATGCATCTGCC
>JABEUQ010000046.1 GCA_013044265.1 Acidimicrobiaceae bacterium
ACCAGTCCCGGTTCAATTTTGCCCTCGAGCACGTCAGGGAGCAGCTCGTCGATGTAACTCCGAGCCGGAGCGACTCCGCCAGTGAGTGTAACGTTCCGAGGGAACACCCCAAAATCCATAGGAACCTCGGCGTACTGCGGCGCCCCAACCCGACTGACCACGCCACCATCACGCACGACGGCAAACGCAGTTTCGATGGCGTCCTTCAAGCCGACACACTCGAGCACCCGGTGCGTACCATCACCGCCAGTCAGCTCCCGCACCTTCTCGATACCCTCCTCCCCCCGCTCGGCGATGATGTCGGTCGCACCAAACCGGAGTCCGAGGTCCGTTCGTTTTTTGTGGTGTCTCATAAGGATGATCCGTTCAGCACCAAGACGCTTTGCCGACAGCACCGCAGAGAGCCCAACAGCGCCGTCCCCAATCACGGTAACCGTGGTGCGTGGGGTAACCCTTGCGGTGCGAGCACAGTGATAACCCGTCGGGAATACATCGGACAATGACAGCAACGACGCTAAGAGTGCTGTGTCCTCACCGACCGGAAGTTTCACAAGTGTTCCCTGCGCATGGGGCACACGCACCGCCTCACCCTGACCGCCATCGATGCCGTTGCGTCCCCAAGGGCCACCATACCGACAAGAAGTCTGCAGTCCTTCTTGGCAGAAGTCGCAGGTGCTGTCGGCCCAGACAAATGGAGCAACAACAAAATCGCCCCTGATGAGGCCAGACACGTCGGAGCCCACCTCTTCGACGACGCCAACAAACTCGTGGCCAATGCGTTCGCCACGCTCGGACACGGCCATCGAACGGTACGGCCAGAGGTCGCTCCCGCAGATGCAGGCTCCGACTACTCGGACAATGGCGTCCGTGGTTGCCTGGATGATTGGGTCTGGGACGTTCTCGACCCGGATATCTCCTGCACCATGAATGACCGTTGCTCTCATGAGCCTTCCTTTCGTGTACTTTCACCGTTGACAAAGAGATCTTCGGGCCGTCTTATCACTGCTCCGATCGATTCATTGATCGTGGACAGCCCGTCAGCTAGGTTCAGCCGACTCGCCGAGACGGTTTTGCGGAGTCGTCGCGTGATGTACTGCGGTACGGCCCGAATCGTCGACGGTGACCGACCAACTCGCCAGCAAGTTCAGTGCGTCCTGAGATGGTGACCCTGGTTCTGCCGTATAGACGAGGACCGTAAGGTCCTCACCAGGAAGCTCCATTGCCTCATACGATAGGTCGAGGTCTCCGACTACAGGGTGACAGAGCTGCTTTCGACCAGTGCGGTGGAAGCGCACGTTATGTGCAGCCCACCGAGTCCGGAACGTCTCGCTCCTCATCGATAGCTCACCGATAAGGTCAGCGAGTGTCTTGTCGTAAGGGCTCCGCCCCGCCTCGGAGCGGAGCATAGCGACAATGTCGTCGGCTGCTCGATCCCAGTCTACGAAGAACTCCTGCGAGCGTGGGTTGAGGAACACGAAACGAGCATTGTTCGCCGGGCGAATTGGGTCGGCGAGCATCTCTGAGTAGAGGGCGAAGCCAAGCTGATTTGCCGCTAAGAAATCGTGTCGGGCATTGCGTACCCAGGCTGGAGCACCGACTATGGCATCGAGCATCCTCTGAACACTTGGTCTTACTCGCTGGCTTGGCATCTTCCGACGACGTGATCTACCGTCTTCGTTGGCGGCCTGTGCGAGATCGAAGAGATACGTGCGCTCAGGGTCGTCGAGTTGGAGTGCACGAGCAAGCGAATCGAGGACTTCTCTCGATGCACCTTGGAGGTTTCCTCGCTCCAACCGAGTGTAGTAGTCAACGCTTACACCAGCCAACATCGCAACCTCCTCCCGGCGAAGCCCAGGCACTCGCCGGTGGGTTCCGTAAGCAGGCAGACCCGCATCGCCCGGACGGAGGCGTGCCCGTCTGGAGGCCAAGAACTCTCGAATCTCCGACTTTCCGTCCATACTCCCAAGCTACACCCCTCGTCGAGAACGAGGGAGGCCCTGTCAATACCTGTATAACCGGGCACTTCCTCAACGTCTGGACGTATCGTTCAATGGAAATATCCCAGTTTTTGAGATCAGAAGACCGATAGGCCCTTGCTTCGTCGAGTCAACAAGGAGGAGCTCGCCATGAGTGACGTAGTAGTCGTAGTCGGAACCGGTTCAATAGGGCAGGCCATCGCCCGACGGGTGAGCGCCGGGAAGCACGTCGTGCTCGCAGACCTTCGCATCGAAAACGCCCAAGCTGCAGCCGAGGTCATGCTCAACGCCGGGTTTGAGGTGAGCACCGCAACTGTTGACGTGTCCTCACGCGATTCGGTAAATTCTCTCGTCCGGAAAGCAACGAGCTTCGGTAGCATCACGGGGATGATTCATGCAGCAGGCGTGTCACCGAGCCAGGCCTCTCCGGCTGCGATCCTCGCCGTTGATCTTTACGGGACGGCCGTCGTCCTTGAGGAGTTCGGGAATGTCATCGCTCCCGGCGGAGCCGGAGTAGTCATCGCGTCTCAGTCCGGTCACCGACTCGGTGCGCTCGGCGAGGAGCAGAATACTGCTCTGGCGACGACACCTGCCAAGGAGCTGCTGGCTCTCCCCTTTCTCCACACTGATATCGTGACCGATTCGTTAAACGCCTACCAACTCGCCAAGCGCGGCAACTCCCTCCGGGTGATGGCCGAGGCCGTTCGATGGGGGAAGCGCGGTGCCCGCATCAACACGATCTCTCCCGGAATCATCTTTACGCCCCTTGCCAGAGACGAGCTAACTGGCCCTCGTGGAGCGGGGTACCGTCGGATGATCGACCTCTGTCCAATCGGACGTGGCGGGACGCCAGACGAAGTAGGTGCGGTCGGAGCTCTCCTCATGGGGCCCGATGGTGCTTTCATTACCGGAAGCGACTTCCTCATGGACGGTGGGGTCACTGCGTCCTACTTCTACGGCGAACTTGCAGAATAGTGAACGAGAAGACGAGAGCCATGGAAATAATCATGCTAAACAACGGCGTCGCAGTACCGCTCTAGGCCTCGGTGCCTTCCAGACACCCCCCGATGGACCCTTAGCGAAGTTGGTGAAGTGAGCCCTTCGCTCAGCGCCGGATTCCAGTACATCGACAACGCCGCAGCCTACGCATCTGCTCGGCACGCGAACCGGCTATCCAGTCGCTGTGGTGGCCCGAGTGGCAGGCGAGAGCGATATCCCTGCACGCGCTTACCAGACGAACGGCACGAGACGCTTGCGGCGCGTCGCGTACATCTGGTACGCCGGGCCCACAGTCCAAAGGAGCGCTGCCTCTTCAATCCGAATACGCCAGATGATGATCACAAGACAAGGAACGACAAAGCCTACAAGTCCGACCCAGTTGGCATATATGACTCCGATGCCAACCATTGCCAACAGGCCACCCGTATAGCCGGCGTGGCGCACTACGCGGTAGGGACCCCTGGTGACAACGTCCTGGTCGGCACTTACGTCGACGGTGAAGGTGAAGTACTGCCCAAGCGCCCAAAAGGACGCCCAGCGCAACACGGCGCCACCGGCAAAAAGAACCATGCCGACGACGAACACGGCCACCCCGTCGCCCATTCCGGCTCCCGGCGCGATCCTTCCTCCTTCATGCAGCATCACGGCGGCCGCTACCGTCCACAGCACTACCCCGACCCAAAAGGCCGGTGTGGCGACCCGCGTAGCGTGCTTGCGCCACTTTCGCTGACGGAAAAGCTGGATGATCTCCATGCCTAAGAACGCAATCACCAGAACAAGGAATAGGGACCCCGCCTCATGGGTCTGGTAGTAGGGCTTCATCGTTTTTCCGCGCAAACGTCAGACACGGGGCCCACACAATGTTGGCTTCGGAGAGTCATATCTTCTCCGGTCCGGTCGACATTTTGAGCTAAATACGTAACGACTCGCGCCATTTCGGTTTGCTTTCGTCGCACGCTCAAACAACGAGCCGAACTCCTCGTCATAGGATTCGAGATCGATCTCGGGGACACCCGCAGGTTCACCGAGCAGGGCGTCGAGCGCGGCCATTTTGGTGACCGCTTTCACCTGAGCCGAGAATTGTCCGCAGTTGCCATCGGCCAACTCGCCCGCGGCAACCCGCTCGTGGAAGCTGAAGCGCCCGGTCTCATCTCGGGAGTTGCCCCAGGTCTCACCAAGGGCGCGCACATACCGCAGATGCGTCCGACAACACTCGACCCAAGCGAGGATGTAATACGCGACGAACGTTGCAGGCGTCCTCCGACCCAAGCGAGATTCCAAGAACTCCGTGATCGAGTCGAGCACCTCCGCCACGACCGCATGGATCAGGTCCGCTTTCGGAACGAAATGTTCGGTGACTGAGCCTTTACTCACACCGGCGCGTCGGGCAACCTCACCCATTGACATGCTTGGAATCCGAGATTGACGACAGCGAAGATCCTGCAATGCAACAACTGCTCGCATCAGATGCACCGGGTAAACGTGCAGGCATCCCGGGCGCCATCCCGATTAATACGCATAGCACTTTATTAGTTCGAGCGCACTAGACAGTCAAGTCCTTTCCTCCAGGTGACCGGCCAGAGTTCGATTCAGCCCGAGCGCCGGCACCAGTGCGCATCAATGCACGTCTTGATCGTGTCATTTCGGCCGAACTTCTCAACCGGAAGAACTGGACCACAATCGTCCAGGTACCTATTGCCATGACAGACCATGTCTCCAATTTCCACAACCTCGAAAGACTACATAGCTCTCTTGGCTACCTCGCACCCAGAGAATTTGAAGCGATAGGTTCATCAAAGAACACGACCATACCCACATGAGGGTTGACCTGCTCCCCATCTACTGAGTCACCCCTATGAGAGTTCTAACCGGGTTGTGTGTTGAGGTTAGCAACTCAAACTCGTCGGGCTGAGGAGATTGAGTGAGCTGTGTCGACGGGCGGGGTTGTAGAAGTTGACGATATGGTCGGCCATTGCGCTAGCTAGTTCAACTAGGTCATCCACTTCTGGCGGTTAAGTAACTCGATCTGCATCAAACCCCAGAATGATTCCATTTGGAGAATTGTCATAGCATTAACCGGCTAATCGGGGTCGAGGCTTCGCCTGTAACTATCCAGCCTTCAGTTGGCTCTGGCCGTGGGCGGGAAACGCTTTACCGGGTAGAAGATCAACGGAGGAATGCTTATTCAAGGATAGCGGCACCCGCACCCGCTTGGGGGCCTTGTGGTCGAAGCTCGCGCCGTTGTGGATAACGCTTTACGCCTTATCCATCGATGCGCGGGCGGTTAGAGAAGCGAATCGTCCACAATTTCCCCAACCCCAGAGGAGGAGTCACTTATAAGCCATTAAACTCGGTTGAAAGTTGTCCAAAGTCCGTTGATACGTTCCGTAGCTTGAGCATTTCAACCGCAAGGTCGACCTGCTCTTCTGTCGGGTCTCCATCTATCTGCGTAGTCACGTAGATAACAATGCTACATGTTAAACGCCGTACGCAACTCAGGGGTCCGTGAAGTTCCAGCTGTGAGCACAACGGCCCGTCGGTCAACACCTTCACGATCCACCGAGTCAGC
>JABEUQ010000047.1 GCA_013044265.1 Acidimicrobiaceae bacterium
ACAAGGTGGTCGCTTCGCTCTGCCGGGCGCCCTGGCCACCTCGAGCCGACCCTTCGCGTACCAGCCCAAGTCGGCCATTCAGGTTGAGTACCGCGGAGCGGGCTCGAGTTCGCGACGGGTGGTCAACTTCTGCACGACCGAGACTTTCGACGCGGAACGCCTGATCGCCTGCGAAGTCGTCACCCCCGGAGGCAATTGGTCCTCGTATCCACCCCACAAGCACGACGAGGTTCGCGAAGGCGAGTCTGAACTCGAGGAGATCTACTATTTCGAATTCAACGAGCAGGGGCATGACAAGGCTATGGGCTATCAACGGGTCTATGGCACACCCGATCGGCCAATCGACGTTCTCGCCGAAGTACGTAGCGGTGACGTCGTACTGATTCCCCACGGATGGCATGGGCCCACGATGGCGGTGCCCGGTTACGATCTCTACTTCCTCAATTCCATGGCGGGACCGGGCCCACGGGCGTGGAAGATTTGCGATGACCCAGCGCACGCCTGGGTCCGATCCACCTGGGTCGATCTCGAATTCGATCCGCGAGCGCTAGCCCCGGAGTGAACAGTAAGGATGTCAGCATGAAAACCCTTCGACTTACCGTCGCTCAGGCAACGATCCAGTTCCTCGCCAGGCAGTACTCGGAGCGCGACGGCGTGGAGCACAAGCTCTTCGAGGGTTGCTTCGGTATTTTCGGGCACGGCAACATCGCTGGCCTCGGGCAGGCACTCTGGGAGCAGGAAGTCAATGCGCCGGGCTCACTGACCTACTATCAGGGTCGCAACGAGCAGGCGATGGTCCACATGGCGAGTGCCTTCGCGCGTATGCGCAACCGTCTGAGCGCTCTGGTCGTCACGGCTTCAGTGGGACCGGGTGCCACCAATATGATCACCGGGGCCGCCTTGGCGACGATCAATCGCCTCCCAGTGTTACTTCTGCCGAGCGACATTTTCGCCACGCGTGTCGCGGATCCGGTCCTCCAGCAGCTCGAACACCCCGTAGAACGTGACGCCAGCGTCAACGATTCCTTTCGTCCGGTTTCTCGATTCTTCGACCGCGTGATGCGGCCCGAACAGTTAATGTCGGCGATGCTCGGAGCAATGCGCGTGCTAACCGACCCCGCCGAGACCGGCGCGGTCACTGTTGCCATGCCTGAAGACGTGCAAGCCGAAGCGTACGACTGGCCCGAGGAATTCTTCGCCAAGCGCGTCTGGCATATCACCCGCCCGGTGCCCGACGGCGGTTCGCTCGAGCGGGCCATCGCCATGTTACGAGTTGCCAAGAAGCCCCTGATCGTTGCTGGCGGCGGCGTAATCTACTCCGAAGCCACTGATGCCCTGCGTCGCTTCGCCGAGGCTTCGGGTATCCCAGTCGCCGAGACCCAAGCCGGGAAGGGTTCCTTGACCTACACCCACCCGCAATCCGTGGGCTCCATCGGCTCGACGGGTTCGACCGCAGGCAATTCTCTGGCGCGCGAAGCCGACGTGGTCATCGGTATCGGTACGCGCTACAGCGACTTCACGACCGCATCGCGGACGGTCTTTCAGAACCCTGACGTCCAGTTTGTCAACATCAACATCGGCGGCTTCGACGCAGCCAAGCACGCTGGTTCGATGGTGGTGGGCGACGCCCGCGTCACCTTGGATCTCCTGACCGAGCAATTAGGCGACTGGGCGGTTGACCCTTCGTACCGCGCTCACGCCACCGATTTGGCTCGTCAATGGGACACCGTCGTGGAGGCGGCCTATCACCTGGGTCATGGCCCCTTGCCGGCGCAGTCGGAGATCATCGGTGCGGTCAATGACTTGTCGGGCCCGCGCGACGTTGTGGTGTGTGCCGCGGGATCCATGCCCGGTGATCTGCACAAACTCTGGCGCACCCGCGACCCTAAGGGTTACCACGTGGAGTACGGCTATTCCTGCATGGGCTATGAGGTGGCTGGCGGCATCGGCGCGGCCATGGCCGCGCCCGACCGAGACGTGTACATCATGGTCGGCGACGGCTCCTATCTCATGATGGCCCAGGAACTCGTCACCGCAGTGCAGGAGCAGATCAAGGTCATCGTGGTGCTCGTGCAGAACCACGGCTTCGCCTCCATTGGCGCACTATCCGACGAAGTCGGTTCGCCCCGCTTCGGCACTTGGTACCGTTACCGCAATTCCGAGACGGGACGCCTCGACGGCGAAGTCCTGCCCGTCGACTTGGCGGTGAACGCTGAGAGTCTGGGCGTGACCGTCTTGCGCGCGGAGTCGTTGGTGCACTTTCGCCAACTACTGGTCCAAGCCAAGTCGTTGAGCGGTCCGGTCATGGTCCACGTCAACGCGGATCCCTTAGTGCCCGCACCTAGTTCGGAGTCGTGGTGGGACGTGTCGGTCGCCCAAGTCTCTTCCCAGACCGCTACGGGCGAAGCCTACGAGCGCTACCTGGCTCACAAGGCCATCCAGCGACCCCTGATCTAGAACTCACTACTGAGAGGAAACAGCAATGAAGACCATCGGACATTGGATTAACGGCGAGCACGTCTCGTCGGTGACCGCGAACACTTCAACCGTCTTTAATCCGGCGACAGGTGCGGAGCAGGCACAGTTGCAGGTGGCTACAGCCGAGCAGGTGAACGACGTCGTCGCAGCCGCCAAGGCGGCCTTCACGGTCTGGGGGAACTCCTCGTTGAGCCAGCGCGCCAAGATCCTCTTCGCCTTCCGAGAGATAATGAACCACCGCGTCAACGAACTCGCGACGGCCATCACCGACGAGCACGGCAAGGTGCTATCTGACGCAGCGGGCGAAGTCCAACGCGGCCTCGAAGTCGTCGAGTACGCCTGCGGCTTGCCCACTCTGTTGAAGGGCGAGTACTCCGACCAGGTCTCGGGTGGCGTTGACCTCTTCTCTTATCGCCAACCGCTCGGCGTGGTAGCGGGAATCACCCCCTTCAACTTCCCGGCCATGGTGCCGATGTGGATGTTCCCGGTCGCTATCGCGACGGGCAATACCTTCATCCTCAAGCCCTCTGAGCGCGACCCCAGCGCCTCGTTGCTGATGGCCGAGATGTGGAAGGAGGCTGGTCTGCCCAACGGTGTCTTTAACGTGATTCAGGGCGACGCCTCGGTGGTGAACGCACTCTTAGATCACCCGGACATTAAGGCAATCTCGTTCGTGGGCTCCACACCGATCGCGCGCTACATCCATGGTCGTGCCACGGCCAATGGTAAGCGAGTTCAGGCCCTGGGAGGCGCTAAGAACCACTCGATTATTCTCCCCGACGCCGACATCGATTTCACGGCCAAGCACTTGGTCGCCGCGGCCTTCGGCTCCGCGGGCGAGCGCTGTATGGCAATCTCGGCCGCCGTCACCGTGGGCGCCGTCGCCGACCCGCTCATGGCCCGCGTAGCCGAGTTGGCGCAAGAAGTGAAGGTGGGATCGGGCCGTGACACCTCGAGCGAGATGGGCCCGGTGATCACCGTCGACTCCAAGAAACGCATCGAATCTCTCGTGGCGTCGGGTGAGGCTCAGGGGGCCCGGCTCGTACTCGACGGTCGCGGCTACAAGGTTGCAGGCTTCGAAGAAGGTTTCTTCGTGGGACCGACGTTGATCGACGGCGTCACCACCGACATGGATGTCTACCAGCAAGAGATCTTCGGACCCGTCCTTTCGACGGTGCGAACTGACTCGGTCGACGAGGCGATTGCCCTTATCAATGCCAACCCCTACGGCAACGGCACCGCAATCTTCACCTCGAGTGGCGAAGCCGCACGGCGTTTTCACCGTGAGGTCCAGGTCGGCATGATTGGTATCAATGTTCCGATTCCGGTGCCAATGGCCTATTACTCGTTCGGAGGTTGGAAGGACTCCCTCTTCGGTGATCACCACATCCACGGGCCCGAGGGTGTGCGCTTCTATACGCGTGGCAAGGTCGTGACGTCGCGCTGGCCCGAGTTCACTGAAGCTTCCGGCGCTTCTTTCTCATTTCCCACGGCCAAGTAGAAATCTTACTCACTACCCACTGATTGGAGATCACGATGAAACTCGCAATCGATCCCTACATGTTTCGCACAACTTCGCTTCAAGAGTTGCCGGGCCTGGTCGCGGATCTCGGCTATCAGTACATCGAATTGTCACCGCGCCACGACTTCATCCCCTTCTTCTTGCACCCGCGCATCGACACGGCGGGGATTCAATCCTTCAAAAAGGCGTTGAGCGCGGCTGACGTCGAAATCTCGTCGGTGCTGCCCCTGTTCCGGTGGTCGGGCCCCGACGAGGACGAACGCGAGGCCGCGGTGCGCTACTGGAAGAGATCGATCCAGATCACTGCTGAGTTGGGCTGTAACGTTATGAACTCTGAGTTCAACGGTCGCCCGGAGAAATCCAGCCTCAGTGAGACGATGTTCTGGCGATCCCTTGAGGAACTGTTGCCGATCTTCGAGCGCGAGGGAGTGGAGCTTCGACTCGAGCCGCATCCCGACGACTTCATCGAGGATGGCAAGCTCGCGGTGGACTTGATTCGCGGCATCAACTCACCCCTGGTCTCGTTCTTGTATTGCGCGCCGCACACCTTTCACCAGGGCGGCGACATTAGGGGGATTATGGAGTACGCCGGCGAATTGATGACGCACCTGCACGTGGCAGATTCGTATGACTTTCGCGCGTCGTCGGGACTTCGCTACATCATCAACCCGCCAGGATCGACCGCTCGCATTCACCAGCACCTAGATATTGGCCAGGGAGAGATTAATTGGGACGAGTTCTTCTCGACGTTGGGCCTCTTAAGGTTTGACGGCATCATGACCGTGTGCGTATTCGCCTGGGAGGACCGCGCACGCGAGTCGAGCGTCTTCATGCGTGAGGAGATAGAGCGTCGAATCAGTGCGTGGAGTCACCTGAATTAGGGCACAAGTGTCGTGTTGTGGCGGGTATCTAGTGACCGCACCTTTCGATTTTGGAGTCGCGAGAGATTGGAATCGCGTAATGATTAGGGTGGATCTTCCGTGAATGAAGCGTCTCGCGATGACATAGACTTCCACACCCGAAGATGGGTGCGTCGCGAGGACTTGAATGCGCACGGAACACTCTTTGGCGGCAGCCTTCTGCGCTGGATAGACGAAGAGGCCACTATTTACTCCATCGTCCAACTTGATAACCACCACGTTGTTACGAAATACATGTCGGAGATTGACTTCGTAATCTCCGCTCGCAAAGGCGACGTCATTGAGATGGGACTGCGGGCTAGCGCCTTCGTTCGAACCTCCATAACGATGCGCGCCGAGGTACGCAACATGATCACGCATAAGACAATTTTGAGAATCGAGCGCGTTGTTTTCGTTACTCTGGACGCGGATGGCACGCTCGTGACGCAAGGCCACCACGACATCACCTTAGACCGCGACCGCCCCTTTGAAGTGTCATCGACGTAGCAAGTAGCAGGTAGCCGCTGCTCAAGTCATAGAGGAAGAATCCTCTCTGGGCTCTCCCCGGCGTCTTCGTCAAGGAGAGCCAATCCGATCTATCCCACACTTCGTCAGATTCCACCTCCAAGCTTCATAGTGGCCCTGAATCTCTGTACGGAAGAACGCGCTTCATCAGCACAAGATCGTGTATGAACCCCGCAGAGAGCGTCGCAAGTGGCCGCTACATCTTTCGCTCGAAAGGGTCTGCCCCCAGTTTCCTTGACACCGATTTGGAACATCATGCCTCCTGAGTGGAGGCGGATGCCAGTTCGAACTTGATGGGTGTGAGCGTGGGTCAAATCAATCGACTAAGTCAGCTGGTCATGAATCGTTTGGGGTTCGATCGCCCTACGAGGTTGTCGGATTAGTTCTCTTAGGCGATTCGATTGTGGCTGCAAGAAATCGAGGACCGTGGCTACAGAGGGGGCTGTGGCCACGGTCCTCGTTGCGACGACTACGCCGCGGGCTGGGGAGCGGGGCGTAGTTCAGCCGACTTGTTAGGAGATGGTGACGGCCGCTCCACCAGAGAGAGCTGATTTCACGACCGCGTCCAGGAGGGTCAAGTTGCGAAAACCGTGGGCCAGGTCGGGTACGTGAGGCAAGTCGTCCATGCCCGCAATCTGTTCAAGAAAGGCGCGGGTCTCGAAGACGAACAGGTCATTCTGGCCGACACCCACACTGGGAAAGTCCATGGCGAGCCCACGTGTGATGTAGGGATGGGCAGGACCAACGAGGACCTGGCGGTAGCCGTTGGTGGTGGCGTTGGGCGAATTGTCCGAGAAGCCGAATTCACTGGCGCGCGCCAGGTCGTACGTGGCGGCACCCTTCGAGGCAAAGACCTCGAAGCCCAGCGAGTTTGGCAAGTTGTGAGAGACACGTGACGCAGAAAAAGTGCCAACGGCACCCGACGCGAAGAACGCGGTGAATGTGGCAACATCGTCATTTTCGACCGGCTCGTACTGGTCGCTGACGGCAGTAGCCGCGTGGCCAACGGCAACCCCCAACGGCACGGGACGTTGGGCGACGACGGTCGTCAAAGTGCCCCCACGGATCTCCACTATCGGACCGAAGAGGAATTCGCCGGCGTCGATGAGGTGGCTACCGATGTCGGCAAGGGCACCCGAACCGGGTGCGCCCTTATACCGCCATGAGATGGGTCCTTGGGGGTCGCACCCGTAGTCGCACCAATAATGCCCATTGAAGAAGTAGGGGGCGCCGAGGCGGCCCTCGTCGAACTCGCGCTTGATTGCGTTGATGGCCGGATTGGTGCGAAAGGTGAATCCAGTGGCGGCAACCAGTTCGGGATGCGATGCGGCGGTGGCGACCATGGAGGCGGCGTCAGCGGAAGAAGGCGCGAGGGGCTTCTCACAGAGCACGTGCTTGCCAGCGTTGAGTAACGCTTCGACGACTTCACGGTGCATGGAGTTGGGCAAGACGACGCTCACGGCGTCGATGTCGTCCGCAGCGACGATGGCACGCCAGTCGGTCTCGGCACGTTCGTAGCCGAAACGGTCAGCAGCGTCACGAGCGAATTCTTCGTTGGAATCGCCTACGGCCACAAGTCGAATGTTAGGTAGACCAGGGGCGAAGGTGGTGCTCGCGGCGCGGTAACCAGCGAGGTGGGCGCGACCCGCCATTCCTGCACCGATCACGGCTACTCCGATTGAAGTTCTGGACATGAATATCACCCTCTTAACTGGGATCAACGGCGCAACTCACGTACGCACATCGACTTTGCTCATCTCCTATAATAGCACATTATGTTGTCAAGACATATAGTCGCAATTATGAAGATTTCGAGCAACGGAGTTTTTCAAATAGCCCCACAATGGATTAGTCAATGTCGCATAATGACAAGTGGACATTGTGCGAATGGTGGTGCTTGGCGTAAGTCTCTTCAATGCCGGGTTTCACCGCCCCTGATTGTATAAAAAAAGGCAATACATGAGTATTCGAATCGGAGTCATCGGTACGGGAGGGATTGGTGGCGATCACATACGCCGCATACGGAACTCACTGTCGGGCGCCGTGGTCACGGCCGTCAGTGACCCAGATACTGAGCGGGCGTCTGCATCGATTGATGGCGTGCAGGGTGCTTGCGTCGTGGGTGACGGCCTCGATCTCATCAATCGCAGTGACGTGGACGCAGTATTGATTGCGTCGCCAGGTGCAACCCACGCCGATTTTCTCACTGCTTGTCTGCGGATTCGCAAACCAGTCTTTTGCGAGAAGCCACTGGCCACTAATGTAGCCGACGCATGGCGGGTATTTTAAGCGGAAGCAGCGGTTGGCTTTCGTTTGGTGCAAGTCGGATTCATGCGGCGCTACGACGCGTCATACCGGGCGCTAAAAGCTACGTTGGACAGCGGCGTAATCGGCGAAACCCTCATCATTCACGCCGCTCATTGCAACCCTGTCGTCCCCGATGCTTAGACGACTGAACTGACAATAAAGGACTCGTCGGTGCACGCCGCCGACATCATTCGCTAGCTCACAGACGATGAAATTGTCGCGTCCACCGTGATGCGTCCACGAACATCAAGCCGATTGCCCGATGTGCAAGACCCGCTCATCCTCGTCTTTGAGACGAAAAGTGGCATCGTCATCGATGTCGAACTGTCAGTCAATATCGCCTACGGTTACGACATTCGAGCCGAAGTGATTGGAGAGACGGGTACTGCGGCGCTGGGCGATGGAGGCCTCGTAACGCTCAAGAGATTCGCGATGCGATCGACGGACATAGCCGTCGATTGGCGTCAGCGATTTAACTTAGCCTATGACCGTGAATTGCAGGAGTGGATCGACGCCATGCATCGAGGTGTCGCCGCTGGACCGTCGTCGTGGGACGGGTTCGTGGCAACCGCGGTGGCGGAGGCCACATTTCGTTCATTCACCCAGGGTGGTCGCGCCGTAGTGACACTACCTGCCAAGCCCGAAATATACGAGTGACGATCGCTCCTGCGCCTAGTGAATGGGCAACGTCATCTCGAAGGAGTAGCGGTCGGCGAGATAGACGTGACGACCGAGTTCGATTGCCCGGCCCGTCGTGTCGTAGGCGGTGCGAGACATTGTCAATAGGGTCGCTCCCCGTGTTGACTTGAGGGCGTTCGATTCCTTTGGTGTCGCCACACGAGCGGCGATCTCCTGATTCGCGTAGTCAAGTTCGATGCCGTGTCTACGAATTAGCGAATACAGACTCTCACCTTCGAGTTGCGCCTTTGTCGGAACGGAGTCAAAGATATCGGTAGGAATGTGGTTCATCATTAGCGCGATAGGTTCGTCGTCGGCGTAGCGGATTCGAGTCACCGATAGCACTAAAGTGCCGTTCGAGAGAAGCAGGGCCCGAGCCACGTCGTTTGGAGCAGGCTCGACGGTTAGGGAAAGTACTTCAGTGCGCGGCGTGCGGCCAGACGCGACGAGAGCGTCAAAGAAACTAGATGTGGAGGCTGAGCGATGGATTCGTCGGTGGATCACCACCGTCCCGATGCCGCGACGTCTCACCACGTAGCCCTTCAAGAAAAGTTGTTGAATTGCTTGGCGGATTGTCGGTCGACTCACGCCGAGAAGCTCGGCCAACTCGAATTCGCTAGATATGGTCTCACCCGGCTTAAGGTCACCGCCTTCGATAGCGGCTTCAATCTGCTGAGCGATCTGAAAGTAGAGGGGAATAGGACTGTCACGGTCGAGAGAAATCGGATCTTTGATCGGCATTCATTCCCTTTCTCCAATTGCCGCACCGAATAGTGCGGTACATCAGATTATGCATCAAATGCAGGTACTACAAATGTAAAGACAATTACTTGACAAATGTGTCAGGACTTTGTAATGTAACCAATACGAAATAGCCACAGCCAGGAATACTCCGGGGGGATGAAATGAAATTAGGTGCCTATACGGCATGCCTTCACGATAAGACGCTCGACGAAGCGTTGTCGATTTTGGCCGAAATGGGATTGAAGAGTGTTGAGTTGAACGCTGGTGGGTTCATTCCCGCACCTCATTGTCCGGTTGATTCACTTCTGGCCAATGAGACCAGTCGACACAATTTCTTGGCGCAGATCGCCGGGTACGGCATGGAACTCACCGCTCTGAACGTGAACGGCAATCCTTTGCACCCCGACCCCGAAGTGCGTGCGAAGCACTCCAAGGACGTGTCGAATGCCATTGAATTGGCCGGTAAATTGGGTGTCGCTAACGTCATCACAATGTCGGGCAACCCTGGTGGACACGCAGGTTGTTCAACGCCGAACTGGGTTGTTGAACCCTGGGACAGTGCCTACACCGAGATTCTCGATTACCAGTGGAACACAGTGGCGATTCCATATTGGAAAGAGACCAATGCATTGGCGGTAAATGCTGGGGTCAAGGTGGCCATTGAGATGCACCCGCACAATATTGTGTACAACCCCGCCACCATGATTCGTCTGATCGAAGAGACGGGAGCCACCAATGTCGGTGCCGAGATGGACCCGAGTCACCTTTTCTGGCAGGGTATCGATCCAGTAAAGGCGATTGAATACCTCGGGGACCGAGTGTTTTTCGCGGCAGCCAAAGATATTCGAATCAACGACGAGTACTGCCAAGTCAATGGCGTGCTGGATGGACGCTTTCGAGTGCTCGGTCCCGAAGAGACGAAAGTGCCCCTTGGTGGTCGCTACGTCTGCAACGCGTGGCCGACTAATCCTTCGTGGCAATTTGTCGCGGTGGGGCGTGGTCACGACGTTGCATATTGGGGCAAATTCCTACGGGCACTGGAAGTCGCGAATCCGGAGATCCACTGCAATATCGAGCACGAAGATTTTGAACTCGGTCAATTGGAAGGTCTCGAGTTTGCCGCGCAAACACTTCATTCAGCGATGAACTGAAACACCATGGTCTTTGGCTTGAACGGGAGCACATGAGGAACCAGAAATAGCCGAGAAAAAAAAGTCTCAATCTCGAAAGCGCTGGGAAGCGGCGTCAGATTGAGAATCCATAAGGGGGGCGAGAATGTCGCCATTTGCGTTACACGAATAGATGGAGTGAAATGAAAAGGAAAATTTCAATTGCGCTCGGCGCAGGATTGTTGGTTGCAGCGGGAATCCTGCCTGCAGTAACCGCTGGTGCATCGTCTGGGGCGATTCCGTCGAAGGTGACCGTCGCTTTCTTGGGGGGTGCACCGACTGACTCTTTCTGGACCACGGTTCACAACGGCGTCAAAGCTGCTGCGTCTGCGATCAGGTCCTCGGGAGGCAGCGTGCAATGGTACGGATTCCAGAACTACAACAACTTCTGCCCAGACGCCGGCACACTGACTAAGACCATTGAGGCCGCGCACCCCACGGTTGCGGTCATCCCCGTCTGGTGCCCGACCACACAAACTCAGTACATCAAGGCTATGGAGAAAGCCGGCACGATCGTGGTCGAGGATAACAATGGAGCGAACTGGCAGGCCGACGGCGCTGTCACCTACGTCGGCGAGAGCAACACCGCCGCCGGTATCAAGGCTGGCGCGACCTTCATCGCGGATGGATACAAGAACCAAGTCTGTGTGAACACACTCCCAGGAACTGTCACGTCCGAGCAACGGTGCAATGGAATGAAGAAAGCGGCTCTGGCGGGCGGCGGAAAATTCAAAGAACTTGACCTGCCTTCGTCTTCCTTCGCCAATCCGACCGCGGTTGCCGCAGCTATCAAGGGCTATGTGCTATCGAACCCATCGGTGGACGCCGTCTTGACGATTGGCGCAGGTGACGCCGACTCGGCTGCCTCTGCTTTGGCTTCCGCTGGTAAGACTAACTCCGTCGCGCTTGGATCTTGCGACCTTTCCGCCAACATCTTGAACCGAATCAAGGTTGGCAAGCAACTCTTCACCATCGACCAAGAGCCCTACCTCCAGGGCTATTACGGCATCCTGGTTGGCTTCCAGTACGCGAAGTTCGGCCTGATCCCGTCGACCGCTATCCCCACTGGTCCCAACGTTATTGATCACGCAAATGCTGGGCAGGCCATTGCCGGTGCGGCCCTGGGCGTTCGATAGTCAAGTGACAAAGGTGGGCGAAGATATTCGTTCACCCGACCAGCCTGGCCTCGGTTTCTGGCCTGCAGAAGCAGGTCAGAAACCGAGGCCCGCGAGTAGTACGTTCAGACTTGGAATTGAAATAGGCAATTTCAGTCGTTAACGCGGTACTTCAAGAAATGCGTTTGAAAGGTGAATTATGGCGGCGATACTTGAAACGCCATCCTGGAAGCGGTCGATATCTGGACTGGCGTATCGGCCGGAATTCTCGGCCCTGGTGGGCTTTGTTGCCATCTACCTCTTCTTTTTAGTGACGACTCAACCAGTCTTCCACGGACTGGCGGGCACTTCGACATGGGTCGATCCGGCTGCCGAACTGGGTATCGTTTCGATTCCTGTTGGTTTCTTGATGATTGCCGGAGAATTCGACCTCTCCGTGGGTTCGGTCCTCGCCTTCAGTTCGATGTTCACCGCCGCGTGGGTCGGGTATTGGCACTACAACATTTGGCTCGGACTCATCATCGCCTTCATGATCGCCGCCTTGGTCGGACTGCTCAACGGTATTCTGGTGACGCGAACGAGGCTGCCTTCGTTCATCGTTACTCTCGGAACGCAACTATTACTCACGGGAATCACATTGGGTGGATCTACCCTCCTCACAGGAAGTTCTTCGATCGATATGACCGCCACTTCGGCCGTGAGAAAACTCTTCGCTTCGAACTGGGACCAATTCAACGTTTCCATTCTTTGGTGGCTGGCCATTGCGGCACTGGGTCACCACATACTTGTAAACACAAGGATGGGCAACTGGATCACCGCCCTTGGTGGGGATATTGAGACCGCCAACCGAGCAGGCGTGCAAACCTCTCGAGTTCGGATTGGTCTCTTCATGGCGACGAGTATGGCTGCAGCACTCGTAGGCATCATCCAAGCTGTGGAATACAACGGTTCGCAGGCATCCAATGGGCAGGCGTATGTTTTCAATGCCATCATCGCTTGTGTCATTGGTGGCGTTCTCTTGACTGGTGGCTTTGGAACCATCATCGGAGTGGTTCTTGGTGCATTTACTTATCAATTGGTGACGCAAGGCATCTATTTCACCGGCTGGGACACCGACTGGTCAAATGCACTTATCGGCGGACTGTTGCTTGTCGCCGTCCTGTCCAATAACTGGTTCCGTAAAGCCGCGATTGCCCGTGACGTCAAGAAGGGGAATTGAAAGTGACCATCATTCCTTCACTTGAGCTTCGATCGGTGTCGAAGAACTTCGTCGGTGTGTCCGCACTCAAGGACGTGTCATTGAAGGTGACCGCCGGTGAAGTCTTGTGCCTCCTCGGTGACAACGGGGCGGGTAAATCAACACTGATCAAGGTGTTGTCGGGCGTACACCAGCCCACGACAGGTGAACTCCTAGTGAACGGCGAAGTTCACCGGTTCGCAGGTCCTCATGAAGCTCTTCATGTGGGCATCGCGACCGTTCATCAGAATGGAGGAACGGTACCTCTGATGAGCGTCGGTCGCAACTTCTTCCTGGGAGAGGAGCCGACGAAGGGCAAGGGCATATTGCGTCGACTTGATCGGCGCAAAGCTGAGCGGGTGGCTCTAGAGGAACTTCGGAGTTTGGGGATTACCAACGTGACGGATGGATCCGCCTTGGTGGGCGGAATGTCCGGCGGTGAGCGCCAGGCTCTTTCGATTGCTCGAGCGATGTACTTTGGCGCCACTGTGCTTATTCTCGACGAACCGACGGCAGCTCTTGGAGTGAAAGAAGCAGCGAAGGTCTTGCACCTGATTGTTAAGGCGCAGTTGCGAGGGGTCGCCGTGGTCTTTGTTACACACAACGTTCATCATGCTTTGGCGGTGGGCGATCACTTTGCCGTCTTGATTCGCGGGGCGATGGCCGACGAATGGTCCAAGGGTGAGAGAACTCGGGAGCAGGTCCTTGATTTGATGGCCGGTGGCGAGGCCATGGGAGACCTCGAGGACGAACTTAAAGAGATTCGTAACAGCGCAAAAATCGCGCAGGAATAATCCCCTCCGCCGCAACCGCGCTGGAGGTATGGACGATATTAAATTTAGGCATCGAAGCGTGAGATTTTTTCGACTCCAAAAATGGAGGTGTGGAACCCGTCGGGTCGAATACCTCGCGCGTTCTTAGCCTGGCACGTCAGCGGAAGGACTCTAGGCCATGTCGCGAAGGAGAATTGCAAAGTGACCGTTACCCGGCGACATTGTCACCAGCGATGGGTCACAGTATTGGGGCACGATAGAGGTATGCGGTTTCGTGACGTCTCCGATGTTCAACAATTAATCGACCAAGGCATCACAGAGACAGTCGCCCTCGAGTTCAAATTGGACGCGCCACTCGGGGAAAGACCGCTCGTCTGAAGTTGCTAAGAGATGTCACCGCGATGTGAAACTCGGGTGGCGGAACCATCATCTACGGACTTACTGCTGATGACTCCAGTGGCGTAAGCGTGACAAAGCAAATTACCCCAATGCACAACCCCGCCTTCGTCAGCACCGTTGACATCACCGTGCGCGATTCGGTTCGGCCGCCGCTGTTGTGGGCTCCAACTGAGTTCGAGGTTGACGGAGGTCAGATTGTTGTTGCGGAGACAGGGTCCGTCAGCACTCGGGCCGTACATGCTCCAGGCCTATGACGATTTCCAATACTTCAAACGTGGTGCGACTGCTATTGCGAAAATGACAGAATTCCAAGTCAGCTGTGCGTACGCTCTGGTGAGCCGCACGGCAGAACAGCGAGAAAAGCAGTGGGAAAGGCACTATCTTCCTATGGCAACGCCGCAGAACCAACTTTGGTTGTCGATCGCGGTCTCTCCTCTGTGCCTTTTGTGTCAATTTTCGAGGGCAAGGAAATCGATCGCTGGGAGATCCTTCATCCTCTGGGTCTCGGGAGTATCTTGAAGACCTTGCCTACAATTCAAGCCTTCGTTCGACACTGGGCGGATGGCGTCGCAGTAGATGATTGTGCGGATGGCCAAAACTTTTCATTCGCACTGAGGCTTCATCGAGAAGGGGCGGCGGGCATCGTCCAGAACTGGGAAGCAAACTACATCGATCTCCGTACGACCGCTAGAGCCCTCCCAACGAAGTTGTCGCGATTTTGATGAGACCTCCGCAAGTCCAGGAAAATTGAACAGTGAATCGCGGGAACTTGCGGATGTAGTCGGTGTTTTCGGGGGTGTGGGTCCGCATGTTCGGGGCACATGCGGACCCTTTTGCTACGAACGGGGACCTATTCTTCGATTTCGCCGCCGATGGCGCGCAGATGCTGACGGAAGGTGATCCCCTCGGCATCGCGTGCGGTCAGGAAATCGGTAAACCGTGCCTGTTCGCGAATACTGCGGCCGGTGCGCATGTGTACTGCCTGGCGACGTTCTGTGTCGCGGATTGCGGTTGCGGTCTCAGCGATGTCGGCGGCGCTTTCGAGCGGGAGGAATAGAACGCCGTCGTCATCTCCGAGCACGAAGTCCTCTTGGTTGACCGTGTGCTGCCCGACACGAGCAATCGTCATCGCGTCAGCGGTTTGCGAGTCGAGCCGTTGCGGACCGGCGGGGAGCGCGCCCTGGCTGAACACGGGCAGGCGGATGGTGCGCAGTTCTTGGGAATCGCGGTGCAGGCCCCAGATGATGATGCCCGTGAGTCCGGCTTGGGCTGCTTCCAGGGTCACGAGGTCTCCGACGCAGGCCTCGTCGTCGCGGCCGCCGTTGTCGACGACGAGCACGTCGCCCGGTTCCGAGTGTTCGATAGCTTCGAGGAACACGTCGACGCTGCCGGTGTGCTGGGCCGGGAGAACGCGCCCGACGAGGTGCGTATCCTCCCAGAGCGCGGTCACAGACGCGGGTGCCTGCCTGACAGGGAAGCCGAGGCGCATGATCGCGTCAGCGACGTGCGCGGTCGTCAGTTCGAGATAGAGGCGTTGCAGTTCATTTGCTTCCATCACGGGAGTTCCTCCTACGGGTTATCGATGCGGATGAGGGTCTGCTGCCCGGCAGCGACGAGTACGCGTGCTCCGTTTGCGTGGGCGTACACGTCCAGACGGCAGATGGTTAAGGTGCGGCCGGACTTGAGAATCGTGCCGACGGCTTCGAGCTCGTCACCTCGGGCCGGAGCGAGGAGGTTGATCTTGTACTCGACCGTCAGCACTGCAGAACCGGGATCGAACAGCGTGAGTGCGGCATAGCCGCCCGCGCTGTCGGCAATCGCGCTGGTCGCGCCGCCGTGGAAAAACCCGTGCTGCTGGGTCACCCGTCCGCTCATCGGTAGATGGATATGAACCTCGCCGGGCGTGATCTGCCCGAGTCTCGCGCCGAGGGTAGACATGAGGCCCTGCTTGGCGAAGCTCTGCTCGATCCGTGCTTGCGTCTCAGAAGTGAAGCTCGTCTCAGTCATGTCTGTTTCTTCTCCTGCGTCAGGGGTCAGACGGGTGCGTGGTGGGCGACGACGGTCTTCATCACCAGGGTCGAGGTCAGCCGTTGCACGCCCGGCAGTTGTGAGAGTTGCTGGTCGTAGAGCTCCTGGTAGTGCTGCTTCGAGGTCGCAGCGACGTAGAGCTGGTAGTCGGGTTCCCCGAACAGGCGATGCGCCTGGACGATGTTCGGGATTCGTGCGACCGCGTCCTCGAACGCCGCAACCGACGTGCCGTCACCAGCTTTCATCGTCACGAACACGAGCGCCTCGAACGGCACCCCGAGCAGGTCGAGATCGAGATCGACGCTGAACCCTCGGATCACGCCGGCGGCCTCCAAGTCGCGAAAGCGCCGATGGCAGGCCGACAGGCTCAGCCCGACCTGCTGGGCGACATCGGTCATCGTCGCCCGCCCATCCCCCTGAAGCACAGAGAGAATCTCCCGGTCAATCGCATCCATACTCAAGATTCTTTACCATAATAACCATCATTGCAACTATTCTCGAAGTACATTGCACCAGAGTTCGCATAATCTTCTTCCGTGGGCGGGAATCGTGGGAGGAAGTAGCTGGTGGATGTCGAATTGATGGTGGCGTTCTGGGGCGTGTCGATGCTGTTCGTCATCACCCCCGGCGTGGACTGGGCCTACGCGATTGCCTCGGGGCTTCGGCACCGGACGGGCGTGATTCCCGCGGTGTCGGGGATGCTCACTGGGCACCTGGCGGCCACGTTCATCGTCGCCGCCGGAGTCGCAGCGCTGTTCGCCGCCTCCGAAGTCGTCATGACGCTGCTGATTGCTGCGGGCGCGGCCTACCTGATCTGGCTGGGCATCTCGGCTCTGCGGCATCCCGTCACGCCCGACTTGGAGTCGCAGAGCGCTCCGTCCGGGTGTGGGCGGTTGTTCGCCAAGGGTATCGGGGTCAGCCTGCTCAACCCCAAGGTCTTCTTGCTGTTCCTCGCACTGCTCCCGCAGTTCGCCGACACCAGGGCCGCGTGGCCGGTCGGGATGCAGATGATCGCGCTCGGCGTCCTCCACGTCATCAACTGCGCGATCGTGTACTTCGCCGTCGGCTACGGAACCGCAGTCGTTCTCCCCCGCCGCCCCAGGGCCGCGAAAATCGTCGGCATCCTCTCCGGCATCGTTATGATCGGCCTCGGCCTCGCACTCATCACCGAAAAGCTCATCGCGGTGACGAGCTGACTGCTTCGACTACGTCGAGGGCCTTGGATGGGGCCGGTGGTTCTGCGACGGTGCGGGCATAGTGCATGGCGGTCTCGATGTTGACGCCCAAGAGGTCGCAGACGCGGCGCACGTCGCCGCCGGTCTGCTGGATCTCGTAGAGGATGCAATCGGTGCGGAGTGCCTGCGCGGTCACCCCGGCCTTCCTCCAGGGAAGGTTCCTTCCGGGAGGGGTGAGGCGTGGCCCGGTCTGTTGAAAGACGAGCATGTAGGGGTCCTTCGTCTCGGGCCAACGCTCGGCTCGGTAGTCGAGCCAGGCGGCGAGCCCGAGTCGGACGGGTTCTGTGAGTGGGATGATGCGTCCATCGGACATCGGACATCGGACATCGGACATCGGGCATCGGGCATCGGGCATCGGGCATCGGGCATCGGTAGTCGGCCGTCGATGATGTCGATGAGCAGTAGGTGCTGAACGTAATGTGTGGTCTGCGAGTGGAACGCGACGAGTGAGACTGCGAATGGTTGACGTCCCCTGAAGTATTGCAAATCCATAGGTCCGGGATGAGGACGGGCCACCGGAATGGTTCTTGATGTGTCTGGCAAGACACTAATGGAGGACTCTGGTAAGCCACAATGATCTTGACCTGTCCGGGGTTCTCGAACTACTCCAGAGCGACGAGAGTGGGGACTTGGTTGGCGCTGCTGTCGGTTCAGTTGACAGTTTGACCTGTCCCACGCCGCGACGTCCTCTTCGTCAACGACATGAAACACGGCTTCAAATTCAACTGGCGTTGTCTGACCGAGACTGCGCGTTCGACGTCGTCGGTGATAGGTGCGTTCATTTCACACGCGGACGTGGTGCGGGCTGGCTACTCAGGGCCGTCATATCATTGGTGTCGTTCCGTGGCATGGCAATCATGCCACGCGCTTCACTTTCTCTGGGCGAGAAGGGGAAGCTCACTTCACTCGTCGAGCGCAGGAGGTACCACGATGGCCTGGTCCAAGACAACATTCTCGCGTAACGGCGCCCTGTGCGGTAGTTGCGGGGGAATGGTGCAGAAGGGTGCCGAGGGCTGGACGGACGCATCCCAGCCCAGGGGACAGCGAGTGCGCTGTTTGGCGTGCGGGCCCGCAGAGATGGTTACGCCCACGCCATCAGCGGATCCGGTAGCGGGCTCCTCGGCGTTACGCCAGGACAAGCGCTACCGCGGCGCCAACAACTTGAAGGGTGCCCAGGGGGAGTACCTCATGGGTACGTACCTGGCCGCGGACCTCGCCCCGGGAGCCCACGTCCTCACCGACCGTAAGGTGCCCGGAGACTCCGAGGCGAACATCGATCACGTCGTTGTCGCCTCCACTGGGGTGTGGATAATCGACTCGAAGAAATGGACCGGGGAGATCAAGTACCGCAGTCCCGGGTTCCCGAGCACCGACCCGCGCAAGTACCTTACGGTGGACGGGAAGGACCGGACTTCGGAAATCGCCAAGATCTTCCGGCTGGTAATCCCCGTGGCGCAGGTCATCGCCGATCCCAGCGTCACGGTGCACCCCGTGCTGGCGTTCGTTGAGGCCATGTGGGGCATCAAGGAAGGCCTGCACTTCAAGAGGGGTAAAGGGCCGTATGAACACGAGGGCGTCCTCATCTCAGGTGGGCACAGTTTCATCGAACTCATCAACGCGACCGGACCCCTGACACCCGATGCCGTGGAGTCACTCTGGCGAAAGTTGGATGCCTCAATGCCACCCCGTTAGCGTGATTCACCCGATCAACTCGGTTCTGATTGTGAATCCCGCATCAATCTGGGAGCCGAGTTAGAACCCGTCGTAACCTGTACTCTCCAGCATGATCAACAACTTTCTACAATCGGTCCGGGCACCTGGAGAGTATTTCCAGAATGTACGGGTACGTCCATCAGCGTCCAGATTTGCTGGCCGTACGAAGCGGGACGTACACCAAGTCCACTGAGGTCTTCGCGGTGACTAGAGTGAGGGCATGGTGGCAACAGTAAAGAAGAAATCACAAGCGGCCACGGTGAAAGTACCCATCGTTCAGCCGAAGGTCAAGAAAGAGAATCGCGCAGCATCGGTCATCGCGAAGTCTCGAGTTCGCACGAAGACGTCCGTAGACTTCGTGAAAGCAGTTCGGGGTCGGTAGATTGTCCTCTCGGGGACGCCAGCCCATAGAGCGAAGTGTCGTAGCGTTCGACTCCTCGGGTCGATTACCGCCGGACTCGGCTGTTCTTGATACGAGTTTCGTCGTGGACGCCATGCTTACCGGCCAGCCACGACATCAAGCTGCGTACCTCTACTTGGCCGAACTCGCCGTGAACGGCACGAACATCTACTTCAACCGTCTTCTTGAACTGGAACTGGCTGAATCCGCGTACAAAATCGCAATACGAGAACAGTTCGGAAGTAAGCGAGCCCGGGATATGCGAAAAGATGGGCGCGCGCTTCGACGTGCGAATCGTCTCGCCAATAACTTGTCGACGGCATGGACTGATGTCCTCACGAACTTCGCTTGGGGTGTTGTTGAACTGCAAGACGTTTCCGACAAGGTGCAACCTCTGATGCGAAGAGGACTCGGGTCCTATGATGCGGTGCACGCAGCCACGGCAATGTCGCTCGGGTCAAGCACCTTGTCACAACCGACAACGGCTTTGGCATGGTAAGAGAATCGGACCTCACGATCGTGACGCACAGTTCTCTTTTAGGGGCGACTTGTAGACACCGCACGCGTAACATCTGACGGAGAGTCACTCCATTCTCGGGTGCGGGGTTCGCTCGAGCGGTCCGGAATATAAATCCATCGTGGCAGCCCCCAGTGGCAAGTGCGGATAACTAGGTCGGACGATATTTTCTTCTGGAGATGCGACGACATCCATTCAGTCTTGTACGGGAAAGAATGTAATCCTGTTGGAATGATGGAGCCTGTATCATTGTTGTGTCCCAACGCGACATCTACAGCGTTCCAAAGATTGGACCAAGATTGGACCGTTGGGCAACGCTCCCGTAGCTCAGTATGGAGAGAGCGGCGGTTTCCTAAACCGAATTATGGGGCGCGCCTTCGACCTCGGAAACCCAGTAAATTCCTTGCAATTGCTCGTAAATTCCTCAGTATGAAGACCGTCCGT
>JABEUQ010000048.1 GCA_013044265.1 Acidimicrobiaceae bacterium
GCATTAGCCCCTCCACCACAATGCACCTGAAACTTGTCCGTGGCGCTACTCATCTCGCGGACGCTGATCTCAGGTCAGTTCGTCACGAGAGCCCCCTCGCGGGGGATCTTTCGATTCCCAGTTTCGTCAGTTGAACCTAGGTAACTACTGGTTCTGGATATTGCATCAAAGCAGACAGGTAAAGACGTCCAGATTTTACGATTAACCGCTCGTAGCGTCAACAACTCGAACATCCCTAACACGAACAAGCACGTTGCATTGAGTTGCCGTACCGATTGCGCATCGGGACGTCTCGCTGTGGCGAACGGTTCAACAATTGTGGCTGCGGCGGCCGGTCTTCAACGAGGTCAATCATGCTCCACCCTGCACTGCCGATTATCGTCATGCAGGCCCACTCGACGACTTCAGGTAATGTATCGCCACCATTGATAGGAACGGTGTCGGTTCTCCCATCAAGCCATGACTCCCCGATGAACGAGCGAAGGCCACAATCTTCGAAATGTTCCGAAATCAACCCGTTAAAGGGCAATCTCAACTCGGTCGCGACCATTGCTCTTAGCGAGAAATAGCGCCTGATCAGCCCGGGCGATCAAGGGTTGGTGCACCTCCCCCGGATAGCGAAGTGCGACTCCTACACTGACGCTCACGGTTGGCACCTCGACCCCAGAATTAGCAACGCATCCTCGGATTCGTTCGGCTGCTTTGATGGCCGTCGTGGGATCGACATTCGACATGAGCACAAGAAATTCCTCTCCCCCGTACCGGAAAACCAAGTCACTCGGTCGGACACTCTGAGAGATTGCCTTCGCCACCCGTTGCAGCACTACGTCACCCGCCGCATGGCCGAACATGTCATTTACTCTCTTGAAGTAGTCAATGTCAATCAGGAGCGCCGCCATTTGCGGCGACAGATTTCGATCATCGAAGGCCGCGAGTCGATGGAATGAGTCCTCGAGCGATACCCGGTTGTACAGTCCGGTGAGCGAGTCGTGAATCGCTTGCATGTGCCACTCGGTGCGCTCCAGATCGAGCGAACGATGAAGAATCTCGCGTTCAAGTCCAACTTCCACGAGGCTAATTATCTGTGACAAAACGGACATTGATGCTTCGCTAAGAACCCGCGGCTCCCGAAAACCCCATACCATAACTCCGTCAATCTTTCCTGACTTCGGTGACGTGAGCGGAAGAACCAGTCGCCTGCCAGTACTTGACGCCCATCCTCTCAGCACACTGACGACGTCATCGGGCGGTTGCGCAAAATGACCGGCAAACGAATCACTCTGGTCGAACTGGAACCATCGTTCGTCGCCTCCGGCCCACAATTCAAAATACTCAGCGCTTAGAGTCTTCGAGGCAACACCGGCCAAATATGCGGCCACCGTGGAGAAATTCTGTTCCCGAACCATCGTATGTATCACGTCGTGAATTGTCTGATTTGCTGCGAGCAGGAAGTTCAACCCCGGATCGTTTCGCGTCAGCAGGAAAACGCCGCATTCCAGATGCTCCAACATCTCCATTATCGGCGCGACCAATACCTCCGGAATTACGTGCCCGATCTGGGGGGCTATTCGTAAAATCGTCAACTCACGAACCTGGTGAACGGCTCTGGTCAGAATCTCCCGGCTGGGCATGTAATACTCATGAAAGGTTCGAATCGAAGAAAAGTCGTCCTGGGGCCCCAGGTACAACGATTGATCCTCCGCAAATCCTCCAAAAAGTTTGGATGAAAAGAGCGTCCCAGACTTCTGATCAAATGTGCTGAACGACCCCGCTGCAGGTAGATACGGGGTGAGCCGGAACTCGAGAGTTCGATCTTTGAGCTCAAGTCGCCAGTGGTGTTCTTCAATCAGCCAATGACTAAGCGACGTTCCACTGTGAACGATCGATGATTCGTTACTCCAGTGGGTGACAATGGTGGCTTCGGGATGAAGCCCTCGAGCCACGAGTTGGGGCAACGCAGCGACGACGTCAATGTCCGCCTGTGAACACACAATCCAACGAACGTTGTGGAGCCCAACGACTGATTCGATTTTGCGCATGACGTCATTCACGTTGAGAGCAGAACCCGGGTCGATCAACACCGACTGGTCCCCCTGCTCAACCAAGTACACGTGGCTCTGAAATCTGCCCTGGGGAAGCATCGAACCAACCCACCAGATTCGCGGAGCAATCTCCACTGCTTCCGAGATATCGATAATTGCTTCGACCATTGTTCCCCTCTCTCCTCATTATTCATGGTGCTGGACATGCCACTACCTAACATCATGCCGTTAACGCAACTGTTTCAACAGGTTTTCGCCCAAGCGAGTTTTTGCGCCACCGGGCATCCGCAGGAACGCTCTTGCGTGACCTGTCCCAGAGACAACAGTTGGTCCGCCTGCATCCTTATGGATGCCGCTTGGAAGGGAAGAATCAGTTCCTCGACCACCCATCCAGGTAAACAATTCATCCCCGTGGTGCGTATTCGAGGTGGTAGCAGTAGTCACGTTCCAGATTGCATACCGACTCCACCAGCTCGGCAATGACAATGAACGGTCCGGAAGTCACCACTGGATGGCCCTACCTCCGAGATGAATTGATTCGAGCATCAGCGACTCATGGCATTAAACCCTGACGTTGAGGATTGGCGCCACACCGATACGTTGCCTCCTAGATCGAGGTCAGCGATAAGTGCATCCCGTGCAGCTGTCAAGAAGTGAGTGACTACTCCAAAAAATTCCAAGTGACGCCACGGAAAAGTGCCTCCCTCCGGCGTCAGCCAGAGGGAGGCACTTTCGATTCCCAGTTTCGTCAGCAGTACCTAGGTAACAACTGGTACTGAATACTGCGTCAAAGGAGACAGGTAAAGCCCTCCAGATTTCAACTACAACCGCTGGTGGCTCCGCAACTCGAGCAGACGTAACACGACCCCGCACGCTGCATGGCGTTGCCGCACTGGAAGCACATGGGCGCATCAGACTGCGGTGCTCGACTCACCGATTGCGACTGCACGGCCGTCCGCTCAATGAGTTCGATTAACGTCGTCTCATCACTTACGCCCACCGTCGGCGTCGATTGCTCCACGACTTCGGGCAAGGTGGGCTGAATACGCTCACTCGTCGAGAGCACACCTAATTCCTCACGCTCACTCGGGCTCAAGTAGTCCAGGGCCAAACGGCGGAAGATGTAGTCCACCAGCGACGTCGCAATACGCAGATCTGCGTCGTCGGTCATGCCCAATGGCTCGAACTTCATGTTGACGTACTTGCGTACATAGGTCGCCAGCGGTACGCCGTGCTGCAAACCCAGACTGATCGAGATGGAGAAGGCGTCCATGATTCCCGCCAGGGTCGAGCCCTGCTTAGACACCTTAAGGAAGACCTCACCAGGACGACCATCTTCGTATTCCCCAACGGTGGCGTAGCCCTCGCAGTCCGCCACGCGGAAGGCAAATGTCATCGATACGCGACGACGTGGCAGACGCTCTCGCACCGCGCCCACTAGCACGTGATTGCCCTCGGACTTAGCGAGTTCCAGGGCGGTCTCGAGCTTATGAATCTTGGTGTAGAGCTCGGCGGCCACTGAGTCGGTCGCGACCACCGACGACGAAGACTCGCCGTCCTTCTTCGCGGTCGAGAGAGGCTGACCGACTTTGCAGTTGTCGCGGTAGATGGCGACTGCCTTCACGCCCAGACGCCACGCGTCGAGGTGCAAGTTCTCCACGTCCTCAATGGTCGCATCCTCGGGCATGTTCACAGTCTTAGAAATAGCACCCGAGATGAAGGGCTGAATCGCACCCATCATCTTCACGTGGCCGAGGTAGTGGATGGTGTTATCACCCATTGAGCAGGCGAACACGTCGAGGTGCTCGGGCTTCAATCCCGGTGCGCCAACGATTGACTTATTGACGTCGATGTAGGCAATGATGGCCTCCACCTGGTCCGGGGTGTAACCAAGCTTGGTGAGCGCACGAGGCACGGTCTGGTTGACGATGGCCATGTTTCCACCACCCACGAGCTTCTTGAACTTCACCAGACCAAGGTCCGGCTCGACACCGGTGGTGTCACAGTCCATCAACAGACCGATGGTGCCCGTCGGGGCAAGTACCGACGCCTGAGCATTGCGCACACCATGTCGAGTTCCGAGGTCGACCGCCTCTTCCCACGCGGCTTGGGCCGCCTCGAGAATATCGGTGGGCGCTAGCGATGAGTCGATCTGGTAGGCAGCGTCGCGGTGCTTGGCGAGCACCTTGATCATCGGCGCAGCATTCTCAGCGAAGCCCTCGTGGGGTCCCATGCGTCCCGCCGTGCGGGCACTGACGGCATAGGCGTGACCGGTCATCAACGCGGAAATTGCCGCGGCCCAGGCGCGACCCTCGTCAGAGTCGTACGCGAGGCCTGAGGCCATCAGTAGAGCCCCGAGATTCGCGTAACCCAGACCAAGCTGGCGGAACTTGCGCGAATTCTCACCAATCCTTTCAGTCGGGTAGTCAGCCGCGCCCACGATGATCTCCTGAGCGGTGAACAGCACGTCAATGGCGGCGGTAAAGGCCTCCACATCAAAACGCCCGTCGTCCTTGAGGAACTTCATCAAGTTGAGGCTCGCTAGGTTGCACGCCGAATTATCGATGTGCATGTACTCCGAACAGGGGTTCGAACCATTGATACGGTCAGTATTGGGTGAGGTGTGCCAGGCGTTGATGGTGGTGTCGAACTGCAGACCCGGATCAGCGCATTCCCACGCCGCGCGCGCGATCTGTCGCCAGAGGTCGCGGGCCTTCAGGGTGCGCACGGCCGCGCCCCCGTCACGTGCAGTCAACTCCCAATCACCGTCGGCGAGCACGGCCTGCATGAAATCGTCACTGATACGCACTGAATTGTTAGCGTTCTGGTACTGGATCGAGTGGATGTCTTTACCGTCGAGGTCCATGTCGAAACCGTTATCGCGCAAAACGCGCGCCTTCTTCTCCTCGTTGGCCTTGCACCAGATGAACTCCTCGACATCGGGGTGGTCCACGTCCAAGATGACCATCTTGGCGGCGCGGCGAGTCTTGCCACCGGACTTGATCGTGCCAGCCGACGCGTCGGCGCCGCGCATAAACGAAACGGGACCCGACGCTGTACCGCCGCCTTCAAGCAACTCGACGCTCGAACGAATCTTCGACAGGTTGACTCCCGCACCGGAGCCACCCTTGAAGATAATCCCCTCTTCGGTGTACCAATTGAGGATCGAACGCATCGAGTCCTCGACCGCCAAGATGAAGCATGCACTGCCCTGCTGGGGCACGCCCTTGACGCCGATGTTGAACCACACCGGCGAGTTGAACGCCGCCTTCTGCGTGATCAAGAGATGCTTGAGTTCGGCGCTGAAGGCTTGGAACTCTTCTTCGTCTACGAAGTAGTCACGTTCCTGACCCCACGTGGCGATGGTGTCGACGATGCGGTCCACGACCTGCTTCAAACTGGTCTCGCGCTCGGGGGTGCCGAGCGTGCCGCGAAAGTACTTCTGCGCCAAGATGTTCGTGGCGTTAAAAGACCACGTTGAGGGAACCTCAACGTCGAGTTGCTCGAAGGCGACGGAACCGTCACGGAAGTTCGAGATACGCGCATCGCGACGCTCCCAAATCACTTCGTCGTAGGGGTGACAGTCGTCGGTGGTGAAGTATCGACCAATTCCAATTCCTAGGCGCTGTGGTGCGATGGCCATTTCATTATCTCTTTCTTAAGTTACTGCGCTCTGTTCGGTCTCGTGCGACGGCTGAGGTTGGAGCAGCGAGAATAGTTCCTCTCAACCCCTAGCCACAATATGTAGTGTTTCCAATACTACGCGACGCAAGATGCTGTGTTATTACAGCACTGTAATTACAAATAGTCAACCCCTAGGGCCGACATTTTCACTTTATTTTGGAGCCCTAGGGTGAAACCCAATAATAAGAGGACTTTTAGAGCGTGTCTCCCCATCGCACCAGTGGCCTCTCGCATCAAACACCCCGTGTTTGATGCGAGAGGCCACTGTATGAGTCGTTCTCGATTCCTTCCGGGGACCTCAGAACTACGGGTAACTTGCACGGATCACGCGCGGACAACTCTTTCTCCCCACCTTCGGCGCGGTTCCCTCGAGAGTGCTCAGCTCGGGGTATTTACAAATCGGCGAACCGCGATGACCGACCAGAGAGCTTCCACAATGCCGAAGGGCCACGCGCCCGACAAGAACCCGTACACACTCGACAAGACGCACCCCAGCGCGAAGGCCGCGATGAATATCCGCGCGCGCTTCTCCAGGGCGTACATCAGCATCATGAAACTTACGGCGACGACACCGTAGATGGTGATCACTTCATCGGCGTTTTCTCGAGTGCATCCAGCAACGACCTCACGTGGGCCTTCGTGGAATCGATGACCGCAAATTCACCGCCACTCTCGTCTACTAGTAAGCCCAATTCCGTGCAGCACAGCCCGACCACATCTGCGCCGCGCGCCACCAGCGACGACGCAATCTCTAGTAGTCGCTCGCGCGACGTCGACGACACCACACCTTGAGTGAGCTCGTCATAAATGATGCGCTGCAGATCACTCGTCTGATGCGCATCGGGGCGCAGCACTTCGACGCCACACTCCTCGATTGCGCTGGCGTAAAATTCCTGCTCGATAACGTAGGCGGTCCCCATGACTCCAACGCTCTTGCCGCCGAGCGCGATCACTTCCCTTGCCACGCAAACACGGATATCGATAACTTGGCATTCGACTACTGCGACGACCTCGGCAAAGTTGCGGTGCATGGTATTCGCACCGATGCCCAGTACGTTGGCCCCACCCGCCACCAAGCGTCGGGCCGCGTCCGCCATGATCAACCCCGTTTGGGTCCAGTCCTGAACTCGCTGTAACTCAACAATGGTGCCCATATCAATCGAATCAATCAACACGGGAGGTTGTGACCAGGGTGAAGGGCCCACGTGCAATTCATTGAAGTAGCGATAGTAGGACGCAGTGGCTTCCCAGGACAGCCCTCCGATGAGACCAATGCGCGAAGCCACTAGTTCAACTTGGGCAGAGCACGCTTCAAATTACGAATCGCCTGCTGCGTGCGCAATTCATTCTCGATCAGGGCGAAACGCACGTGATGGTCGCCACCGTCACCGAATCCCACCCCAGGGCTCGTCGCTACTTCGGCCTCAGTGATGAGAAACGTAGAGAACTCGAGCGACGACATTTCGGCGTAGGGCTCAGGAATCGGCGCCCAGATGAACATCGAACCCTTTGGCGTGGCCACCGGCCAACCAATACGATTCAGTCCCCCGACCAGGGCATCACGACGAACTTGATAGACCTCGCGCAATAAATCGGGATAATCCGAAGCCTCGTTCATGGCCACGATCGCGGCGATCTGAACTGGTTGGAAAGTACCATAATCGAGGTAGCTCTTGAGCTTGGTCAGCGCCGCCACAATTTCGGCGTTGCCCACCATGAAGCCCACACGCCAGCCAGCCATGGAAAAGGACTTGGTCAGGGTGTAGAGCTCAACGCAACACTCTTTGGCGCGTGGCACCTGCAAGATCGATGGCGGCTGATACCCGTCGAAGCCAAGATCGGCGTAAGCGAAGTCGTGACAGATTATGACGTCACGTTCGAGGGCGAAGTTGACGAGACGCTCCATGAATGCGAGGTCAACACTTGCGCTGGTCGGGTTGTGCGGGAACGAGCAGATGATGACACGAGGCTTGACGGGGGTCTTTTCCCACGCGGCGAGGAGACCATCAAAGAAGTCGTCACCGGGATCATTCGTACTCGCGCCCGGATCGACCATCGGAACCGTAATCACTTGGGCACCGGCGAAACCTGGTCCCGCCAGGTGAATCGGATAACTCGGTGAGGGAACAATCGCGGTGTCACCAGGGCCGAGCAGCACCCACATCAGGTGGGTGAGGCCCTCCTTCGCGCCGATTGTCGTGACGACTTCGGTGTCGGGGTCAAGATCGACATTAAAGACCTTCTTGTAACGCGTAGCCATGGCGAGCCGCAGGTTCGGCAGTCCCCTACTCGCGCTATAACGATGATTCTTGGGATTGTGAGCGGCCTCGGCCAACTTCTCCACCGCCAAATCGGGACTCGGCAAGTCGGGATTACCGAAGCCGAAGTCCACGATGTCACGACCTTGGGAGCGTGCCGCTGCTTTCAGTCCATTGATGGTCGCGAAGACGTAAGGGGGCAGGCCGTTAATGCGACGGAATTCCATCAAAGGAATTTATCATCCACTGCGTTCACGCCAGTGCCCAAGTGCTGCCTCGTCCACGCCGGGGGCGAAGACGGCCCACTTCGCACCCGCGAAACGTAGCTCGTCGAGCAATCCGTCGAGGTTCCCACGCAGTGTTCCCGCCCAGGTCACGGGACCCTGAGTGGCGAGTGTGGCGATTTGATCGGTGTCGACGTTCCAGACGTTGAGGACGACCTCGAGCTGTCGAGCCAGAGCATTGGTGGCCTCGGCCCCCGCACCGATCCACACCATCATCTCGTCTCTCAGTGCGCGCGCGACGAGTTCAAGTTCGCTTCGACGCTGATCGGCACTGGTGACTTTCAGTCCATAACCCACGAGTTCGTCGCGCGACTTTACGTCACCGGTGCCGAGTGCGGCAATCACTCGACCTGGCGCAAGTGCGGCTAGTGAGCGAAATTGCTCAATCAAATGCACAGGGCCAACCATGCCGACACGAGCCACGAGGGGTCCGACGTGCAGCGATGGATGACGCGCTGCGACGGCCGCCAGCACCGGAAAGGGAGCAAACGACGGCCGAGTTGGCGAGCCCATGGGCCAGAGGTGGTCGTACGCGAAGACGCCATCGATACCGAACTCTTCGCAGCGCTGAGCCACCCGCAAACTATCTTCGACGGTGTCGCGAAACGTCGGCAGCAGGACGCCAAGCTTCATGGCTGACGATCGAAGGCTACTTTGGCAGCCCCGAGCGCCCCGGCGTGCACCGTAAGGCCCGACGGAGTCACGACGATAGGTGGTCGCTTGTCGTAACCAAAGGTCAACTCTGCCAGGTACTCGCGTGCGCTGGGTAAGAGTTGATCGGCGGCCGTCGAGAGACCACCGCCAATCACGAAGTGACCAGTGTCAAGAATGGCAATCAGATTGGCCAAACCGCGGGCGAGCCACCACGCGACTTCATTCATTAGGGCGATGGCCTCTTCGAGCCCCTGGCTCGCCGCTAAGGTGACGTCCTCGCCGCGCACGTTTTGCGCTCCCCCTCGTTTCAGCGTCAATTCCGCCAATCGACCTTCTGTCGCCCATTCAAATGCTAAGCGGGCTAACCCATTGCCCGAGGCGTAGCGCTCCCAACAACCAAATCCACCACAACCACACAATGTGCCGCGTGCTTCGACCACCATGTGACCGATCTCTCCACCAAATCCACTCTGACCACGTACCAATTCACCGTTGGCGATAATGCCGCCGCCAATGCCGGTCCCTAACGTCACCATCACAAAGTTTTCGACGCCGTGGCCCGCCCCCCAGGCATATTCTCCCAAGGCCGCACAGTTGCCATCGTTTTCCATATAAACGAACTCCGCGCCAATTGACTCACGCAGGAGTTCGGGAAACGATGCACCCGATACCGTCTGAAGGTTCGGGGCGAAAGCCAACCGACCATCACGGCGAACCATGCCCGGCATCCCGATACCTATCGGCAAGCTAGACACGTCCAGCGAGTGTCGCTCAGCGAAGGTTACGAGCTGCTCGGCCAGTACTTTTCCCGTTGCCGCGCCAGCGCCGCCTTCAGCGTCATGGGGAGTCGACGTACGCAGTTCATCGAGAATCTCACCATCGCGACTCACTAGAACTGCGAGCGCCTTGGTGCCGCCCACGTCGAGGCCGACGGCGACGTCGCTCACGAGAGGGCCTCCACTCGGGTCTTGAGTTCCACCAATGCATGACGCTGTATGCGAGACGAGGCGCGGGCCTGGATGAACTGGGGAACCGGCACCGCGAGAGCGACCTCGAGGTCATAGGTGACTATGGTGGTCACCTCGAGAGAGCCTGTGAAGCGATACGAGCCGTTCATTGTTTCGGTGACGTCACCCCACGTCTGGTGCCAACTCAAGGATTCGGGAGCTTGGCTGTAGTCGTAGCGCAGCGCGTACTTGGTAGAACGTCCAAAGGCAGCCGCTCGAAAAGCGACTTCCAACGCCCGACCATCATCGTCGCGCTCAATCACCTCGATACGCTTCAAGTCAGAGACCCAGTCGCAGTAACGATCGAAATCCACCACGACTGAATAGACCGCTGATGGCGCGGCCGCTACGACTATTGACTGCGTCGCACGCTGGACCACGACACCTCCTCACCCCCCACTTTAGACAACCCTCTCAGGCCACTGGACTCGTGGCGCCATTGTCGAAGGCCGCAAGCCCCGATCCGAGCCGCTGAGCAAGTACCCGCCAGTCGAACTGCTCGACGGCAACGTTTCGAGCGTGGTGGGCGAACTCAGAGCGAAGTGAGTCGTCTTCCAGCAATTGTGCTATTGAAGCAGCCAGGTCGCGTGGGCTGCGCGGATTCGCCACCACCAGACCAGTCACGCCGTGGTGCACGGCTTCGTGACTGCCCCCCGAGCGGCCCGCCACTTGCGCTACGCCTGAGGCCGCAGCCTCGAGGAACACGATACCGAAACCCTCCTGCTCGAGTCCGGCCCACCGGCTACGACAGTCCATGACCATCAAATCGCTCGCGGCGAGCCACGTAGGAAGGTCTTCGTCGGAAACCCGGCCTAGGAAAACAACGGGCGAGTGGAGCTTCTTCGCCAATTTCTCGAGACGCTCGCGGTCGCGTCCCGCACCACCGATGGCCACCTGAAGAGTAGGAAACGAATCAACCAGCAGCGCACTCGCCCGAATCAGTGTGTCCATACCCTTTCGTGGCACGAGTCGCGAATACGAACTGACCAAGAGGGCTGAGGGTGAAAGGCCCAAAGTTGTGCGCACCGCCTCGCGCAGCAACGGGTCGCCTGGCACGAATCGCTCAGTGTCTACGCCCGGCGCGACGTTGATAGTGGGTGGCATCCATTCAGCCGCGTTGCGACGAGCCTCCGCTTCGGGGTAGCTCCCGGCACTTACAGCCACTGCGGCGTGGCGCAACACGTAGCGCAGACTGGACGCAACGAGTGGCAACCGACCCGGTATCGTCACTTCGGCTCCGTGCAGAACGACTCCGTAGGGTCGAGAAAGGCGCGGACCTAGCAGACCGAGTGGCCACGCGGGGTCTAACAGCACGAGATCGGGCTGATGGCGATCAATCGCTGCTTCAATAGCCGCCAAGGTACGTGGGGACGGCAATATCAACGTTGGAGTCTTGACTCGCTCGATTACCACGTCGCTCGCCTCATCGAACGCGGCTGCGTCGCGATGCGACGAGGCGGTGAGCACGACCGCTCGACCAGGCTCGAGGCGACTCCAGAGTTCATGGAGGTAGACCTGGATACCCCCCGTCTTGGGTAGATAGTCATTGGTCACCAGAAGGTGGCGGGCCATGAACCTACGATACCGTTCGCACACTCACCCTTTGGCGTGGGCCCGTTGGAACCTCAACTGTGGAATCATGCCCTGGCTCGACAACAGTCCCGCGACGCCCGCAAGTTGAGGGCTCAACGTCAATTCCTCGGGCTCATCGCCCAGGACGAAAGAAACAAGACAATCCCCGCACTCAGGGGTAGAACGCTGCACGCAGTCGATACAGCTGATGGACAACTCAACACCGGACACAATGCCCCTTTCAGTTAGGGACATCTTCGTGGACCCCTGTCACATCAAGTAAGGCGCAATTTCCTCACGAACCTGCTCGGGAGCGAACACCACCCCTTCTCTCACTATCTTCTCGCTCGAGGGATCAATCAACACGTAGAAGGGCGGCCAGCGAACGTCGAGTTCCTGGAGCAGCGACTCTGAGATCAATACTCGATGCTTTGACGTTTTCCAGAAGGGTTCACTCGATGCTCGAGCTGCCAGCATCATGGTCGCTACGTCGCCAAAAGCACCCTCGGGCGCTTCGAGCACACTCTGACAACCGAGACAGTCCTCCTTGACCGCTACCACGAGGGTGATCGAAGTAAAATTCCCCTGAACCAGTTCACCTTCCAAGGTCGTTCCCTGGAAGTAACGCGGCGCGCGGCGATCACGCGTGGCGTCAAAGGAATGCACTCTTACTCCTCCTCCACAATGACCTCAACGCCCCGTCCGTGCCCGCACCAACGACACGACACTGAGTCCACGGATCGCGACACAATCTCGGGCTCCTCAATAGTCAACTCACCACCCACCGTGTAGTGATGGAACGAATGAACGGTGGTCGTCTCGACCACGTCGAAACGTGTCAAGTTGCCACAGGCCGTGCAGCGGTATTTAGTCATGACACCACGGTAATAGACGCACCACGACCTTGGTCACTCTTCGAATTCGGGCCCACGCTCTTCGGAGTCGACATCGTCAAACAATTCTTCCCACGATGGCGACTTTGACGAGGCGAAATCGCGGCGAGTACGGTCGACCAATCTTCGCAATGCGGCCGGATGGCGAACGGCGGGAAGCGTGACCGAGCCGGCCGACGTCTCGAGCATAACGACGCCACGACGGCGAAGTCGCTCGCCAAACGACTGGTCGGCGTGGGTGGCAAACACGTCACCCAAATTCACTTGGGTTGAATGTCGCGCGAATACTCCTCCAACGATCACCACGCGCTGGCTCGTCAAGGTGACTTTATACGAGCGCCACCTCCACGCGCGAGTCGCCATCACCAGTGCCGGCAAGATGCCCGTGACGACCAGCACGATTCCCTCATAGCGGTGCAAGAGGGACCACAGAGTAGCAAGCCATATCACGAGACCCTCGACGAGAAGGAAAAGCAAAAGAGGTGCGGCCAGACCCTTGGGCACGGGAGTCACACTGATGACCAACGCTTCGCCCTTTTCGAGACGCAGACGTTGACTCACGCCTTCACTCTAAGTTCCCGCTCAGGCGGATTGAAACAATCAGACATTGCGCATCTGATGCGCCGCCATCTCGAAATAGGCCGTCATCTCCTCAAACTGGTCAACGGTAAGTTCCGAGCGCACACTCTCGAGAGCTGACGACATAGCAATCATCCAGTGGTCGCGAGCCATCTTGGTGATACGAAAAGGCGCGTGGCGCATCCTGAGTCTCGGGTGGCCACGTTCTTGCATGTAGGTCGTTGGACCACCCCAGTACTGCGAGAGGAACAGCACCATCGTGCGTTTGGAATCTTCCAAATCTTCGGGATACATCGGCCGCAACAGTTCGTCTTGCTCAATCGCCACGTAGAAAGCGGCGACCAACTTCTCGAAGAATGGCTCGCCTCCCACTTGATCGTACAGTGTCTGCTCCACCCTCCGAGCCTACGCATTCCTAGTGTCTGCACCACCGAGTCGTAAAGACGATTCCATCGTCGTCCATCCAAGGGCCCGCGACAACTGACTTGTGAGTCGAGGCCATTGTGCTTCGGATACGTTCTCACAATCTCCTCTTTCGAGAGGAATCTCTTCCTTTGATTCGACGCCCAGCGACACTTCATCTTATGCGTCGCTTACTTTTCAACTCACCTCGATATCCGGCGTTAGATTGAACGCAGGAATTCCACTATTTTCCAATATCAAGCCAACGGCTCACGACACCGTGCTCGCCCTAAAGAGGAGTGTTCATGGCCCACAGCATCCTCATCGTCGAAGATGAGGTGAAGCTGCGCAATCTCATACGTGCCAACCTGGAGCGAGAGGGTCTGAACGTATTGACGACCGGATCCGGAGCTGAGGCCATAGAGTTCGTCTCTCGCTACAACCCGGATTTGGTGATATTGGACCTGGGCCTTCCCGATTTATCTGGGCTCGAGGTAGCCAAGGAGATTCGCTTCGTCTCTGACGTACTGATATTGATGTTGACTGCGAGGTCGAGTGATGAGGATCGCATTCGTGGACTTGAATTAGGTGCCGACGATTACGTCATCAAGCCGTTTAGCCCCCGTGAACTCGTCCTACGCGTCAATGCGCTCCTGCGACGCGGCAGTGTGGTCGCCGCTCGATCGAACTATTTTTCCTTCGGCGATGGCCTCGTGACCATCGATGAGGAGCGACACGAGGTCCGATTGCACGACGTGGCGATCAATCTCTCACCCACCGAATGGGGCATACTTCTCGAACTAGCACGAATGCCGGGTCGCGTCTACTCACGTTACGAATTGGTCAACGTGGTGCGTGGATATGAATGGGACGGTTATGAACGTGTCATCGACTCACACATCAAGAATCTGCGTCGCAAGCTTGAGGATGATTCCGCGAATCCCAAGCTGATCGAGACGGTCCTCGGCGTCGGCTATCGACTCTGTCTTACCCGCGACGACTCGAAATGAAGCGTCGCACGTGGTTGCGATCTGAGTGGCTAGGTCCCCTCGGGGTCCGACTCGCTCTGGCCTCCATCGTGGTCGCCTTGACCTCCGTCGTCCTCTTAGCCAGCCTCACGTTGCTACTTACCGACATCGACCTCACCAACGCGAACAACGAGCGCGAATCTGCCAGCACGACCGCCATCGTAAATTCGGTGCGCGCGACGTATCTTCGCGACAAGGACCACGACTGGAAGCCCATTGACCTCGTGTCCTCCAAGGACCTCGTTCGCGCCATTGGCGTCGGCGTCGTCATTCGGGCCAATTCGACCACGTATCTTCGAGTTCAACCGCCGGGACCAGGAGGAACAGTCAAGTCTGTAGTCATCAAAGTCGGAGCCACGACGATCGCGACAGGTGTCTTCACTTTTCCCCGTCAGGGCCTGCTCCCCGAAGAAGTGGCGTTCCGCCATTCAATCGAAACATCAGTGTTCGTGGCGTCAGGACTCGCCCTCTTGGTGGCTCTCGGCGCCTCCATCTTTGGTACACGCCGAATCGTTCGGCCGCTGCGGGTTCTTACTTCGGCGACGCGGCGACTCGCCGGCGGCGACCGAACCAGTCGAGTGGGGTCTCTACACACCACTGGCGAGTTGGTCGAATTAGGCGCTGCTTTTGACACCATGGCCCGACAGCTCGAGGGTGAGGACGCCCTTCGCAGATCGATGGTGGCGGACCTCGCTCACGAACTCAGAACGCCGCTCTCGGTACTTCGCGCGCAGCTCGAAGACCTCTCCCTGGGCAACGCGCCACTCAACGATCAGGCCGTCGTGTCCCTGTCTGAAGAGGTGAATCAGCTCACCCGACTGATCGAAGACCTGCGGGTCCTGTCCTCGGCCGAGGCCGCCGGGCTCGCCCTTGATATGGCACCACTGGACCTGGCAGCGGTCGCTTCTAATGCCACCGCGCGTCTCGCTCCTCAATTCGTGCAGAGTGGTGTCGATCTGACAGTGCACTTCTCGCCAACCCCGGTCCGTGGCGATGCGCACCGTCTCGAGCAAGTCATTGTCAATCTCTTGTCGAACGCAGAGAAATTCACACCGGTCGGTGGCCGCGTGCACGTCATCGTCCAACCCTACGGCGACCAGGGCCGAGTCATGGTGAGTGATACCGGTCGCGGCATCCCCCTTGAAGAGCACACCTCGGTATTCGGCCGCTTCTATCGTGGTACCAATTCGAACGGTACCCCCGGCAGTGGGGTGGGTCTCGCCGTCGTCCAGGCGCTGGTCGACGCGCACGGAGGACGAGTTGAATTCACGAGTACACCGGGTACTGGGAGCGAATTCATCATCTATCTGCCACTGGTCAATGTGCCGGCGACGAATGAAGCCGGCACACTTCATTAGGAGACCTCTTGGTGGGCCCAGCGCTCAAGTGACCGAACAGCCAAGTCCACGTCATGAGGCGCTAGCGAGTGACCGAGGGATACTCGGGCACATGTTGCCACGTTTCACCTCTGCGTACGTAGATCATTGCGTCCCCGGGTGAGGAGAACGAATCTGGCGCCCGTGACGGCGAACCCTCAATTAAAGTCACCAGTGCTCGCAAGCTGTGACAGTGACCGACCACAAGGACTGTCGCGCCACTGGTCAACAGTGGTTCAATCACACTAGTCCAGCCCTCGAGGAGTCGCTGCTTCATTTGATTCTGTGATTCGCCGCTCGGTAGCCGTCGCGGATCGACGTCGTCGTAGAGGGGATCGTGACGCGGGTGGCGAAGATCATCAACCTCAATCTCAGGGGGAGTCGCGTCGGGTTGGCGTTTCCACTGACGGAACTTGTCGCGCCCGTAGATCAATGTCGCGGCGGCGCGGTCGAGTCCTTGGAGCGCTCCCAAGTGGCGCTCATTCAATTGCCAGGTGGTGTTCAACTCAATGGGCACGCCGAGGACGTGCAAAATCTCCAAAGCGGTCTGCACCGTGCGATCGCTGCGGCTAGTGACGACGTGTTCCGGCACAAAACCATGGGCGCGCAACTTTACGCCGACTCGATACGCTTCCTCCCTTCCCTCTGCATTGAGCGCGGGATTCGCCCAACCCGTCATGAACTGACCAGCGTTCCAGTCAGTACTTGCGTGACGAACCAGGATAAGTGTGGCGGATTTGGATTTTTCCATGCGTCACCCGGGACGTTCCGAGCCACCAACGTGAATCTGGTGGTTCATCGTCTCACGACGCAGATTCTCACGCTGAGGAGAACGGAGACAGCGACACCGGTAGATCTCACGTCATCGCCACCGCATGTCTGGAGCGACTCTCGACGAGGTCCCTGACGATACGTGCGGTGCTCGCGCTACCTTCCAAGTCAAAGGTCGCCGGCACCGGAGTGATGGAGAGCGCATCAAAGATTGCCGTACTCAAAGTTTCCGGTGTCATATCACTCATTGCCAAGCACCGCACCACTCCCCTCTCCACCAGTCGGCTCGCCCTAAACGCCTGCTCCGTCTCGCCATCAACGTCGTAAGGAACCACCAGGGCTGGAACACCAGCTCGAATGATATCCAGGGAGGTGTTGTAGCCGCACAGGCTCACCGACACGGACACAGACGCCATTGCCTCGCAGAGTTGGGGCTCGAATCTCGAGATCAGCAATGTCTCGCAGCCGGCGGCCTGAGCTTCAAGCTCCGCGACGACCTCAGGTGCCAGAAAGGGCCCCGTGACGATGCGGGTTTTGAAACCTTGGCGGTCCAAGTACCGCTGATGCGCCGTGGCAGCGGTAAGAAAGAGGGCTGACCCGATCTTGCCCCCACCAGCCGAAACGAGTAACTCGGTTCCGAGCGGTCGACATCTCAGGGGTCGGTGAGAGGATCTCACCACGAATCCCGAGTAATGGATCGATGGCTTGATGGGGATTGATGGATGGAAGGTCTCGTCCAGCGTCGCCAATTGGGGGTCCGCGTGCACGACGACGGCATCAAAGTAGCGATTCAAGTGGCCCGCAGCACGATCGTCCAGCTCTTGTTGGTTGCCCTTACCGTCAACGAGAATGTCACGCACACTCGAAACGACGACCGGGGCGGGAGTGAGTGCGGCGGCGGCTTCGAGGAGCGGGATGAGCTCACGCGTGAATTTTCGACGACCGAAGGGGAACAATTCGATTACTAGTGCACAAGGATGGAGTTCCTCCAGCAAGTTCACCATCATTTCCAAGCGCGAGCGCCACACATCCTCTAACTCGAGTCCCCTGTCCACGCTGATGAGTTGCGAACCACGTCCGTCCAAAGATCCGATGGCTGGCAGGGCCACCAACTCGACGCCCGGGGGCACGGCCAGTTCCGAGGGAACCGAGCCACCACTGACAACCACGACGCGGAACCCCTCACTCAACGCTTCAGCGATTGCGAGAGAACGAACGAGGTGTCCGAGTCCCACGGAGTGCTGACAGTAATACAACACCGTTCGGCGTGTGGGCCTGCTCACCGAGACACCGCCGCGTTGTGCGGCTCGGAATCGAGCATCCACTCCAACGGGGGCCACAGGACTGGTGCGAAATCCGTCGATAGCCCACGACCCACACCGTAGACGTCGAAGTCCACGTGTGCGACCTCATCGATACCTACGACATTGACCGCGTCTAATACGACGTGACCCTTCATCTCTTCACGTAGTCGCTCGTGATCGAGTTCGCGGTACTGCGGCCACGCTGTCATTATTACTAAGGCGTCGGCTCCCACGACGGCCTGGTAGGGATCACTCACCAGCTCCATCGAGGTAGTCACCGGGGCGGCAACCGGGTCGTGGGCCCGCACCAGTACCCCGCGCTGAGCCAGCGCTTCACCCAGGCCCAGCCCGGGAGAGAAACGCACGTCGCCGGTACCCGGTTTGAAGGCCAGTCCGAGAATAGTAATCCGCTTACCCTGTAGTGATCCCAGGGCCACTTCAAGCTTACGAAGGATACTGTCCAGCGCTTCGCTATTGACCACCTGTGCCGCACGTGCGAGCGGGGCACTCTGCCCCACGGACTGCGCCACTGCGATGAACCCGCCCAAGTCCTTCGGTAGACACGAACCACCGAACCCCGGTCCGGGTGACAAGAAGGCTCCGCCAATTCTTGCGTCAAGGCCCACGCCGGCGAGCACCTTCTGAGAGTCAGCACCCAAGGCCTCACATAATTGGGCCACTTCGTTGGCGAAGGAAATCTTGACCGCCAGGAAAGTATTAGCCGCGTACTTGACGAGTTCCGCGCTACGGCGATCGCACAATACCAAGGGCCACTGCGCGGGATAGAGACCAGTCACCAGGTCCTGCATCTGTGGATCATCGATGCCCACCACGACACGATCGGGATTGAAGAAGTCCCAGACGGCTTGACCCTCGCGCAGAAACTCAGGATTCGACGCCACGACGACATTGACTCCCTCTCGGGCGTGACCAGCGGCGAGGAGTTCCAGTGCCTCGCACGAACCCGGAGGCACCGTGCTCTTGACAATCAAGAGTACGTCGCCACGCGCGGCCGACACGACGCCGGCGGCAGCGCGACCGAGTTGGCGAAGGTCGGGTTCACCGTCGGGTCGTGGGGGCGTACCCACGCACAACAAGACCACCTGGACATCGTCCATCGCCACCTCGACGTCATCGGTGAACGAGAGCCGCTCAGTGCCCGCGTGACGATTCATAAGCTCGTCGATGCCCGGCTCGTGAATTGGCACTTCGCCTCTCAACAATGCCGCCAGCCGTTGAGGGTTTGATTCCACGCACACGACACTGTGTCCCAATTCGGCCAGACACACCGCAGCTGTCAGGCCAACGTACCCCGCCCCCACGACGCACACCTTGGTGGCACGTACCGAGGGCACTGATGTCTTCTTCAGGCTGTCCATGTTGTTCCTCTTCTCTTGGTTGGTCGTTATCACAGCGAAATTGAATCGTCGACGTCGAGATCGTGCAAATGCGCGTTCTGCAGCTCATTGAGGCTCCAGTAGACGCCTCGATTTGCCACGAGCTCGGCGTGGCTTCCGGACTCGAGAATTCGACCATCGCTGAGCACCGCAATTTGGTCCACCCACCGCAGGCCCGAGAGTTGGTGACTGACGATAATGGTGGTGGGTCCGTCCGCAGCAATCTCGAGGGCCGCCAGAATGAGAGACTCCAATTCGGCGTCGAGCCCAACTGTTGGCTCGTCTAGCAGCAGGACTGGAGCGTGGCGCGCCATCGCACGAGAGATGGACACGCATTGTCGTTGTCCCCCCGAGAGCGCAAGTCCGCGTTCTCCAATCATTGTGTCGTACCCCTGCGGGAAAGACTCAATCACTTCATGAAGACCTGCGCGTCTCGCCACTTTCACCGCGGTCCTTCGATCGCCGCCCTCGCGGCCGTAGAGAATATTTTCCCAGACCGTCGCTCGAAAGAGGTACGGCTCTTGGGGCACGTACGCAATCTGTCGTCGCAAATCCGCGAGATTCACACTGGCGACGTTGATGCCATCCAGAGCGACGACGCCGGACGTGGGATCGAGAAAACGCGGCACCATTCGCAAGAGGGTGCTCTTGCCTGAACCGGTCAATCCTACGAGTGCTTGACGGGTGCCCGCAGGAATATCCAAGTTCACTCCATGGAGGACCTTGGTACATTCGTTGTAGTGGAAATTCACGTCTCGTAAGGTGAGCGTTCCGCGAGCACTGCGTAAACGCAGGCTGTCGGGGGCCTGGAGAACCTCTTCGTGGGTGTTCAAGATTTCAACAACGCGATCAGCTGCGGCGTGCGCACGACCCACCACGCCGGCGAGCTTGGAGAGTTGACGAATGGGACTGAACATCCCACGTAAGTAGGCCATGAATACGAGGAGGTCACCCGCACTCAACTGACCAGAATTGATTGAGCGCACACCGAAGTAGAGGACCACGACGGTGGAGATCGTCATGGCCAGTGTGACCAAAGGGGTGAACTGCGACTGCGCCACGATGGCGAGGCGATTCTCCTCGAGACCGCGTCCGGTCGCTTCCTCGTAGCGCTCTGCTTCGACACCCTCCGCCCCAAAGGCTTGGACCACGGTCATTGACGTCAGCACTTCTTGAGCCACCGAGCTGGCCTCGCCGTCGGCCTGGCGTGCTCGACGTTGAATCGACTTGATCTTGTTCAAGTAATAACGACTCGCGACGGCGAGGATAGGGGCTAGCACGAGAGCGAGAAGCGAGAAGCGCCAGTCGACAACGAACATGATCACGACCATGCCGGCCAACGTCAAGAGATTGCGGACCAAAGTTGGCAGGGCAGTCACCACCGCGCTCTGGATTGCCTGAACGTCGCCCCCGAGGCGCGCCAGAAGGTCGCCGACACGGCGACGCTGATGAAACCCGGCCCCTTGCGCCTCGATGTGTCGAAATAGTTGAGCGCGGATCGCGAAGATCACTCGTTGACCCGCGGTCGCTACGCAGCGGGTCGAGAAGTAATCCGACAGGGCCAGCAACAGCGCTACGACCGTCATGACCCCAACCATTACCCACAACAGGCTGTTCGCGCTCGTGGGTAGCCACGAGAGCCACGAAGGAAGGGTCTTGTGGTTGATCACGCTGTCAAAGATGTATTTGAGAGGCCATGGGGCAATCCACTGCATCACGGCCGAGGTCACGCTGGCGAGGAGCCCCGTGACGAGTAATCCGCGCACTGGTCGCAAGTGGGGTCGAAAGTAATGAAACAACTTCCTATCCCTCACGGTTCGTCGAATATGTTGTTGAACTGCGCGCGGACGTTTCGCTTTTCCCCACGGGGTGGACCTCAGTGCTAATCCCGAAGAGTGGGGCGATCCGCAGCGCGCACGCGGTTCGATCAAATTTCTCAACCACGTGCTCACGGGCTCGAGCCCCCAGTTGCGAACGCAAGACCGCGTCGTCAGCGAGTCGTACGAGGCCCGCGGCGAGAAGAGTCGAGTCCCCCGGCGCTACGAGGAGTCCACACTCGGGCGTGACAACTTCTGGTATTCCCGCGACGTCACTGGCGACGACAGCCAATCCACTGGCCATCGCTTCGAGGAGTGAGTTGGGGATACCGTCGCGATCACCGTTGGCTAGAACCACGCTCGCCTGGACGAAGACGTCAGCGTGATGAAAACGCTCGGCCACCTCTTGGTGGGTTTGCGATCCCACGAACTCGACCGACCCCGTCAGACCGAGTTCGGCTGTTAGGGCGACGAGCTGGTCGCGATCAGTACCCGCCCCCACGATGGTGCATCGCACCAGCCGTTCGGCGTCACCCATGATCTTGAGGGCCTCGAGGAGAACCGGATATCCCTTCTTAGCCACCAGGCGACCGACCGCAAGAACCCGCAGCGGTGACTCTGAACCTTCGGGTGAGTCTGCACGTTCCTGCAATGTGAAGCGTCGCGTATCGACTCCGTGATTGGCCAGGATTACTTTGGCGACATCCGCTCCCGCCAATGCCGTCAGTGCGTTGCGTGCCGACTCCGAACACGAGAGGACGAAGGAAGCATCCCGAAGCTTGCGAGCGAGCAGATCCGGGGCCGATACGTAAATATCTTTGGCGTGAGCGGAGAAGCTGTAGGGAATCCCAGTGAGCAGATGGACGAAGTGCGCCACGGAAGCGGGGCCGTGAGCGAACGCGGCGTGCAGGTGGCGCGTTTCATTCTTACGAAGGATCTGCGCCAGTCGACCGGCTTGCGCAAAATTCTTTAGTGTTGAAAGATGACGACGTCGACGCGCGATATAGGTGACAACTCCTAGGTAGCGTCGAGGAGATTCGCGAAAGAGTCGCACGTGAGCGACCATGGTCCCGCGGTACTCACGCCAACGTTCCATCCCGGAGCCCGCAGTTTGCAGATACACCACCGGACTCGCAACGCGTAAGACGTCGGGTTGTACCAGTTTCTCGTGCGGATCAGCGATGGCGTAAAGCCGTAGGGGCACGCCAGCCGCTTCGAGTCCCAGAATCTCGTCAAGGATGAAAGTCTCCGAGAGGCGTGGGAATCGCTTCGTCAAATAGGCAACGGTCTCAGCCATTACGAAGCCTTCGAAGTTGATTGGGATGAACGCTGAGTGTTCCCATGACGTCGACTAGTGGCCGCCTCTGTCTCGAGAGCCTTCTCCACATTGCCCAGGCCGCCGAGGTCAAGGGCTGGCGTTAAAATATCTCGTTCGGTTTCCGCCACTCGAGCCAGTGTCTCTTGCAGTCGAGTTGCGAGATCCTGACCAGGCATCTCCAACGCAACAATTCCCAGTTGAGCGAAGATCTTCGCTCGAATAGCCTGTTCCCGGCGTGGATGGACCCGCGGAATCACGACGGTGGGGGCCCGTAAAGCTACGAGTTCACACAGGGAGTTGTAACCGCCCATCGTTACCACCACCTGGGCTCGACTCATCATCTCGCTCGGATCGGTCACGAATTCCAAGATGCTGGCAAGGGGGTGAGTAGCTGCCTGGAGCGTGAGCGCACTTCGGTCCTGTTCGCTCATGAGGGGTCCCGTCATGACGACACAACGCTTTCCAAGTGCTGCACTGGCTACCAAAGTCGCCGAGAGGACCTCGGCGCCGTCGCCGCCTCCACCAGCGATACCCAACACGAAGTCATCAACGTCACGTCGCGGAGACGAATCGTAGTGGTGGCGACTGACGTAGCCGCAGTAGGTCATCTTCGACGAAATCGCCTCCGGGAGTCCGTAGAGGGTCGCAACGTCGAAGAGCTCGGCGCTGCCGTAGACCAGAATGCGATCGTAGACTTGGTCGAGTGTTTCGTAGACGCCAGCCTTCGCCCAGTTCTCGCGAACAATCTGGGGCACATCAATGACATCGCGTAAACCCAGGACAATCCTCGTTGCGGGCGACGTCGAGCGTAGGACCTCAAAGACAGGCAAGAGTTCCTTCTTCATCCCTTGAGGGGCGTGATCGACCAAAAAGACATCCGGCTGAAAACGACGTGCGGTGTCCTTCATAATGGCGCTACGCGAACGTCGGACTAGATCGGTGCTCCAGCGGGGATCGCGCGATTGATAGTCCTCGTCGCCGACCTTTACGACCGGGGGTAACTGGACAATCTTCAGTCGCGACGGCGTGCTGAAGCGATCGGCCACCGAAGAGCCCGTCATCAGAACGATTTGCAAATGCGGGTGCCCAGCGAGCAGATGCTCGGCGATGGCCAAATTGCGACGTAGGTGCCCCAGCCCGTAGGTGTCGTGCGAGTAGAGCAGCACTCGACGGAGATTGCTCAACGGCTGGCTCATGCGACGCTCCCAGTGTTTGAGAGCCGTGACCGCAGCCACTGAACTTGTGCGGCGTAGCCACGGGCGAAGTCGACCTCTGCTCTAAAATTAAGCAGCCTCTGAGCTCGTTCGAGAGACGCGCCAGTGTGCATCGCGTCACCGCGCGCGAAAGATTCATGATCAATCCTGATTTGCTCACCGGTCAATTGGCCGAGAATTTCGAACACTTCCAACAAGGTGATTCGTGAACCGCCGCCCACGTTGATCGCCACTCCGCTGACCGAAGCGTCGGCTGCTCGCCGTGTCGCCGCCACGACGTCGTCGACGTACGTGAAATCCCTACTCTGGGTCCCATCCCCGAAGAGTTTGAGCGGCCGTCGTTCAATTGCCGCCTCGGCGAAGAGGCGAAGTCCCATATCGGGACGCTGACCCGGACCGTACACGGTGAAGTAGCGCAATGCCAGCGTCTCCACGCAATCACCATTGCTCTCGAGACAGAGTCGCTCAGCGTCCAACTTCGATTGTCCGTAAGGAGAAAGAGGATTCGTCGGCCCCTCTTCGTCGAAGGGGAGATCCGCGTTGCCGTAAACCGATGACGACGACGCGTAGACCAAGCGGCGAACAGTGGGCGCACGTCGCACACTCGACAACAAGTTTTGAGTTGCCTGGACGTTGTCATGACGATACTTTGCGAGCGAGGTGAAACTGTCGCGGACTCCCGCGCGACCCGCGAGATGGTAGACCACCTCGACGCCACTCAGAAGATCATCCAATGGGGCATCAGCAAGGTCCGCTCCCGAATGACGATAATGCGGATGCTCTCGCAAAACCTCCAAACGGGCAAGCTTCTCTGCCGGATCGTATGCATCGGTGACGCAATCGACACCAATTACGTCGTAGCCATCATCGAGCAATTGCTCGGTGAGACGTGAGCCGATGAAACCCAGGGCTCCGGTCACCATAAATGTCGAACTCATGAACGCTCCTTTTACTGGGGAGCGGGGAGGTAAACAATGTCAACACACCCATCTCCACTCGTTATCCAGTGAAGCAAGTCCGTCTGAGCATTCGATGGAGACGATGTGTGGTGGATGTGCTGTTTGAATGAGAAAATCTCAATGAGAAAATCTCAATAATCGGATCGGAGGGGCGATGACAGTTCTCGTCACGCCGAAAGCATCACGCCAGAAGGTGTTCTAGGTCACGCCTCTGGCGAATGGGCGATCGAGTGCTTCACCTCACAGAATTGCTATTGACTCGTTTTCCTCCGCACACTGACCTAGATCGAAATTCACAGAACCTGTCGACACGGTGAGCAACTAAAGATGAACCAGGTGGCCAAAAGAATGTCGATGCATCTCAACTGGGTGGCGTTCGACGCCGTCAGAATTCGTGTCGCGCACTGTAAAAGTATCCGGGCGCCAATATCGCGCCAACAAAGAATAGATAGTGTCCTCGATCCTGCACTCTGAAGTCGATCTCCCGGCTATCAGGAAGCGTCAAATAACACGATCCTCACATTTTGGCCCGTGGGAGCCCAAACTATTATCTCGTCGCGGATGACCTGGGTCCGGTGTTCTAGACTGCATGAGGTCTGATTACAGACGCGCGGGTGTAGCTCAATGGTAGAGCTCCAGCCTTCCAAGCTGGCCATGCGGGTTCGATCCCCGTCACCCGCTCCA
>JABEUQ010000049.1 GCA_013044265.1 Acidimicrobiaceae bacterium
GGTGCCCGAATCCGCCGCGGCGCACCGCCGAGTGGGTGACGAGGACATCTACTTCTGCGCGGTCGGCTGTGCGACGCGTTTCGACGAGTTGCACCCAGCGCACGAATAATGCGCTGACCCGTCAGGCCGACAGCGAACAATTCGTCACGAAAAGTTCACTGTCTTATTGAAACAGGTTCCTACTAAGGTGGCCTCGTGACGACCTTGGCTGAACCTATTTCTCGACGCGGACGCGTACGAGCTGCCTTCTCGCCCAGCGAGTGGAAGCGCTTATTCGCAATGTTCGGCTTCATCATTTTCCTACACGCCCTCGGGTGGGGGCTGCTGATTTACGCCTCGAGCCAACACTTCGGTCTGGGATCACACAAGATGCTCGGCGTCGGCACTGGGGTTCTGGCCTACACCCTGGGAATGCGACACGCCTTTGACGCTGACCACATCGCCGCGATTGACAACACCACGCGCAAGTTCATGGCCGAGGGTAAGCGACCGATGTCGACGGGCTTCTTCTTCTCACTGGGGCACTCCTCGGTGGTCTTCGCCCTGACCTTGATCCTGGGACTCGGCGTGCACGCACTGGGCGGGCAGGTGCGCAACTCGAGTTCCGGACTGCACCACTACGGTGGGCTCATCGGCACGCTGGTGTCGGGTAGTTTCCTCTACCTCATTGCAATCCTCAACCTCATCATCCTGGTGGGCATCGTCAAGCTCTTCGTCGAGATGCGCCAGGGCCGCTTCAACGACGCCGAGCTCGAGAAGCATCTCGACGCCCGTGGTTTCATGATGCGTTTCTTCGGTCGATTCGCGCGCAGCGTGGACGCCCCCTGGAAGATGTACCCCATCGGGGTGCTCTTCGGTCTGGGCTTCGACACCGCTACCGAGGTGGCCTTTCTCGTCCTGGCTGGCACCAGTGTCGCCGCGGGTCTGCCGCTGTGGGCGCTACTCAGTCTGCCGATCCTCTTCGCCGCGGGCATGAGTCTGCTCGATACGATCGACGGTTCGTTCATGAACTTCGCCTACGGCTGGGCGTTCTCCAAGCCCGTGCGAAAGGTGTATTACAACATCGCCATCACGGGACTGAGTGTTTTCGTCGCCCTCTACATCGGCACCCTGGAGCTGATGCAGGTGCTCGCCGGACAACTCAAGTTGCGTGGCGGCCTATGGAACTACGCCGCCAACTGCAACATCAACGCCGCGGGCTTCACCATCGTGGCGATCTTCGTGGGGGTCTGGGCTTTCGCCCTTCTCTATTGGCGTTACGGCCGAGTCGAAGAACGCTGGGAGCGCGCGGCGTTGCGCGCCCAAGAGGCGCGCGGCGAACATCCGGACCTGCACTCGGCGGGAATCACCCTGGGCGAAGTGCACCAGCCCTTCACCATCGACGAGTAGCAACGGTTGAATCCGCACTCTTCAACGCCCGCATAGAATCGTCCGCAGGTTGTGGCGTCGTCGCACCCTAGGAGGGTCGCGTGCAGCGTCGGAAATCACTAGGCATTGGCCGAATTCCCTTCGTGGTGAGCAGCGTCGTCGCGTTACTCCTCGTCGCGACAGTGGTCTCGATCAAGGTGGTGCACGCACCTTCTCCCGCCACCACCAGCACGACGACGACGATCCTCACGACCAAGACGCTGACCGCGGATGGCGTGCAGTCCTCGGCCGTCGTACAGGAAAACTCACTGCCGGGTTCACGGGGCTGGCACTTGGCGCCGGGTAACAACTCCAGCGAGATCCAGGGTTTCGCCACCGCCACCGAAGCTCAATTGGGCCAGAGCGTGAATCTCTACGTCAACACCACACTGGCGAGTTTCCACGTCGAGGCCTACCGCATGGGTTGGTACCAGGGCCTGGGCGCTCGTTTGATCTGGACGTCCCCGACGTTCAAGGGCATTGCCCAACCGACGTGCCCGCTCGACACGTCGGTCAACATGGTCGCCTGCTGGAACTGGAAGCTCTCGGCCACCATGGTCGTCACCTCGGCCTTCGTTCCCGGCGACTACCTCCTCAAATTGGTGGCCGGACCCAAGGTGGCGAGTTACATCCTGCTCACGGTCTGGGACCCGGCGAGCACCGCCACGTACGTCGTGGTCAATCGTTCGATGGTCGAACAGGGTTGGAACACCTACGGGGGGTACTCCTTCTACGCCGGGCGAGGTGGTTGCATCATCGACTCCTCCTCCTACCCCGTGTGCAACCGGGCTCGCGTCGTCTCCTTCGATCGGCCCTACGACACCGGCGACGGCTCGTCGGACTTCCTCACCAATGAATATCCGCTCATCCAAATGATGGAACGCGAAGGACTCGACGTCACCTACATCACCGACATCACTCTCTCGATCGACCCGGCGATTCTCTCGGACCACAAGGTCCTACTCTCCCTCGATCACGACGAATCCTGGACCTACACCGAACGACTGGCCCTGCAGCACGCCCAAGCCAATGGCCTCAACGCGGTCTTCTTCGGCGCGGCGGCCATGGTGCGCCACGTGCGCCTCGAGCCCTCCATCATGGGACTGAACCGACAAGAGGTCGATTTTCGCAACTCCGGCGAGGATCCCCTCTTCGCGAAGGGGACCGACCCGAATAACGTCACGGGTAACACTTGGGAATCACCGCCGGCCAGCTGGTCACCACTGTCACAGATCGGCGTTCAATACAGTGGTTACCTCAGCCCCAACGTCTTCGTCCCCATGGTCATCTCCGACGCGAGTTCGTGGGTCTTTAAGAACACCACCCTGACGAATGGATCAGCCCTGGCCAACGTCATTGCCTCGGACATCGACCACGTCATCGCCTCGAGCGCGGAACCGGCCAACGTCCAGGTCCTCGCGCACTCACCCATCCCCACCAGTGCCGGTACCTTCAGTGGCACCACCTGGAACGGTTCGAGCTATTCCGACATGGTGTATTTCACGAACCCGACGTCGCACGCGGGCACCATCGATACGGGCAACAACGTCTGGATCGGCGACCTCAATCGCTGCACCAGTGCCCAGACGGGCTGCGCGGCGCCCGCACTCATCCAGATCACCAACAACATCCTGCACGTCTTTGGTCAGGGTCCCGCGGGGCTCATCGAACCGGCCACGAGCAATCTCGCCTCCATCTTCCCCGCTGGTTCGTGAACTGACCACGACGCACGTCGCGGGTTGAAGTGCTCGTTCAGCGAGTGCCCTCGGCGTGGCGTTGCGTGCGCGCGACGATGACGCGGGCCACCACCAGCATGGTCAACACGAGCACCACGAGGATGAGCGCAGCGTCATTCGAGACGTAGTGCGCGACGTCGCTGGGCTGGTTGTAGTCGGTCCAGACGTAGTAGGTCAGGTACGCCACCGGCTGATGCAGCAGTGAGAACGTGGGCAGGTTATTGGTGGCTCCCGCCGTGTAGAGCAGGGGGGCGGTCTCGCCGCCGGCCACCGAGAGCGCGATGAGCAGACCCGTCACGATGCCCGGCAGTGCCGAACGGATCACCACACGACGTAGGGCGTAGCCCTCGGGCATGCCCAGTGCTTCGGCGCCCTCGCGGTAGCTGGTGGGAACTTGGCGCAGCGCCGACTCCGTCGACTTGGCAATATATGGCACCACCATCAGCGAGAGGATGAGCAACGCGGCGAGCAGGGAGAAGCCCCAGTGCAGTCCCACGCACAGGGCCACGTAGCCCACGTACCCGAGGACGATCGAGGGAAATCCGGCGAGGATATCGATGGCCCCACGTGCCCACGCCCCGCTGCGCAAACGCGACAACTCCGCCAGGCGCACCCCCGTGAGCACGCCGATCGAACCGGCGATGACCGCCACGCCGGCCATCAGCACCAGCGTACCGACGATCGCGTTCTCCAGGCCGCCGCTCGTGCCCTGGGAGAGCGTGGTCACGACATTCCATTGCCAGTGCGGCACCGCGCGAGCCACGACACCGATCACGAGCCAGAGGGCGGGCGCCACGACGAGAGCCAACGCCAGCAGCGTTGCGCCACGAAAGATGACCGCCGTCATGCGTCGACGACGCGTCGACGGGTAGGAGTGATCCGATGGCGTGGTGCGCTTCACCTGGTCCATCAGCCGCGCCCCACGGGGGCCGCCAGACGACCGGTGCGTGAAACGATTGCTCGCGCGACCAAGTTCACCGCCAACGCGATCACCGCCAGGATCAGACCCGCTTCGGCCAAGGAAGAAATGGCGAAGCCCGTTCCATCCGTCGCGGCCGAGTCCAATTGGCTCACGATGGTCGCGGCGATCGTGGTCATCGTTCCGTACAGAGTGGGGCTCACCTTACCCAGCACCGAACCAGAGATCATGGCCACCGCCATGGTCTCGCCGAGGGCCCGGCCCAGTCCGAGGACGGTCGCACCAACGATGCCCGAGCGTACCCAGGGGATCGTGATACGTCGCGCGACCTCGGCCTCGGTGAAGCCGAGGGCCACGGCCCCCTCCTTGGGGAGTGCCGGCACCTGCATGAAGAGGTCCCGGGTCGTCGAAGCGATGATCGGCACGATCATCAGTCCCAACACGAGTGACGACGTGAGGAGTCCCTCGCCGTAACCGACGGGACCCTTGAGATAGCGAAAGGGGCCCACGTTGGGCACGTGATTGGCCACGAGGGGGTAGACGTGATGCGCGAGGAACGGACCGATCTCGAGCACTCCCCAGAGTCCGATCACCACACTGGGCAGACCCGCGAGGATCTCGACGAAGAAGCTCAGCGGGCGCGCCAGCCAGGCAGGCATCAGTTCAGTCAGCGCAAAAGCTGTCCCGAGCGCAATGGGCAGGGCGATCACGACCGCGATGAGTGAGGTCTCCAACGTCCCGGCGATTAGGGGCCACGCGCCGTAACTGGACCCCATGGGATGCGCCACGCCGTGGGTGTGCACCACCCCTCCGTAGGTGTTGCCGGGTAGCCACTGTGACTTCGTGAGAAAGTCAGCGCCATTCACGACGATGGCCGGCCACGCCTTGATGACCAGGATGATGAGGACGAAGCTCAGACCGCCGATGGGAATCCACGAGGCCACCCGCGCTCCCCATCGCCAGGCGAGATCCTCGCGACGACGACGTTGGCCCACCCGTCGGACCGAAGGGTCACGACGGGTGGGCCACATCTTGGACGCCTCGCTGGCGAGGTGCGGGTCGCGAGGCGTTGACACTTATTTAATGGTCAGGATCTGCTTGAGCGACTGAGCGACCACGGGGGCCGGCAGGGGCACAAATCGGACCTGGCTCAAGTACGTGTTGCTGTTACCGTAATTCGCGTTGACCGCCCACTCCAGCAACGAGCGCACGGCTCGAGCGAACCCGATGCTTGATTGGTGCTGGTTCACGATGGCGTACTCGTAGTTGATGATGGGGTACCCACCCTTGATTTTGCCATTGATCATCGAGATGGTGCCGTTGGCCGGGGTGGCCTTGGTGAAACCGGCCGCCTCAATCGCCGCCGAGGTCGGGCTGGGCAAGACATACTGGCCCACACCATTGCCGAGGGCCGCGTAGCCGAGTCCGTCACCGAGTGCCTGGGTCAAGAAGCTCACGCCGACGTAGGCGATGCAACCCGGGGTGGCCTGACAACCACTCACCATTCCGCCATTTCCGTTCTCGCCCAGCGCATTGGAAATCGTTGGGAACGAGATCGTGGTGCCGAAGCCCGGGCCCTTAGCCCACGACGACACCTGGTCCGACAGATACTGGGTGAAGATGAAGGTGTCGCCACTGCCGTCGGAACGGTGCAACGCCACGATGGGCAACGAGGGCAACTTCACTCGCGGGTTGAGGTGTGCGATCGTCGGACTGTTCCAATTCGTGATACTACCGCTATAGATCGCCGCGAGGATACCGCCGTTGAGGTTCAAGTTGGCGTGCACTCCGGGGATGTTGTAGGCAATGACCTGATACGAGATCGCCAGTGGGATGTTGAGCAGGCTGGGTGTCGCCTGCTTCACCGACGGGGACAAGTACGCGTCCGACGAGCCGATGTTGACCGTTCCACTCGCCGCATCGGCGATACCGGTGCCTGATCCAGTGCCGCCCGTGGTCAGATTGATCTGGTGGTACTTCTGTTGGTAGGCGGGCGCCCAAATGTTCCACAATGGGTACAGCAGGGTGCTGCCTGTCTCGGTCAGAGTGGCCGAAGGGGGCGTCTCGATTCCGGACTTGGGTAGCTTGGCCGGAGCCGCTGATGCCACGGTACCCGTAGCGAACACGGTCGCCACCGCCACCAGAGCCAGCGTCGCGAGTGAGCGACCCTTTACTCGTACTAGGCGTTGCAACGTCATGAAGATCCTCCTTGTTGTAGGTAAGAGCATGATAAGAAGCCCAAGTGAACCCCTCGTGACCGACTAGTGTCGCGCACCACATCTCTAAACGATTTCGTGGCGCACCCCGTGAGGCAATGACCACCACGTGGCTCATCGCCAGAGTCAGCCCATCAGTCCGTTCACGTAGCGAGCAGTATCGCCCTCGCGGGGATTCGAGAATAATTCGTGGGTGGGAGCGTGCTCCACGAGTCGTCCGTTGAAGAAGAACATCGTCGAGTCTGACAATCGCCGAGCTTGCCCTAAATTATGGGTCACCACGATCAGCGTCAACGCGGGGGTCATCTGACGTAGCAATCGTTCAACGGCGTCAGTGGAGAGTGGGTCGAGTGCCGACGTTGGTTCATCGAGCAAGAGGACATCGGGTCCCACGGCGAGAGCGCGCGCGAGACAGAGGAGTTGTTGCTGACCTCCCGATAACCGGTAGGGAGAATCGCGCAGACGATCCTTCACCGCGTCCCAGAGCCCCACTTCGCGCAGGCGCATCTCAGCGACGACGTTGAGTTGTTCACCCCGAGCGATTCCGTGCGCGCGCACCCCGGCCACCACGTTGTCGCGAATTGACATCGGGAAGGGGTTGGGGCGCTGAAAGAGCATCCCTACTCGTCGTCGCACGGTCAAGAGATCTTGTTTCGCTCCCCATATGGACTCACCGAAGAGCGCGACATCACCCTCGTGGGCGAAACCCGGGACCTTGTCATTCATTCGATTCAACGTGCGAAGGAAGGTGGACTTTCCCGAACCAGTCGGGCCGATCAACGCCGTGATTGTGCCCTGAGTCGCGCGCATGGTGACGTCACTGAGCACCCGGCTCGAACCGAAACTCAAGTTCAGTCCCGCTGTCGTCATCGCGTCAGTTGGACGGTCCCGATCCGGGTCAAGATTGGCCAGGTCTGGATCGATCGACTGTGGTGGTATCGGTGCTACGACTGACTCATCCATCGCCACCTCCTTCAAACAGGTAATGGCGATGCTAGGACGCAGAAGTGAACAGTGGGTGACGACGAGGTTACTCGCACTTGATCTTCACACGTCGCGCGGGAGTGCATCTCTCGCAACCCGCGCACTCCGAGCATCGACCGCCACCCCGCATCAGGCGCGGCGGATCTCGCTCGTCGTTGCGCATCGTCGAGACAAGCGGGCCGCGGAATCGAAGAATTACGCCACTCTCGTCTTGATGAACCATCACGGGCGCCGGAGCGCCGGCCCCCGTGCTGAGTACGCCTGCGTATCGATAGAGAGTGACCGGTCGGACAAGCATTCCAAGTTCGCAACTTCAGCGATGTTCATCAACCAAACGTCGAATCCGCGCACCCCACGATGCACGAGCGAAGAATCTAGTTCGCCCGACGAGAGCCACGGCGATATTCGACATTGGCGAGGCAGCGCCGAGCCCGAAGGCATCACGTTCGCTATATTGACGACTTCTCGATGATCGCGCCATGCGAGCTCGCAGAGCACCTACCCTCACAGTTCACACCCACCGCACCGACTCGTGGTTGAAGATGGTCGACAATGCGCCGGACGCCCCAACCTACGGGTTGCTATGCCTGATGGGCAACGAACCGAAGGTTCTGCGTGCGACGATGTCAGACTCTTCGTCTCTGATCGGCGCACGGAGAGTAGCTCTGCACACGTGATTCCAGAAGTCCACAAATCTGGCTCTTGTGGCCCATCCATGGGTTCATGTCGGGGCCAAATCACTCTGACCCTGATAGTGACCCGTTGATTCGACGTTCTCGAGTATCTTGGCGACCGTGTTGTGACTCAGGCCATAGACCCGGCAGAAATGGCACTTGAACACCTACTTCACCATTTCTTATCGGCGAACCTCCGTCAAAACTTGCATATTGCTGTGCACCCTTCTCTCGTTGCGCTGGTCGATTCCTTAAGGAACCACCTTGTCTGCTGGGGCTCTTGGGTGTGGCTGTTTCGATGGGGGTTTTAGGGACTCAGCGTTGCTGCTTTCGATGCGCGTTTACAGATACTCCGTTTTCGGTGAACTCTTGTCTGATCGCTCGCGACTTTCAACCAGCAAGTTCGTGACGTGATCAGCCGGCACGGCCGGTGAGAATAAGAAGCCTTGACCCAGTTCACAACCCAGTTCACGCAGGCGTGCGAGTTGTCCCTCCGTCTCAATCCCTTCGGCGAGCAGAGTGATGCCCAGTCGCTGGCCCAGTTTGATGATTTCCTCGAGCAACACATCATTAGTGGTGCTCTCGCGTGATGGACTGACGAATGACCGGTCGATCTTGATGATCTGGGGGTGCAGCATCACGAGATACGAGAGCGACGAGTACCCGGTACCGAAGTCGTCCAGGGCAATTCCGATGCCGAGTCGAGCAAGATCTCCAAGGACCTTCACCGTCTCTGACACGTCAAGGAGCGCAACACTCTCCGTTATTTCAATGACGAGCCGATTCGGCACGATCCCGACAAGACGCAACGCGTCTTCAATGGTCCCCACGACATCGGGTTGATGAAACTGTTGAGCCGAAAAATTGACGGCGACGTATGGCAGCCGTGCGTGGCGGCCCGAGGGCGGCCAAGATTTCGCCGCCGTCAGCGCTTCTCGAAGGGCAAACTCTCCCAAAGCGATTATGAGGTCGCTCTGCTCCGCGAGGGGAATGAAGACGTCAGGCGGCACCATGCCTCGTTGCGGATGTTGCCAGCGCATCAAGGCTTCAAAACCAACGATCTCCGACGTACCGATTTCCACAATGGGTTGATAGTGCATTGAGACGTCACCAACCCGAAGAGCATCGCGCAGTTCCTGGACCAGCGTGAAACGATTGACCGCACTCTCTTGCATCGTGGGCGAGAAGACGACATGGTTTCCCCTTCGCCAGCTCTTCGCCTGGTAGAGGGCAACGTCCGCCTCTTGCACGAAGTTCCTATCCTTCGTCAGATCCGCGTCAAAGACGGTGATTCCGATGCTGACGTGTTGATCGAATCGCACTGAATTGATGACGAACGGTTCGATGAATTGATTCAAGAGCCTCTTCGCCACAGCCTCCGCCTCGCCCACGTCCGCAATACCTTCGGCGAGGTAGAGGAATTCGTCACCGCCCGGACGGCATATCATGTCCGACGAGCGGGTCACTCCTTCGAGGCGGCTCGCGATGCTGACCAGCAGCTGATCGCCCACGAGGTGACCAAACGCGTCATTCACCCCCTTGAAGTCATCGAGGTCCAGTAGTAACACCGCACCCATCTCACCCGCACGTATCGCCCTCTCTTGCGCATGCTCCAAGCGATCCTCGAACAATGTGCGATTGGCGAGACCCGTCAGCGGGTCGTGGAGGGCTTGGTAGCTCAAATTGGACTCGAGCTTCTCTCGCTGAAGCTGCAATAGTTCCAGATCACGCAAGTTGTCGCTCAGTTGAAACGACTGGGCGACGATGCGCTGGATTAGCCAACTAAGTCGAAGGAAGATGATGGCGAAGACGATGATGCAGATGATTCCCAAAGCGACCACGTTGACCGACTCGTGCAGCGACGACGAGATGACGAGAATGGATGGCGCGACGAAACCCGCCACGATAACGAAAGGGGCGCGGATCCGACTCCCAAAGCGGCCACTTTGCCCGACGGGATTCGTGCGCGGAATCTTGTAAAGCGGAGCACTCATCGAAGGGTGCAGGGCCGCCGCGGCAATCAGCACGTACTCCAGAAGGAACAGCCCGTCAACTGCGTTGCCGGTCGCATAACTACCGTGCAAGACCAGAAGGTCATATATGAAGTCCGCTACGAACATTACCGATACCGCCATAGCCACGAGCCGTTGGCATGGACTTGAGGACTTTACGAAGAACAAAGCACGAAATAAGATGAAAATTAAAGCGATGTCCATCACGGGATAGACGGAGTTGACCAATGATCCGAACATCGACACCGTCGGACCATTGAAGTAGTTATTGATCAGGAATTGCCACGAAAGTGACAACCCTCCTAACGCGATGATGGCGGCATCCGCCGTGTCCTCTCGTTGGGAGACATCATTGACGCTGCGGGTGAGGCTCAGTACGCCATAGAAGAGGAAGGGATACGCCGCCAGGTAGAGCGCGTCGGCGGAGGATGGGAACCGCACGTTGAGGTGCAAGTTGCGACCGTAGACGCTATAGACGTCATCGCCCAATGTGAAGAGTACCCCCGCCATCACGACGCAGTACCAGGCGACACGATTCTTCGGGGCGTTCAGATGTACCCCGAGCAGAATCGCGCCAACTGACGCCATGCCGACGAACCCGTACACCACGTTCTGGCTATTGGCATTGGGGAGAAAGAAATAGCCGACTATGAGGACTGATCCGCCAGCGAGCACAATCTTCCATACCCACGTTTTCAATTTCACCACACTGCCTCAATCTCCAATCTGAATGCATCACCTCAGGTTGTGTTTCTCACATTAAACGCAAATTGGATGACGTACAGTGCGGAAAGCATCCAACGTTCCGTGTCTCCTCGTTCAATTTCAGGGGCTCAGCGCAACGATTCGGTAAATCGACAACGCATGTTGCCATGACCAATGAAATTGCCAGTGCTGTTCACATGACCCAAGCCCAGCAGCAGATGGTCCGCTGCCCGCGGTGTCCTTCGCGTTCGTGCTGCACCCGACGTCGGCACTCGTCGAACTTCAAATTGGCGACATTTAGGGTTCTTGTGGCCCATCCATGGGTTCATATCGATGCCTCAAAGCAGTCGCACGTCGCTTACTGTCTAAGTTTTTGACTGTTAAAGAAAAGGAACTTAGAGACGGGAAAACGACGTGCGGAATTCACGGCTATGGCGAATGCTGCCCGGTGTCGACAAGACGGTGGTGGTGGACATCGCCTTCGACGAGGTGAGTGGAGTGTTGTTGTCTTCTGTGGGACCCACGAGGTCGATGCGCCAAGGTTGCAGTGTGTGTCACCGACATAGTCCACGTTACGACGCGGGCTCAGGGAGACGTCGCTGGCGGGCCCTGGACGTCGGAACCATCGAGGTTCACCTGGAGGCGCAAGCCCCGCGAGTGTCGTGTCGCACCCACTAGATGACGGTGTCAGCCGTTCCCTGGGCTCGTCACCGAGTCGGCCACACTCATGACTTCGACGCGCAAATCGCCTAGCTGGCCACTCAGACATCCAAGAGTGCCGTGACTGAACTCATGCGCATCGTCTGGCGCACGGTGGGATCAATCATCGCCCGGGTCTGGGCCGATGTCGAGCAACTACACGATGGTGAAACTTCATCGCACCATCGTCAAACACCGCCGCGAGATACTCTCCACCATCGAGCACGGACTTTCCAACTGACGAATCGAATCCAGATAACCGTCAACACTAGAATCAGACTCATCACACGAATCGCGGTCGGCTTCAAGTTACCCGACGCGCTTATTGCGCCTGTCCTGCTCAGCCTGGGTGGTCGCAAACCCAAACTTCCTCGCCGGAATTAACCCACCGCTGGATCAGGAGAACCAAAAATCTTTGCCATCCGGTCCACTGCCCCTCTAGAGTGAATTTGACAGCACCACTTTGACCAGGAACGACATGGACTGCGAGGACGGACGTGAACCTAAGGTCAGGGAATATGTCCATAGTGGGAACAAAGGACTCGTGAATAGGGTTCTCGACTTCTCACGTGGCGCAACCACCTGGTCGGTGGCGCGAGTGCAGTGTCCACCGAGGGGCTAATTATGTTATGACTACGACACCCTCCACCGGCAGTCCGCATCACGACGACTTACGCGCCCACGTCGACCTTTTTCAAATCCTGGCCGAGAACATCAGCGACGTCGTTTCGATCACCGAAGGTGACGACGGTGTCATCACGTGGATCTCACCGAGCATCGTCGCGATGCTCGGTTTCCCCCCCGAGCAGATGCTGGGTCACCATTTCGTCGACTACATAGTCCGCGAGGACGTACCCCTGTTGAACACCGCGCTGGAAAAAGTCTTACGAGGGGAGACCTACACCTTCGAGATACGTCTACTCCACCGCGATCAAAGCATTCGACGAGTCGAAATCGTCTCTCACCGCGTGGATATCGCCGGTCACGACCGTGCCCGAATCGCCACGTGGCGTGACGTCAGTGATTCACGACAGTCGCGTGACTCTCTGCTGCAATTGCAACATGACTTCCAGCTCGTCGCCGAGAATGCCTCGGACGTAGTTATCCAGACTGACGTGCACGGCACAATCGATTGGGTTTCCCCCTCGATTACCACGGTACTGGGATGGCGAGCCGTCGACGTACTCGGCAAACAAATCCTCGATTTCATCGCCCCGAGCGACGCCGAGCGCGCTCACGCGTGGCAGTCCCTGGTGCTGACCGGTCTAAAAGTCCGGTCCGCCCAGATGCGCTATCACACGGCGAGCAGCCATTCGCGCTGGATGTCCGTGCGAGCACAGACCCTCTTGCGCGACGAGACGGTGAGCGGCATCGTCTTTTCACTGCGCGATTGCCACAACGAAGTCATTACCCGCCGAGCCCTCAACACACTGTCGACCGCGAGTCGAGCCCTCACCCGTTCCGACGATGAGCAGGAACTCCTCAACGCCATGTGTCAAGCCGCCGTCAACGAAGGTGGCTACATGTTGTGCTGGTACGCGCGACCCTCGATTGAGCCATTGCAACAATTCTTTAGTGCGGCCTCCAGTTTCGAACATCGCCAATTCGCCGAGACGAGCATTCTCAGTTTCGCCGACGACCCGCGCGAGCGCAATCCCGTCGCTGTGGCGTGGCGCAGCGGTCAAACGGTGGTGGTGAACGACCGTTTTAGCGACAGCCGCTTCTCTGCACCAGATCCCGAGGCGCAAGCCCGAGGTTTCCGCGCCACGATTACCCTGCCCGTACGGTGCGCCCGCCAGCTCGACGGCGTGTTGATTGTCGAAGCACCCGAAGTCGGCGCCTTTGACACGTCAGTCGTCGGTGTTCTCGAGGAGCTCGCCGAGCAGATGGGATTTGGCATCCAACGACTACGCGAGCACCAACGCCTCGTACTCTCGATGTCTGAACAATTGCTGCTGAGCGCTGCGGTGGGCCAATCGGGAGAATCAATCGCCATCAGCGACCCCGACGGTAACCTGATCTACGCCAATCCGGCGTTGATTCGCTCGAGTGGTTACGCGATCGAAGAGCTCATCGGACAGAATCCACGCATCTTTCAAAGTGGCCTGCAAAATCGGGCCTTCTACGAAGCGATGTGGCAACAGCTCGGCACGGGTTCCACCTGGCGCGGGGTCCTAGTGAACAAACGTAAGAACGGCGAACTCTACGAAGAAGAAGCGACCATCTCGCCCATTCACGACGAGACGGGGCAGCTCGCCGCCTATATCGCCGTGAAGCGCGACCTGACTGTTGAGCGACACCTGCAGGCCAATCTCACTCGCGATGGTCGCGACCGATCGACGATCCTCGAACTCATGCGAGAAATGCGCCCGATCAGTTCCCCCGGAGCGATGGCCAATCTCTTTTGTCGCCTGGTTACCCGCCTGGATGGCATCGACTCTTCAGCGTTGCTGATACTGCACCACGACGCGACCCTCACTACCATGGGCGAACACGGCTCGACCGTATTTGCATCGTCGCTCAGTCCCATCGTTCCCGCTTCCCTCTTTATTGAACAACTACACCATGGAGATCCCGCCACCGTTCTCGACTTCAATGACGCAAGGTGGGACTCCTACGATGAAGTACGCGACGCGCTGAGGGTCGAAGGAGTGCGCGGTGTCGTCGTTTCGCCTCTGCGTTGGAATGACCTTACAATCGGTGTCTTGGTGCTGTCAACGCATGACGAGTTGACCGCGCAAGGTCTCACCGGCCGACTGGCCGCCTTCGACCAGTTGGGCACCTACGCCGGCTCCTTCTTCGGCGCCCAACTCGAGTCCGAGCGTCATCGTGAGGAGTTACGCGCACAAATACAAGAGATCCTGGATCAGCGAGCGTTTTCACCGGTCTTTCAGCCATTCGTTGAATTGTCGACCGGACGGATTGTCGGCTACGAGGCACTCACTCGTTTCTCAAATGGCCGTCGACCCGACTTGTGCATCATGGACGCCCACAAAGCCGGCCTCGGCCCTGAACTCGAGGTTGCGTGCGCCCTAGCCGCCATCGAAGCATCAGGCGAACTCGATCCCGACATCTGGCTGAGCGTGAACTTCTCGCCTTCTGCGCTCTTGGGACACTACGTCGAGCCCGTCCTCGCCACGGCCAATCGTGAGATCGTCCTAGAGATTACCGAACACGATCCAATCGAGAATTACGCCGCCATTCGCAACGTCATCGCGAGCCTTGCGAACTGTCGTCTCGCCGTGGACGACGCAGGTGCCGGATTCACTAGTCTGAGCCACATCCTTGAACTACGTCCGAGTTACGTCAAACTCGACATCTCTATCATTCGCGATATTGACACCAATCCAGCCCGACAGGCAATGACCGCAGGAATGTGTCACTTCGCTGCCCAGACCAACACCACGGTGATTGCCGAAGGCGTAGAGACTCAAGCTGAAGCCGATACCCTCATGCAGCTCGGCGTCTCACTCGGGCAAGAGACCAGCATGTTGGGCCAGGGCTATTTCTTTGGCCGACCCCAGCCGATTCGCTGATCTCAGAACCACTTTGACCTTTTCTGAGCACAACTCGACGACCCCCACAGACGACTCTCGACGTAACGCGTTTGAATGTCGTCGAGGGAGATGATCATGTCCGCAAAGGTCGGCTTCGAGCCAATAAGGTCAGCTTGCTGTGACAAATAACGTGTCGGCATCAATCGAGACCGTCGATGATGACTATGTCAATGGACTCGATGCCCTAGAGATCTCGACCTGATCGTGGTTGACGGAGTTCACACGAGAAGCATCTATTTGGCGAACTCGGTGACGGCACTCAACCAGATAACACTATTGGAGAAGTTCATTACGTTCATCCGCTGATAACCCATTCCAAGAAACCCCAGCCGGTTCAATCCTACGAAATACGGCTGATTACCGACTTCTTGGATGAATCACCTGTACTTTCTAGTTCAGGTAGGGCAAAACATTGGCCGCCCACGTAAAGCTCATCGTGGGCTGAGCGCCTGCGGGCACTTCAATCAAGTCAGCGTAGGACGCCGCACCCTGAACAATCGCAAATCCGACACCCATCTCGGCGTTCGTCGTCCCCAGACCAACGCCGGGGTTGAAGCCGGGGTCAGATCCGAGAAGTTCGAGGCGATGCGCCCAACAGCCGGCGGCACCTGCCGAGGTGCAAGCAATGTTTGACGTTGTGGCGACGCTACCGCCCCATCCATCCGCGTACATCCAGAAATAGTCGGCGGCGAGGACCGAGTATCCGCTAGACCACGCACTACCCATAGCCTTATACCCCTGAGCGTCGTTCGCAACCGCGAAACCTGCGGCCACAGTGGGATCGCTGTTCGTAAGGGCCGCGTGCATTGCGTTAGCGCTGAGTGCGGCATTGATGCCCAAGTATGGCGGAAGACCCCGGTCGACTCGCTCGAGGTCCGCTACGACGAAAAGTTGTTGAGCAGTGGTGAGCGTGTACCAATTGCTGGGAAGTACCAGAGCCTTCACACCTTCTTGAGCACGAGCGTTGTTGATCGCCATCAGCACGTAATTGTTGCAGCCCGCGTCATTAGTGAAAGTCGGCCAACTGATGCCCGTGGCGGAGCCAACAACACAGGGGTTCGTGTTCGTCCAGACCCCGTTAACAAGGGTGCTCGTCCCTGAAGTAACGAAGTTGGGGTTCGGAGCAACATTGACAGCGGGTACGGCGTTAGAAAATGTCACGGTCACTTTGGCGACCGGCGCAGCCTTAACGGTCGTCGTGGTTACGGGCACCTTTGCGACCGGCGCGGCCTTAACGGTTGTCGTGGTTACGGGCACCTTTGCGACCGGCGCGGCCTTAACGGTTGTCGTGGTCACGGGCACCGTCGTGGTGGCCACGGCGCGCTGAACGGTCGTCGTGGTTACCTCGATAACGGGAGCAGACTTCACCGTGGCTGACCTTGTAGTGGTAACCGCTGCGGACTTGTCGCTGGTGGCCATGACTCTTGCGACAGGCGCAGACTTCACCGTGTCGGACCTTGCAGTGGTAACGGCCGTCCGCGACTGAGCAAATTGCGAACTCCCCACGATGACGTTCGCCATTGCCGGCAACGCGGTCGCACTAAGGACGAGTCCGGCGACGAGCAGTCCGAGAGAACCTACAACAACCGAGCGGCGTGGGCGGAGATTCCTCGCCCCAGCGATGTCCCCACCGCCTCTTTGCACTTGGTTGGATTTGCTCATGAATCAATTGTCGGAAACCAGAATCACGACCCTCCCTACGCTTGCTCAACATCCGAACAACTCAGAAGGAGGGACTCCTTCTCCAGCGATTCAGCCTCTCCACGGCCTCCGCAGATGCCCTGGAGCGATACCTCGAAAGGAAGAAGTCAAAGCGCCGATCACGTTCAGCTCGATCATGGCGCTAGTAATTGCCACGAGACTGAATACTGACGCGTCCTGTTACACCGCAGTAGTGCGCTCCAAGCATCAAGACACCGATCATTGATGTTGTTGACTACTTCAGTGCGAACCTCGCCCTAGTGAAATTCCTCAAATATGGCTTCCATTTCGATCACTTCGAATCTTGGAAATCGTCGAGGGGCGTGGACCATTACGCAAGGGCATGCTTATGGTCCACCTCAGAAAGAACTGAGGGTTACTCTCGCAGAACGCGAGGTGGTTTGATTATTGCATCAAGACTTCAAATATCAAACGACTTGTCAAAAGGTTGCCCAAAACTTGTCCCGACGTTGCTTTTGACACGGCTTAGGGCTGTCTTTGATTGCGCAACGTGGCAATTTGAAAAATACTTTTAGGACTTTACGAGTGCAGTGAAAACTACGATATTGGATAGGTAATGACCAGTGGCCGGGTCAAAGACCCCGCCACACGTAACCAACTGCAATGCCGGATAACTACGTGGGCCGTAAACGAGCTGGTCAGGGAAATTAGATTTGGAGTACATACGGACCCCTATCACGGCAAACTGTAGCGTACGCCCACTCTCCAGCGTCACAAAAACTCGGCTCCCGAGACTCAGGTGATCGAGATAGAAGAACACCGCGGGTCCCTTGTAGTTGTCCACGTGACCAAGAATGACCGCCGAACCCTTCTGCCCAGGAGTCACGTCGTACTTGTACCACCCGGCTTCTGCGATGTTCGTCGGCACTTGAACCGAACCATCACTGTTCAGTCCGAGCTGCATCAGAGCAGTCGACACACCAATTTGAGGGATCGATAGGTGTATTGGAGTTGAACGGTTAACGGGAGCGCCGACATAGGACACCGAGGAAATGGACGGCAGATTCTTCGCCGTTAGCTCTGACGCGCTCTTGCCTGAGTTAGCCAAGGCGGAACTTGTCGCTGGACCGACCACACCCGAACTTGGTAGAGAGACTTTCCCCACTGGCTTGATCAAACTTGGACCCATTGCAGGCCCACGTGGCGCCACAATTATCCCAAGGACGCCAACAACGATGAGTACGAGTGAAGCGGCCCACCACTTCAAGTGGGAGGGCCGCTTCACGACAGGCGATTTCACATCACCCAATCTAATTCTCTTTGACTTCGAACTCGCCTAGACCAAGTCCTGACGGCGTCGACGGCGAAGGACAAATCCAAGTCCCAATAGTCCGGCTAACAGAATGATGCCGCTCACCGAGAGGAACACACCATTATCGAATGATTTAGCCATGCCCCCAAAACCTGTTTGGGCTGCGCCCTTGGGGATTGAAGTAGGCGAACTGTTGGACGTCGAAGTTCCAGCATTGTTATTCACTTTGGTGGAAATAGCTCCGGGATTCGCCGTACCGACTGCAGTCGCACCAGACACCTTTTTGGTTGCCTTCTTCTTCTTGTCGGTCCCCTTGGTCGAAGAACCAGCCGGAACTGGTGCACCAGGATTGTTATTTACCTTCGTGGTAATTGGGGTCGGAGGCGTGCCAGGGGTGGTCGTGGTGGTTACGCCTTTCGGCACCGTCGTGGTGGTCGCACCCGGAGTAGTCGTGGTGGTTACGCCTTTCGGCACCGTCGTGGTGGTCGCACCCGGA
>JABEUQ010000007.1 GCA_013044265.1 Acidimicrobiaceae bacterium
CAAGCTGAGAACGCGAGTTCGATTCTCGTCGCCCGCTCTCATAAGGATTCCTTGTACTGTCTGGGTTTTGGCCCAGCGTTCACACCCCTTCCCATCGAAGACAGGCGTGAACAGCTTGAACAGAAGGGCGGTGATGCCCAACCATGGCTGTTAAGCAGGTGACTCGAAGGGTTGAACGACGTCACGGACGATAACCGACATGATGCTCACGATGGCCGGGTTCACGATGGGTGTTATTTCCTTGGCGATACCGACTCGGGTTGAGTTGTCCGCGTCAAGTGCGAAGATGATGATGCCACCATTGTTGCACGCACAGTAGTGACGCAGTTCGGCTTTACGTGGTGTGCTCCTCGAGAGTATTTGCTGCGAAAACTAACTTCTCGGACGCGATTAATTCGGTGGTTTCAACCGGTGAGCCAAGTTTTCTAGTCTTGATGCCTTGAAAGATCTACTTTTCACAACTAACCGCAACATCAAGTGCTGAGCAAATCTGGCGCATTCGCGCGTCGCTGAGACGTCCAATTCTCTCCACCAAAATTGATATCGAGACACTCTCAATCGAATCAAGGTTGACCGCGCAACGACGACTAATTGGATCGTCTCCTGGCTCAAGGACAACCTCGCTCGGGAGGCTACGAATCGTCGTGGTGCACGGGGCAATCAACGTTCGCCGCAATCTCGGGATGGCCGCGTCACGAGAAATCACCACCACTGGACGTCGTTGTATCTCAGGCAACTCGCACCACCAAACTTCGCCCCGCAGCGGCACTGAGGTCACGAGGCGGCTACGCCAGCACGAAACGCGGCGAGGCTACCCCAATCATCGGGTTCGTCAATCGGGAATTCGTCGTACGCCACGTAAGCAGCGTCAATCTCACGCGCACGGTTTCGAGCCACGAGCGCGCCGAGAGCCTCATCGAGAAGCATGGCGTCATTTGATTGGGAACGCAACCGCCGGGCTTCATTTAACAGGTCACCATCAACGGTCGTACTTACTCGTACCCTGCTCATGCCATAACTGTAGCATAATTGTACCCAACTTTCATGCTGAGAACGCGAGTTCGATTCTCGTCGCCCGCTCCAAGGCTTTTCCCCTAAGTGCAGTGTTTTCAAGCACTTTCGAGTGACCGCGAGTGACTACTGTTGACCGCCAGTGTCCTTTGTGAAGTGCCCATCGGTGCCCAAATCATTTCGTAAGGTGCCCATCGGTGCCCAAAAATTAAAGTGGACGAGGCTCGAGCGCGTAGACGTAGGCCTGGCTGATGGTCGTCGTCGAGGTCGCAGTGTGCTCGAGAATGGCCGTCGTCACATGATCAGTATCGGCTCATGGTGTGACACACGCCTTCACCAACCGAGTTTGCCGAAGCAGGATCTGTTTATCAGCAGGTCAACACTGGTTACGCTAAGTTCCATCGACCTGAGGCCATCATCTCTCGGCAGAGTCGTTCGGTCATGAACTCGACGCGAAGGCGTAGTCATTCAGCACCGGCCCCCGAAGCAAGAATGCGCGATCGATCGCGGTGAGGCTGACCATGTCGGCGACCTCGTCGAAGTCCTCTTTGATGATCGTGACCTGACGGTCGACGATGGACCGTGCTTCTTTCGCATCGAGTCCATAGTCTGCGGCCGCGACGATGCAAGTATCGAACCGACTGAACCGAGTGCCATCGCGACCAATGTCCATCGCCTGGACCGCTTCACCACCCGAACGCATACAAGGACAAAGGTCATATGCCGGCGTCAGCGTGAGGTTACGTCCGTCCCAAAATGCGGCGTGATTTCGTGCATGGTCATCCGTGTTCCCGATGGCGATGTTGAAGACAATCCTCTCGAACAGCGTACGTCCGAGGTCTTTTCCGGATTTGGCCATCGTGCGAAGGACGTCGAGGATCTCTGGGTACGAGGAATAACGTGCACCAAGAAAGTCGCCGAATCCGAGCAACGTCAGACCAGAGATCAGCATCCTCCGCTGTCCGTTCCCCGATCGGTCGAATCGCTCGACGAGTAGCACATCGCAGCCGAGTGACTGGACGATCTTCGTCTTCGGTACGTCAATCCCGACTCGACGGGCGAGTTCCATGCCGAGGGCCTCAGCTTTGACGATCGGGTACGGGTCGGTCGACGTTGAGAACTTGGCGATGTATTCGACATCGCCGTCGGCTACCAGCACCTTGGGGCGAGCACCTCCGACTGCGGTTCCATCGATGAGCGCCCGAGCGAGTAACGGATCGAGTTGACCCGCTTGAAAATCGCGCGCGGCCGCGTGAAGTTGGTCGAGGGTGGCGGTCTCGGTACGCGGCACGTACTCGGTCGGGCTCGCCTGGAAGTCCAGCGCCCCAATTCGATTGGAACCGCTCTCAATGAGGATGGTCATCTTGTCAAGGTTCACCGCATCTACGGCTTCTCCACGAAGTCCGGTGAGCCGAGCAATGATCAAACGCTGGCCCCACGAATCAGGGCTCGAATCCCAAAGGCACCCGGCCATGTCGAGTCCGTCAATCGGAACGATCCAGCCCGCCTGCAGCGGCAGCTCGGGGGTAAACAGACTGATCGCGTTGGGGCGTGCGAGATAACTCTCGCCGTAGGCGAACTGGTACCCATTTTCGAACGCAGAGATTCGCCCGACGACCACGGGATCGGGTGTTCCGGGCAGCCAAGCCCAGACAAAGACGCTAGAAGGCGAAGTCATTGGGGCTGTTCCTCACTCGAGGCTTGCGGACGCTGGCTGGCAGTAGGGCCAGAGTCTCCTCACCAACTCTTCTGGCGCGAGCCAGTTCTGGCCCGCTGAGGCCGAAGAGATCGACACCTACGAGGAAGGCCGCGTTGAACACGGTCCCAATTGACACGCTGGGAGACCCGGCCTCGATGCCAGACGCCGTGCGAGGATCAATGCCAAGACGCTCGGCAAAATCGGCAATGGTCCAGCCACGTCGGCGTCGTTCGATCTTGATCTGGTTGCCCAGAACGCATAATGCATCTTTAGACGCACGGGGTATAGCGATATTCATTCTCGGCATATTATCTCCAATGGAATGTATCTAAAAAGCCTTTAGATACATTCTAACGTACTTTGACCGGGAAAACCCGACGCCCTGCCCGCACTCAAAGAGCAGCGGCATGCAGGTGCCCGGCGCCAGCGCCTAGATCGCGTGGGGCGTGATCAAGAACTTTTCTCCCGTCGCCTGGCGGGCATACTGTGCGATCACCGCGGGCTCGAGGGCCTCGTATAAAGAGATCTCTCTGGTATAGGTGCTCGCGAAAGTGGTCGTCAAGGAATCAGCGACTCGTTGACGTAGCGTGGCGAGAGTTTCCGAGCCGATCTTCTGTAGAAACGGGGTGAGCAAGAAGCCCGCGATACCCCACGCGAAACCAAAGTTGCGCGTCAACACCGTCGCACTGGGGTCGAGTGCCCCGTAGATGTAGACCTGCTTGTGCGTCGACGAACCATAACGGCTGTAGGGCGTACCCGCAGAGTTCGCGGCCACCTCCATGGCGCTCAGGATGTGACTCGCTAACGAACCACCCCCCGTTGCGTCGAAGGCCAG
>JABEUQ010000050.1 GCA_013044265.1 Acidimicrobiaceae bacterium
CCCGACAGAGGGCTCGCCAGGCGGCGTAGCTCAGGTGGTTAGAGCACACGGCTCATAATCGTGGTGTCGCGGGTTCGACTCCCGCCGCCGCTACCAGGCGCAGTATCGAAGTGCCCGCAGTATCGCAGTACCGAAGAGGAGAGAGCGAAATGGCTAAGAACGAGAAGCGCGTACAGGTCACCTTGGCCTGTGAGGAGTGCAAACGCCGCAACTACATCACGATGAAGAACAAGATCAACGATCGCGAGCGCATCGAAATGAAGAAATACTGCCAGTGGGAGCGTAAGCACACCACGCACAAGGAGACCCGCTAAAGGGTATCCCCGCGCGGGATGGTAGGCTGTTTCTTCCCTACGGGCACTCGCTAGATTCTTGGCGGGTTCGCGCAGAGGGCAGTGGCTCAATTGGTAGAGCACCGGTCTCCAAAACCGGGGGTTGGGGGTTCGAGTCCCTCCTGCCCTGCTCGATGTTTTTTGACGTAGTACCGACGATGTAACGAAAGAAAAGAAATGAACCGCGAACAAAAGCGCAATATGCAGCGACAGGGTCAGGTGGGTGCCACCGATCGTCGACGCGCGCAACGCGCTACGCCACGCGAGTTCTTCACTCAGGTTCGTGAGGAAATGCGTCAGGTCGCCTGGCCCACACGTCCTGAGACCATCAACTACACGTCCATCGTGGCCTTTGTCCTCATCTTTATGACCTTGTTGATCTTCGGCTTGGGCGCGGGATTCTCGAAGTTCGTCACGTTCCTCTTCACGAAGTAAGGCGAGATCATGAACGACACGCAGACCCCTACCGAGCACGACGAGAACGAGCTGGACGAGAACGAGATCCTCGACATCACGATCATTGACGAGGACACCGAAGAGGAGCCCATCGCCGAGAGCGCCTTTGATCGCCCGGGGCGTTGGTACATCGTGCACACCTTCGCGGGACACGAGAAGAAAGTCATCGGCGCCTTGAACAACATCGTCAAGAGCCGTGAGTTGACTGACCAGATCTACGAGATCTACTTGCCCGAAGAGGACGTCACCGAATTCAAGTCGGGCAAAAAGGTCACGGTCGCTAAGCGGATGTTCCCGAGTTACCTGTTGATCCGCTGCGAGCCGGATCCCGAGATCTTCTACGTGATCGGCTCCACCCCAGGTGTCACCGGCTTCGTCGGTGCCGAGAAGACCCGCCCGACGGCGTTGACGCGCCGCGAGGTCGATAACATCATCCGACCCCAGGTCGAGGGGGTCGAAGTACCGGTTGCCAAGCGGCGCCTGCCCACGCACGAGTTTGAGATCAACGACACTGTGCAGATCAAGAGCGGTCCATTTGCGACGTTCTCGGGTCACGTGGCCGAGATCAACGAGGACCAACTCAAGGTGAAGGTTCTCGTCGACATCTTTGGCCGCGAGACGCCGGTCGAACTCGATTTCACTCAGATTACGAAGCTCTAGGTCCTAAGGAGACACCATGGCCAAGAAAATTATTGCCGTTGTCAAGATTCAGCTCCAAGCGGGCGGAGCCACCCCCGCACCGCCGGTGGGTACCGCCCTAGGACCCCACGGTATTCAGACCATGGAGTTCTGCAAGCAATACAACGCCGCTACTGAGGCGATGAAGGGCACCGTCATTCCGGTCGACATCTCGATCTACGACGACCGCTCCTTCACCTTCGTTCTCAAGACCCCCCCGACTCCGGTCCTGCTGCGTCAGGCGGCGGGCATCGACAAGGGCGCACACCTGGCAGGTCGCGAGACCGTCGCCACGGTGAGCATGGCGCAGATCGAAGAGATCGCCAACACCAAGATCAAGGACCTCAACACTGACGACCTCGAGCAGGCCAAGCTGCAGATTGCCGGCACGGCGCGCTCGATGGGCATCTCGGTCGCGGGCTAGGAGAGAACAATGAAGCACGGTAAGAACTACAAGAACTCACTGAATCAGGTCAACCGCGAGGAACTGATCACGGTCAACGAGGCCCTCGACAAGGTTAAGGCTCTCGCCACCGCTAAGTTCGACGAGACCGTCGAACTCGCCGTTCGCCTCGGCGTCGACCCGCGTAAGGCGGAGCAGATTGTGCGTGGCACCATTTCGTTGCCCGCAGGTACCGGTAAGACCAACCGCATCGCGGTGTTCGCTTCGGGTGAAAACGCCCAGGCCGCTCGCGACGCGGGAGCAGACTTCGTAGGTGCGGATGACCTGGTGGCCAAGGTGGCCGGTGGGTTCCTCGACTTCGATATCGCTATCGCTACCCCGGACCTCATGGGTCAGGTCGGTGGACTGGGTCGCGTGCTCGGACCGCGAGGACTCATGCCGAACCCCAAGACCGGCACCGTGACGATGGACGTCGCAAAGGCTGTCGCCGAGTTCAAGGGCGGTCGCGTTGAGTACCGTACCGACAAGATCGGTAACGTCCAGTTGCGCGTGGGTAAGGTGAGTTTCTCTCGCGAGGACCTCGCCAAGAACGTGCACGCCGTCATCGACGAGTTGGTGCGCGTGAAGCCCGCCAGTGCGAAGGGCCGCTATTTGATGTCGGTCACAGTCTCGTCAACCATGGGTGTCGGCGTGAAGATTGACCCGACGCACACCCGCGACCTCGATGAGGTTCTGACCTCGGCTTGAGCCGGTTTTGACGCGGGAGCGCCTTCGTCACTACGATGTATCGACGCACGAGAGTGCCATAGTTTGAAGAAAGCCGAAGACATCCGGTGTGGGGGGACCCACTTAAGTGGCTGAAAAGCCAGCCTGACGAGGAATTCGAGCTCACCGCAGGGTGTCTCGTTTGCTGCGATGTCCTAGGCCCGTACCGGGCGGCATCCGGTGAAGGAGTTCACATGAGCAAGATTCCCACCGCGAAGGTCGCGACCGTCGACGAACTCAAGGCCAAGGTCGATTCGACCTCTACGGCCGTCGTCACCGAATATCGCGGTCTCACCGTGGCAGAGATCTCTAAGATCCGCCGTCAGTTGCGCACCCTGGGGGCCGACTACAAGGTGTTCAAGAACACGCTCGTACGCCGCGCCGTGACTGGGACCTCCGTTGAGCCGATGACCCAGTTTCTCGAGGGACCCACGGCCATTGCCTTCGTGGACGGCGACATCTCGGCAGTCGCTAAGGCCTTGCGCGATCTGGCCAAGGCTTCGCCTAAGTTGATCTTGAAGGGTGGTGTGCTCGACGGTAAGGCGCTGAGTCCCAAGGACATCGCGGCCCTGGCTGACTTGCCGAGCCGCGACGTGCTGTTGGCGCAGTTCGCCGGCGCCCTGGCGTCACCTCTTCGCACCATGGCCAGTCTCTTGAAGGCCGTGCCGCAAAACTTCGCCTACGGCCTCTCGGCCCTGCTCGACTCCAAGGGAGGCCCCGTGGCCGCTCCTGAAGCCGAGATCGCCGAGCCGGCCGCCGAGACTCCGGCCGGGGTCGAGGAAGCTGCTCCGGCAGCGAGCGACGACGCCGCGACTCCCGTCGCGGAGGTCGAGGCCGAGGTCGAAGCCCCCGTGGCTGAAGCTGAGGCGGACTCCGAGGCGCCTGAGGGTGTCGCGAGCGAACCGGCCGAATAACCCACCATCGCAGTAACGAAACGAAGAAAAGAAAGGAATCACCATGGCTGGAACATTGACCAAGGAGCAGATTCTCGACGGCATTGCTGACCTGTCGGTGATCGAGCTCAGCGAGCTCCTCAAGGAGTTCGAAGAGAAGTTCGGCGTGACCGCTGCGGCCCCGGTGGCCATTGCTGCTCCCGCTGCCGCGGGCGGCGGTAGCGCCGATGCTGAGGCTGCCGAAGAGAAGAGTGACTTCGACGTCATCTTGACGAGCGGTGGCGACAAGAAGATTGCCGTCATCAAGGAAGTCCGCGCTCTGACCAACCTCGGTCTGAAGGAAGCCAAGGACCTCGTGGATGGTGCTCCTAAGCCCGTCCTGGAGAAGGTTTCCAAGGCTGACGCCGACAAGGCCAAGGCTGCCCTCGAGGCCGCCGGCGCCACCGTCGAACTCAAGTAACTACAACGGATTGTACGAAGCCCCGATCGGTTGACCGGTCGGGGCTTCGTGCACCGTGGACCCAATGCTTGACGGCGGTCCAGATTTTGCCTAGGGTGAGCGCAGCCTTCGTAGCGGCGTCCGTCTTTTGCGGGCGCCACTTGCGTTTACTTGCCCTAGAGTAGTAGTGTCGAAAGACCGTGTCCCTACGCTCTATTTTGTCATCCCCTGACGAGGTTTTCGCGCTAGAGCCACGTAATCAATGCAGTAGCCACCCACTTACACGGAGGATAGACCGTTGACGTCTCGGTCCACTAGCCCCGAACGCTTTAATTTCTCGGCCCTGGGTGAAGCTCACC
>JABEUQ010000051.1 GCA_013044265.1 Acidimicrobiaceae bacterium
GACTGAGATGTGAGGTCACTGATCTCGTCACGGCTCGCCCTTGACGGAACCTCTTGACGGGGACGCGTCAGGTCTCGTGGTGCGCGGAGTAGGGTTGAGTGGAGTCACAATCTTGAGGCTCTAATGCGCTGAATCAAGTCCTCGTGAAGCGTTGCCGCGACGTGAGGAGTTTCTCCGATGGAGCCAGCAACTACGAGGCATCTAGTGCCGGACACGCCAGCACCAAAAGGTCATCGTGACGTCTGATCGTCTCCTCGACATCTTCAGACTCATGACGAGTGACGAGAGTGACCTTACCTATGACGCGTCACTCTGTTCTGTCGCAAAGCAGATAACCGATCTGACCGGCGCCGGAATATTCATCACTTCGGACGCCGGTTTGCGAGAAAAATTGTGTACGAGTGATGGCGTCGCGCAACGTTTGATGGACCTTGAATTAACCCTCAAGGAGGGGCCGGGGTATGAAGCGATCCGAAGCGGCACGGCGAACGACGTCTCTGACCTCCTGGGTGCGGAGGGGCAGCGTTGGAGGTTCTACACTCCAGCGGCGCTCGAGCTCGGGGCTCGAGCGGTCTTTGGCTTCCCCATAAGGTCAGGGGCCATCGTCTTTGGCGCGTTAAGTTTGTACCGCGATCACCCGGGCCCACTGAGTGAAGAGCAGTCCTCCAGCGCCTATCTCATGGCGGCAGTCATTGGTCGTGCCGTTCTGGCGATGCAAGCCGGCGTGCCCCCGGGCGCTCTCACCAACGAACTCCAGGGCCAGTCCACCTTTGATTTCTCCATTCACCAAGCTTCGGGGATGCTCTCGGTCCAGGCGAGAATCTCGGTGAAGGATGCCCTCATCATGCTCCACGCGCACGCGTTCACCGTCGATGTCCCTCTCTCCGTTCTCGCACGACGAATCATCAACCGTGAAACTCGGTTTGATTTTCACTCTGGGGACTGGCTGGAAAAAGAGTTGGGGTCGTCCGGTAAAGGGCGGTAGTGTAACGACAGAAGAGTGGTTCATTCACAAAGGTCGCCGACCGTTCTCGGAGAGGCCGTCAAGACGAAGGAATCATGCGAAGAGAGTCGCTGATCATCAGCACCCTCGTCGAGTTGGCCGATAATCTCGTCGACCGCTTCGACATCATCGATATTCTCACGCTACTCAGTGATCGTTGCGTCGAGGCTTTGGACGTGGACGCCGCTGGGGTCTTGCTGGGGTCTCCCGGTGGACAACTGCAATTCGTTGCCTCCTCGAGCGAGTCGATGCGAGTGCTCGAACTCCTTCAAATCCAGACCAACGAAGGCCCCTGTGTGGACTGCTACCGCAGCGCTGCGCCCGTCGTGAATGTAGATCTCGCGGAGTCGGGCGGACGTTGGCCGGACTTCACACCGCGAGCGCTCGTACACGGCTTTCGCTCGGTGCACAGCCTTCCCCTGCGACTACGCGGCACCACCATTGGCGCGCTCAATCTCTTTCGAACTTCGCAGGGGGCGATGGAAGACGACGATGTCGCCGCCGCGCAAGGTCTCGCTCACGTCGCGACCATTGCCATACTTCAACACCGTGCGATGCTTGACGCCACCATCCTCAACGAGCAACTTGATCACGCCCTCACGAGCCGCGTCATCATTGAACAAGCAAAGGGCATCATCTCCGAGGCGACGCACTGCGGGATGGACCAAGCCTTTGGACGGCTCCGAGCTCACTCGCGTAATCACAACGAGGGTCTCACCGGAATCGCCTCCGCCATCGTGGCGGGAACGCTTCGAGCAAGTGAACTCGACGCGTCCAAGTAACGTTCACCACTCAGCCGATAGTTCGCGAGTGATGCCGCACGACGTGGCCAGACTCAGGACCCACATTGATGAGTTCGAAACCTAGTCCCGGTGACTCAGCACGTTCGCTTCGCAACTCAAGAGTACGCCGGACACTCTGATTTATCTCACGTGAAGACTCATGTCACCGCACCGGGAGGGTCCTTCGTGGCGTGGTTCGGAAGTACCTCGGGGACGTCTAATCGGGCGACGCCGATGCGAAAGTCGTCGATACCGTAGTAGACGTCGTAGCGGTGCGGCTCTCCTATGTCGACGCGTCGATCGATTCCGGTCGGAAAGACGACGTTGGATGGAGTTCCCCGGGGGCCCTCGGAAGGTCGAGGCACCAGGGCCGGCGTGCGCGATCGGTACAACAAATGCTGGGGGTGCTCCTCGGAGAGAACCATGACCCCGGCGCTGTAGGTAAAGCGGTGTTCCGGATTATCGGGCGACGCCGCGTCGCTGACACCGTGGTAGACAATGAGCCATCCGTGACGCGTCATCACCGGGGGCGTGCCACTGCCGATTTTGAGTGACTCCCACGGAGATACCGGCGCAGCTAGTCGGTGGTGTGAGGTGAAATGCCGCAACTGGTGAGGGTCGCTCTTTGGCGCTACCACCGCGGTGTAGGAAATCCAGATACTCTCTCGATGCAGGTCCACGTCGCGGTCGCCATCCATCTCCACTAACTCATCGGGCGCTGTTCCCGGAAAAAGTGGACGGTGCAGGATTGCTAACTCCTGTTGACCAGAGGGATTCGTAATCGTCTGCGGGAAGCCCGCCGCGTCCTTGTTGTCGACATCGTTGAATTCAATCCCGTCGTGGGGCACGAACGTCGCCAGACCTAAACGGTGCCACGTGAACAGGTCCGTCGAGTCAGCCAGCGCGATGCGGGGCCCCTCGGGAGAAAATGCGGTGTAGGTCATCACGTAGCGCTTCAGCGGTTCGACGTACGTGACCCGAGGGTCTTCGCAACCACCTTCACCATTCGATCGCAGCTCGTAGGGCATCTCGGGCTCGAGCGCAATCCCCAATCGCTCGACCCCACACGGATCACCATCGTGGTCAAAGAGGACCCGAAGGATGCCGATGCGTGAGAAGTTACCCTGAGCAACCATGCGAGGAAAGAGGTACAACTCACCGTCGGGTCCGCGTGCCGCGGCCGGATTCAACAGCCCCCCGACTTCGTAAGGGTTGTCGAGGTCGGGTTCGACGACCAGGCTCAGTGGACGTAGCTTCAAAGGCCTCACGACACCCTCCCGGGAGAGAGGATTTGGGCGTGCTCGTCACCCACGCAGGCAATCACGGCCTGAATCACTCTCGCAGTCTCATTGGGGTCTCGAACGATTATCGAGTCGACACCAACCTGTTGCACCGGAAAGTCGTTGCCACCATCGAAGATCGCGTCGCCAGCGAAGAGCATTTGAGTGCGCGTGAGGTTCAGTTGCTCTTCAAGTTTATGTATCCCGTACGCCTTATCAATGCCGGGTTTGGTCACGTCGATGGAGGTCGTACCGCCCATATTGATAGCGAACTCCGGCAAGAGTGGCTCGAGAATCGCGGTAATTTTCTTCCGTTTGGCGAAGTCGGAGTCCCAGCCTTGTTTCGCGTGCAGAGGGGCGTCCTGGCCCAGCACCGAGAGCGTGATTTGACTTCCGCGATCCTCAATGGCATCGCCCCACACGTGATCGACCTCGATACCCGACTCATCCAAGGCACGCTGGAGACTCGAGATAATTGCTTTTCGTTCCTCCGCACTCAGATTTTCGGAGTAGACCTTCGACCATTGTCCGTCGTAGCGGAAGAACTGAGTACCGCACGTGGGTAACAGGAAGAGGTTCTCGAATCCTTGCTCGCCGGAGAACGGTGCCAGTAGTTGATTCTCGAACTGAGTCCAGTTTCCTCCCGAAATGACGGCGACCTTCATGACGCCGAGCAGATCGCTGAGCAACAACGCCATCGCGGAACTAATTGAGGACTTGCTCTCGGCGAGTGTCCCGTCGAGATCAAAGACGAAGAGCTTCTTCATCGGCTCGGTAATTCGGACAGATTAACAACCCGCCAGCCAACGTCGCGAGACTGGAACCGAGATCTCGGGGTCCACGTCCGAAGTTCTCCGAGAAGCCATCGAGTAACCACGGTGGTGACCGAACTCGGCGGCACGAGTCCCCGCCGGCACCTAGTTGCGCCCATAGTCGTCCTCGAGGCGCACGATGTCGTCTTCTCCAAAGTACGTACCGGTTTGGACCTCAATGAACTCGACCGGCGCGGAGCCGTGGTTCTCACAACGATGCGCCTGACCGATGCCGATGTCCATACTTTGACCCGGTGCTAACTCGTGAGTCACCCCATCCAGAATCGCCGTTGCTACGCCACTGACAATGAACCAGTGCTCGGAGCGCTGTGCGTGGGTCTGATAACTCAGACGCCGGCCGGGCGCGACGACAATGAGTTTCACCTTGTAGTTCGACGCCTTATCGTCGAGCACCGTGTAACTCCCCCACGGGCGCTCGTCATGCTCACGCCCTTCTTGGTCGAACGAACTCATCGCACCCTCCTTCGAGCCAACCTCTGACCGTCGAATATCGATCCCGCGATGTCCACCACCACGTGGTGGGCGCTGTGGTGTCACCTTATGAACTGAACAGCGTGGGCGAAGCGCTCACGAGGATCGGTGACGTCACTACCACTTTCCGGTCCACGTCTAGATGACGAATTATCACCGATTACTGAGGAGCGAACATTCGAACTCCTCGGTAGCGTGGCGCACCACGCGATCAGCTCTCCAGAAGATCGCTGATCGGCGGTACCCTAGTTCTGGAATGGCGACACGTGTGTGCGACTCACCGGCCGTCGCCATTGACCGGAGAGTTAAGGTGACGATGAGCCCTCGACAAGGAGCCCTCGATTCGAACTCCATGTCTCGCCACGAGCGTGACATTCACGAAGGAGTCAAGAACTTCGCAAACGCGCGTCAAGAGTGGCGCCGACTTTTTTCGGAACTACTCGGTACTTTCTTCCTGGTATTAGTTGCCGCCGGCGCCGGCATGATGAACGAAGCCTTTCCTGGCACGATTGGTCGATCCGCGGCAGTCGTCGCCCCAGGACTGATGGTCATGGCAATCATCATGTTTATGGGCCACGTGAGCGGAGCGCACCTTAACCCAGTTGTCACGATCGCGTTCGCCCTGCGCGGTGACTTTCTCTGGCGCCGCGTGCCGGGCTACATCACAATCCAACTCGTCGGCGCCACTTTGGCATCGCTTGTTGTGCACGTTGTTTTGAATGTCTCGGCATTCTACGGATCTAACTACCCGGCGAGCGGCCATTCAGGTGCCGCGGCGATGTGGATGGAGATGGTCTTGACGATGGGACTGGTGAGTGTGATCCTCGGCACGGCCTCGGGCGCGCAAAACGTAGGCGCCCTCGCCGCCATCGGTGTTGGCGGCTACATCGCTTTAGCGGGGTTGTGGGCCAGTCCGCTGTCGGGTGCCTCGATGAACCCGGCACGAACTTTCGGACCGGATCTGGTGGCCACCAACTTTACCGACTTCTGGGTCTACGCAGTGGGCCCGCTCGTGGGCGCCATCGTCGCCGTCGCCGTCGCGGCAGTATTGCGCGGACGTGGGGGCGACACTATCGCCGTCGACGCCGCCGCAGGAACCCTTAGTAACAACGCGAATCCCCCCGGTGCCTAGCTCAACGAACGCTAACTCAATGCAGCCGGCTTCCAACTATCTCGACAATTGTCGCGTTCGCGCAGTGGGCGGCGGGTGAGGGATGATCCTTACCCTGGTCACGGTCCCCCTCAAAACTTGATCCATAACGCAGACGTAGGCTCTCGTCGAGGTGGAGTTGTCGCCGAGTTGTCCCATTGAGAGGACCCTATGAAAACTGAGCATTGGACGAAGGAGCCGGACAAGAAGGACTACCCCGCTGCGCTCAACTACTTGTCTCTACTGATGAATCCCCGCGAGGCTGAGAGAATCGTAAAAGCACTGAAGGCGAAGTCACGGATTGATCACTTTGCGGCGAAGGACTTGCTTCGAGCCAGCGGTCTGTCCCATTTGGGTGCGGATGATCACGAAGTGGAGAAGGATCTGGACAAGGTGAAGTCCGGCGAGCGACTCTCCCCCGTACTGTTGGTCCGAGGCGCGCCGCTCCTGGTCGCTGATGGCTACCACCGTATCTGCGCCAGTTACCACTTGAGCGAGGATGAGATTATCCCGTGTCGAATCGTTGAACGCTCATCTGGCAAACTCGGTACGTGATATCCCTCGGTACCCTCATCAATGCGAACTCATTGAGTGTCTAGAGCCACATCCCGTGTTGAGTCAGTAAGCCCGATTCAGTGCCGTCCGGGAAGAAGTTTCCCTGCCCTCTCGAAGGAAGAGATGACCCGAGTTCGGCCGGAGGATTGTCTCGGGGACTGTGACCGACCCCCCCCGAAATGGCGACCCAACTTATCGCGCAAGGTGACAACGTTCACCCGGTTGACGCGACGTCGCCCTTCCTCTAGCGCCCCACAATGATCTACAGCGACGGCTCAAAGTCAGGTCGAAGTGGCAGACCACTACGGCCATCGAGCGGTCGCACACAAAGGATCTGGTGAATCTCTAAGTGATGGCGCTCGAACGCCACAGCCGAGCCCGCCATGTAGAGACGCCACACTCGGGCCCGTTCGACCCCCACGTCGTCGACGGCTTCGTCGAATCGTTTGGTGAGATTGTCCACCCAGTGGCGCAGCGTGATTGCGTAGTGCTCGCGCAAGCTCTCAAGGTGGCGAACCTCAAAGCCGTGGGCCTGGAACATCGACACCAACGTGCCCACTTCGTGCAGCTCCCCGTCGGGAAAGACGTACCGATTAATGAAAGCGCTACCGGTCTTTGACGGACCTCGCAGTCCGAGCGCGATCTGCATCTGTCGGTTGATTTCCGAGATCCGCGTTGGCTGAGGATTCGCGTCAAAGGAGACCGGCTTACCAATGGCGTGGTTCAGAAATCGCCCCCCCGGCTTCAGGAGGTCAAAAATATTCTGCGTGTAGTGAGGCAGCGACTTGATACCCACGTGTTCGGACATGCCGATAGAACTCACGGCGTCAAAAGGACCGTCAGTAACGTCACGAAAGTCCTGAACACGGAAGGTAACGAGATCACTGACGCCGGCGAGCCGGGCGGCGTCCGCGGCGTAGTCGCGTTGAGCCTGTGACAGCGTGACGCCGACAACGTGGACTCCGTAATATCGCGCGGCGTGAATGCCCATCGCGCCCCAGCCACAACCCACATCCAGCAGGCGCATGCCGGGCTTAAGGTCAAGCTTGCGCGCGACGAGATCAACCTTTCGCGCCTGAGCCTCTTCGAGAGTGTCGTCGGGGGTCTTAAACACCGCGCAGGAGTACGTCATCGAAGGACCGAGCACCATCTCGTAGAAGCGATTCGACACGTCGTAGTGATGCGTGACGGCCTGGCGATCACGAGCGCGCGAGTGCAAGGCACCCCGCGGTCGCGCCTCGATCTTCGGTGGCGTCAACGGCTTGATGGCCGAGGCGCCAAGTTCGGAGAGAAGAGACCGAACAGTACTCGCGGACAGGAGTTTGCGCACGGGTGGCATCTCGAGCTCAAAGAGAGGATCTAGGTCACCGTCAATCTCAATGTCACCCGCCACGTAGGCGCGCGCCAACCCAAGTTCGCCGGGGTGAGTGACCACTCTCGTGATCGCATCGCGACTGAGAATCTTGAGCGTCATGGTGTTCGCGCTCGAGATGACGGTAGGTTCCGCGACACTGCCGTCGTACGCCTCGACACGAAAGGGGAGTTCGTCGTTGAAAATCAACTTAACAACAGAAGCGACATTCATAGTTCCCTTTCCATTCCTCAATATGGGCGTATGAATCGGTCTAGTCCCCTACGTTATTATCAGGAACTTAACTAGTTGTAGCCGTCAACGCACCATACCTCCCTCATAAAGTTCGACCGGACTTGTGTGGCTGAGGCTATGGAGCGATGGTTGTTGGTGAAGACAGTGACTTCGTCTTGGACTTCACCATCGGTGCGAGCTAGTCCAGTGCATCGGGGCACAGCAACGTGAGGTGTCAATGCGCATCCAGTTTCGCACTTGAGTGGTAATGTCCCGAGCAAATAATTACCATCAATTTCCGATAGCATCATCTTATGGCATCGATGAGGACCACATTCACCCTCGATGAGGAGATGGCCGAGCGCGCTCACAAACTCGGCGTCAATATTTCCGCGGCAGCGCGTCAGGGAGTCGCCGATGCCGTGCGGGTCGCGTTGGCAGAATCAGATCGGGAAGCCTACCGGAGACGTCCCGAACGTGCGGATACGTTCTGGACCGAAGCTGAAGCGTGGGGCGAGACGTGAAACGCGGAGAACTGTGGTTGGCCCACGTCGGTCGGAAGAGTCGTCCCGTCCTCGTGCTCACGCGATCCGAGGTGCTCGACGTCCGCGAACTCGTCACGGTGGCCGAAGTAACCACTTCGATCCGTGGACTAGCCGCAGAGGTCGACATCGATCTCGTCGGAGTTGGCCTGGACCGACCTTCGGTCATCAATTGCGATGGTCTTCACACACTCGCGCAGGCTTCGCTCACCGGTCCCGTCGGACGAGTCGGCGACGACGTCATGCGCAAGGTCTGTTCAGCGATTAGTTACGCGCTTGGTTGTTGACCCGAGTGCGTAACGTCTGGGGGGGCCGCTCAAGCGCGGGGTACGCCACATTGCCCAACCTGCAGTAGCCGTAGGTTCTGACCAATATCGGCAGGGCAAATGGAGAGACGGGAAAAATCGCGCCGTGAAGTTGCCGAGTGAATCCTCCGGGTTTATCTACTCAGCTTCGTGGTCATCGTGGAACACCTGACCATCAACTTCTTGAAATCGATGAGAGACTTCACCCTGGAACGAATCGAGTTCTAGCCAACTGTCGAACTCCGACTCTCCCCTTCGACTGTCGGAGTATTCCGAGTTGTCGCCGTAACCAATTGTGAGCAGCCTCCCCACTCGAACGGTGTGGCAGCAACGTTCAGTGGGCGTTGACCGGTGTCCACTGCGACGATCCGGGCCAACGAAGACAAAGACACGTCCTACCTGAGTGGTTCGTTCGGTTCGAGGGCGTCCGGCTTTTGCGTCCGTTCCCAGTTCGTCAGGAGTTCTGCGCGCCGCACCACCGCCCACTCTTTGACGACACGCTCCGCCGTCGCTGGGAGGGCACTGCGAGGACTCTCCCGCCGTCGGTCCGGATCTGTGTCTCCTGACCCGAGGAGATGGCGTGAAAGTGCGGTGGAGCGTGATCCTTCCAGTACACGTAGACGATTCCGTAGAACTCAGAGAGTCGGGGAATATAAATAACGCAACGACCTGAGTGTGACGCCACCGCACGTAGCCGAAGAGCAGAATCAGGAATACCGTTGAGATATCGAGAACAAGTGGAGGTAACAAGAATCTGTTCGAACCCCCTCACCTCCACCGAATGACGGTTTGTTTGTAACTTTGATCGCCATAGCCCGGAGGTTCGGGGTCCGAGTTCGGCTCTGAGGAAGTCACAGTGACCCGATACCATCGCGGCCATTGAAACCGTCCCGGCTCCTTCTTCGGCTAATGACTGGAGTGGTTATGAATGTGGAATTCGCCGATCCACAACTTCTACTCGAGGCACTTGGCTTCGAGGAAGTGAGAGTAACGGGCAGCCATCACATCTATTTGCGAATTGATATTCCCGAACAGTTGAACCTGCAGGATCGACGA
>JABEUQ010000052.1 GCA_013044265.1 Acidimicrobiaceae bacterium
GGGTGGTGGCTTCGAGGTCCCAATTTGATTCAACGTTGAAACCCAAGGAGGGAAAGTGGCACCAGCCGCGAAGAAGGCCGTAGCCAAGAAGGCTCCCGCGAAGAAGGCCGTAGCCAAGAAGGCGCCGGCGAAGAAGGCCGTCGCCAAGAAGGCTCCGGCGAAGAAGGCCGTCGCCAAGAAGGCGCCCGCTAAGAAGGCCGTCGCGAAGAAGGCGCCCGCGAAGAAGGCCGTCGCGAAGAAGGCGCCGGCGAAGAAGGCCGTAGCGAAGAAGGCGCCGGCGAAGAAGGCCGTAGCGAAGAAGGCTCCCGCCAAGAAGTAGTGGGATCGCACGAACGTCCTCGTTTGAGGGCGTGAGGGTCGAGGGGGTCGAAAGACCCCCTCGAATTCTTTTTGTTCACGGTACGAGGTCGTCGAGTTCGTCGACGTCGTAGGCCCACGCACTGGTAAAGATTGTCCGGTTCTCTAATCCCAAGCGATTCGCCTCATGCACGTGTCGGCGGGCGGAGTCGAGGCCGAAGGCGAAGTGAAAACCCGACGCGGTCGGGACCGCGAGGACGTTGGTCCCCGTGCCGTGGTGGTCAGCGACGACGGTGACCGCGGCGGGTGGCTCCCAGTTTCCCAAACCCCCGGGGTGTCGCAGATCGCCGTGGGCGACGACGAGTGTCTCGTATCGCGGCGAGAGGATACTCTGCGCGTGCTGGAGCGCTTCGTTCAGTCCGTGGGCGTCGCTGAGGAGTACGTCGGCCCCGAGGGACTGCGCGAACTGCGCAATCGACACTGATTCACACGCTACGTACACCGGGCGCGGTCGCCCCGCCACGATCACCCCCTGCGCCCACTGCGCGCAGAGCCTTTCGACGCCCGTGACACCAGCCCGTCGCAACCGGGTCTTGGACTGGGAGAATTCTCTCAACGGGACAACGATGGCCAGGGGCTCCATGGTCGACCCATCCTAGGGGGAGCACTCGGCCGGTCCCGTAACGCCGCCGTGGCGTCGAAAACGACCCCCGGGATCGGGAAGGTTGGGTGGTCGAGGGCTAAGATGCGTTGCTAATGACTTCGTTGCTCTCGGTCCAAAACCTGTCGGTCCAATTCAGGGTCCAAAAGAAGTTCGCGACCGCGGTCCACGACTTCTCTCTCGACATACAACCTGGAGAATGCGTCGGACTGGTCGGCGAGTCGGGTTGCGGCAAGACCACGACGGGGTTGGCCGTGATGCGACTGTTGCCCAATAACGGTCATATCTCGGCGGGCCAGGTCCTCTTAAACGGTCTGGACCTGGCGTCGCTCAGTGAAGTCGAGATGTGCCGACACCGTGGTAAGTCGGTGGCGCTGATCCCCCAGGACCCGATGAGTTCGCTCAATCCCACCATGAAGATCGGTCGCCAGATCGGCGAGGGTCTGCGTATCCACGAGGGCGCCAGCGAAGAGGAGGCGCGCAAGCGTGCTCTCGAGGTGCTCGAGATGGTGGAGATGCCGCGTCCCTCCGAACGCCTTGATCAGTACCCCTTTGAATTGTCCGGAGGACTGCGCCAGCGGGTCATCATCGCCATGGGTCTCGTGAACAGCCCGTCGCTGCTGATCGCCGACGAACCCACCACCGCCCTCGACGTGACCATCCAAGCCCAGATCCTCGACATTCTCGACGCCCTGCGCAGCGAGCTCAAGATGGCGCTGTTGTTGATCACCCACGACATGGGGGTCATCGCCGGTCGCACCGACCGCGTGGTCGTCATGTACGCCGGCGAAAAGGCGGAGGAGGCGGCGACCGAGCCCCTCTTCACCGCAATGCGCCACCCCTACACGCAGGCGTTGCTCGCGTCGATGCCCAGCATGGAGAACACCTCCAAGCACCGCCTGGACTCCATTGCGGGCATGCCACCCAACCTCGCCAACGAGATCGTGGGTTGTCGTTTCGCCCCGCGGTGCTCGCGCGCGAGCGACCGTTGTCGCCAGGTCGACCCCCCCCTGCAGGGCGGCGAGCACCTCTTCGCCTGCTTTCACCCGGTGGACGGTCCCGCACCGGTCCGCGCTCGCGTCGAGGCGGCCGCCGCCACCGAGATTATGGGCCGCAAGGAGATCCTGCGAGCTCAGGGCATCGTCAAGGAGTTCCCCATCAAGGATGGCATTGTGCGCCACAAGGTGGGGGCGGTTCACGCCGTTTCGGACGTGTCCTTCAACCTCTACGAGGGCGAGACCTTCGGCCTGGTCGGCGAGTCGGGTTGCGGCAAGACCACGATCGGTCGATTGCTGGTGGGACTCGAGCCGCTGACGGCCGGCGAAATCTATTTCGACGATCAGTTAGTCTCCGCGAAGGGATACAAGCCCTCGCGGGTCTCGCGACGCGACCGACAGATGATGTTCCAAGACCCGTATTCGTCGCTCGACCCTCGTCTCAAGGTCGGCGGAATCCTCGGTGAGCCACTGGCCATCCAGCGTATTGGCGGTCGCTCGGAGCAGGCGCACCGCGTGGCGGAACTGCTCAGTTCGGTCGGACTCGACCCGCAGGTCGCTGACCGGTACCCGCACGAATTCTCTGGCGGCCAACGCCAGCGCATCGGTCTGGCGAGGGCACTGGCCCTCAACCCCCGTCTCATCGTGGCCGACGAGCCCGTGTCCGCGCTCGACGTGTCGGTCCAGGCCCAGATCTTGAATCTCATGAAGGACCTGCAGGCGAAACACGGGATGACCTACGTGATGGTCAGTCACGATCTCGCGGTGGTCTACTACATGGCCGATACCATCGCGGTGATGTACCTGGGCCGGATCATGGAGATCGGCGACGCCGAATCAGTGTTTCGCTCGCCGGCTCACCCCTACACCCTGGGGTTGCTCGACGCCGTTCCGGTCCCGGATCCGACTTTGAATAAGGGTGAACGTATTCGCGTCGGTGGGGAACTCCCCTCGGCGATTACTCCGCCCTCGGGATGCCGTTTCCGCACGCGCTGTCCCTTCGCTCAGGAGATCTGTGCCGAAGAGGAGCCCGGCTTTAAGGACTTCGGCGTCACTCAACGCGCCGCGTGCCACTTTCCGTTAAAGACGCCGGTGGCCCTCACTCTCAACGCCCGCTAGGGGTTCGCGCACCGCACCCGTCGTGGCGGTGACACTCGTCCGTTAGCGCTCGAGCAGGCGTACCTCGAAGGCGTCGCGCAACGCTTCGCCGACGTAGGTGATCGCGACAATCAACAAGATGAAGATGACGGCGAGGGGATAGAGCTGCCACCAGTACCCGTTCGCTAAGTACTGAGAGGCGTTGTTGAGCATGGTTCCCCAGTCCGTCGCCGGGAGTGGCATGCCGAGTCCCAGGTAGCCCAGGGTCGTCAAGAACAAGATGGCGTCAGCCACCGCGAAGGTCGAGACGGTCACGATGTTGCTGACGGAGTTGGGAAACACGTGACGTCGGATGATGTGCCAACTCGAACCGCCCATGGATCGCGCGGCCTGGGAATACTCGAGTTCCTTGATCAACAGGGCGTCACCCCGGATGATCCTGGCGTTGCCGAACCAACCGATGACGCCGATGATCACGATGAGACTCGTCACGGTGCGCGGGAAGACGGTGACCAGGGTGATGAGCAAGAAGAGCACGGGAATGGACAAGAAGGCATCCAGGAGGCGCATCAGGACGGTGTCCACGAGACCGCCCAGGAATCCCGCAATCATGCCGTACAGCGTGCCCACGACGATGGTCACGAAGCCCGCTAACAAGCCCAACGATAACGAGTACTCCCCGCCGAACATGATGCGACCCAATTCGTTGTACCCCGACGCGTCGGTGCCGAGCCACGAACTCGCCGAGGGGGGCGCATTCTCCGGGTTGAAGAGGGCGGTCGCTTGGTCGGTCTGGTTGGAGTGCCACACCACGGGACCAAGAAAGCAGAAGAGGAAGATGAAGACGATGTAGATCACCGAAGCGACCGCCAACTTGTTCTGAATGAAGATGCGCAACCGCTGACGCCACAGGGGCACGAAGGCGGCGAAGCTCGACTCGTCGTCGGCCAGGGGCGCGGGGCTGTGCCCCTGGGCAAGTCCCTCGGCGAGAACGGCCTGCTCACGAATGCTCATTGAATTGGGCGTCAGCAACTCACTCGGTGACACCCGGCCCCCCGGGGTGATGAATTCCTCGGAAGAAGTGGGGTCGTTGGGTGTCACGATCGCCCCTCCACCCGGACGCGTGGATTGATCACGCCGAGGGCCACGTCGGCCATGAGGTTGCCGACGAGGGTCAAGACAGTGGTCAAGAGAGTGATCCCGAGGACGGTCGGAATGTCGCTATAGGTGGCGGCGTAGACGGTTTGATAGCCGATCCCCTCGTAGTTAAAGACCGACTCCACGATGAGCGCTCCGCCGAAGAGGCCGGGGACGAAGAGTCCCAGGATGATGACGATGGGGCCCATGGCATTGCGAAAGGCGTGGCGAAAGAGAACGCGGCGCTGGGAGCACCCCTTGGCCTTCGCGGTGCGGATATAATCCTGCACCAGGACGTCGAGTACGGCCGAGCGCATGAAGCGACTGAGGAAAGCCAGACTGAGCAGGGTGAGGGCCGCCACTGGCAAGATGAAGGCCTTGGGGTCGGTGAAGATCAGCCACGCCGAATCGGTGGTCGGCGGTGTCGGCAGGTGGATCGTCCCGATGCTGAACCAGGTGATGATGAGCAGGCAGAGCAAGAAGGCGGGCACGCCGTAGAGAATGAACAAGACGCTGGTCGCCGAGTAGTCAAAGGCTGAGTTGCGTCGGGTTGCCTGGTACGCGCCGAGGGGCAACGCGATGAGGACGGTGATGATCAAGGAGATCAGCGCCAGCCAGATGGTGCGCGGGATGTACGTGACCATCAACGACCAGACGGTCTGCTGATTCTTCCACGAGTAGCCCCAGTTCCCGTGCAGGACGAGTTGAGTCAGGTAGTCCCAGAAGCGCACGTAGAAAGGTTTGAGAAGGCCGTTCTGGGCTGCGAAGGCGTGCACTGCGGCCGGGGTCGCGTGGTTCTGCAAGATCACGTACGCCGGCGCGAGGATACCCCCGGATTCGAAGTAGGGGAGAACGAAGGTGACGAACATCACGATGAGCAAGACGGCGATCGATTGGACGAATCGTCGGATGAGGTACGCGATCACGAGTGAAGTCTAGCAATCTACCCGCCGCCAACTCGTGGTGACGTCGGAACAGTTTCTCGTCGTTGAAGAGTTGGATTAGCAAAAAAAGGAGGGTCCCCGAAGGGACCCTCCTTTCTTCACAATGACCGTTAGCCGAAGTAGTAGTACTCCGGGTTGAAGTTGGTCAGCGAGTTCGGCGTGAAGCCGATCTTGCTCTTCAACGTCTTGATGACCTCGCCGATACCTTGGCCCGAGTAGGCGTTGGTGCCATTGGGCTGGTAGAGCACGGGCAGCTGCTGGGCGGCGTAGTTCGCGAACGCCCCGAGCTTGGTCGTGCCGAAGGTTGTGGCCTTCACCAGTTTGGTCATCGTGGGGTTGCTATAGGCACCGATGTTGAAGCTAGCGCCCGGCACGAAGAGTGACTCACCAGACGGGTAGTAGTCGGGAGCGTAAATCCATCCCGCACCCCAGAGGCAGATGCTCCAGGTTGCGGCGTTGCTGACACAGTCACCGACGACCTTGTTGAAAGGCTCGGCGAGGGTCTTGGCGGTGATGCCGATGGCGTTCCACTCCGACACCTCGGTCGAGACCTGGGTCTGCAACGATGGGATGCCGCTACCGTACTCGAGGGTCACGGTCAAGACGTCGCCCTTGCTGATGCCCTTGCCGCACTCGTTGGCCGCGGCTCCCGGCTTGGCGCACACCGCGCTACCCGTGGCAATGCTCCACCCGTGGCTCTTCAGCAACGCGGCGGCCTTGTTCGGGTTGTACGGGTACGGGTTCTTCTTCGAGACGGCGCCCGAAATGGCCGCCGACGTGATCGGGGGCAGCGGATTGATCTGCTGGTACCCGTAGCCCTTGAAGATCTGCTTGATCATCAGCGGCTGGTCCACCGTCATTTGCAAGGCCTGACGAATGTAGAGCTGGTCGAGGAACTTGGCTTCGGGGCTCTTCGGGTTGAAGTTGTAGGCCGCGTAATCAACGGACCACGGGGCGCCCACTTCCAGGTTGTACCGACTCGCCACCGCCGACCAGTTGGCACCCGGGTTGGACGGGGAGCCGCTCGAGGTCAGGTTGGTCGGGTCTACGTAGCCGAGGTCGATCTTGCCTTGGCGCAGAGCGACCTGCTCAGCGGCCGTCGTCGCGTAGGGAATCTCCACCACGGAGGCGACCATTGACTTCTGGGGACCGCTGTAGCTCTTGTTCGGTAGGAAGGTCGCGTTGCCCAGCGTGTCAAAGTGCGTCAGGACGTAGGGACCACTGGCCCCACTCTGCCAGAAGCTGTCGGCGTAGGTGGAGAGCTTGCTCGCGATTCCCTGGCCCGTCTTGCCGACGAGGTAATTGAACACCGCAGTGCACGCCGCGTCGGTGGCCGCGGTACCGTAGGCGCCGCTGGCGCAGGCCGCCGGGGTATTGGCCGCCGAGACGCTCCAGGCATCGGGGAACGGGGTGATCTCTGACAGGTAGTTGTAGAGGATCCAGTTCGGGTTCACCGATGTGGTGAAGTTAATCGTCACCGTATTGCCGCTCGACGTGACGCTCTTCACCTGGTCGGGGATACCGTAACCCGCGTTGTAGCCGCAGTAGTTGGTCTTCTCGGCGTGGTAGAGGTTCAAGAAGAACATGACCGACTGAGCGTTAATTGTCTGTCCGTCGGCGAACTTCCACCCCTTGGTGTTAATGGTGACGGAGTGATTGGCGTTGCCCATGACCGGGTTGGTCGCCAACGAGAGGCTCTCGTTGTAGGTCGCCGCAGCGCCGGTTCCAAACCAGTAGAGCGGACGATACGTCAAGTCTTGGAAACCATTGATGTTCGACACTGAGAAAAAGGTGCAGGACATGTAGGGGAAGATGTAGTTCGGCGACGCCCCAGGTCCCTCGGCGAAGGTGAGCGTTCCGCTGGGGGTGGCCGCACCACTGACGCCGGGTGCTATGAGACCTAGCGTCAATGCACCTGCCGCAAGGCCGATGGTCGTCGCAAGCCGCAGCCTGTGTTTAATTTGCATAGTGTTGTTGCCTCCCTAGGCCACCGAAGTGGCTAATTGAACCTACCCATCAGTAAGACGGGTTTGGTGCCACTGTATCGGTAGGAGGGGGGTTTCACAAGGTTGGTATGTGAAGATCGTAAGAATTAGCTGAGAAGTAATCGACATATTGTCACTCGATTCTCTGATCGACAACGATGTCTTTCCGTGAGAAACAAGGGATAACGTGGGTACTGGCCACGAAGATCCTCCTCGGTGCTCAGTCAGTGACGTCAGAACTAGTTCGGAGTCAAATGAGTGCTCGTAAGGACCCTAACGAAGATGTGGTCCGGTTTCTCCTGCCTTAGCGAAGCTGAACACGCGCTCCTGTGGTGCCGCGTCGGCGCGACGAACGTGCGCGAGACTTGAGCACTATGAGCGCTCGATCTCCCCGTTCCGCTGGACGAGTATGAGCACTGCGTCACCCCACCTCGAACTGGAGTTGTCGCTCTTCGCTGAGGGCTTTCGCTGGGTGGGAGCCGTTGACGAAGTCGGTCGCGGCAGCGTGTTCGGACCGTGCTGCGTGGGTGCGGTGGTGATCGACTCGTCGGTGAGGACGTTCCCGCCGGGACTTCGCGACTCCAAACTCTTGCGGGCGGACTCTCGCGACGCGCTGATCGCACCGTTACGCGAGTGGGTGAGCGACGTCGCGGTCGGTGAGGCGAGCGCGCGCGAGATCGACGAGTTCGGACTCACCGCGGCGTTGCGATTGGCGGGGCGACGAGCACTGGCGGCGTTGACGCGGTCGCCTGAGGTGATCATCCTCGACGGAGCCCACGACTGGCTGAGCCGTGCGGAGCAATCCCTCCTCGCTCCGCCGTACCCCGTCGTCGAGGTAGCCACGGTGCGCACGCGGATTAAGGCCGACGTGACGTGCGCGTCCGTGGCGGCGGCCAGCGTGTTCGCGAAGGTACATCGTGACCAGTTGGTCACTGACCTCGCACGTGGCGCGCCCGGTTACGACATCGAGAGCAACAAGGGCTACGCCACACCAGCCCACCTAGCCGCCCTGCGACGACTCGGCCCGAGTGACTTGCATCGCGTCTCGTGGAGACTACCGGAACTTAGCGGCTCTGGGGCGAGGCGTGAGAAGGGGATCAAGTGACGAGTAAGTGCTCAAAGGCGCTGCGCACCTCGCTCGCCAGTAGATCCGGGTGTGAGAGGTGTGCGCCGTGCTGGGCGCCGGCGAGTTCGCAACTCGAGAAGTAGACGCTCATCGAGTTCAGGCGTCGGGCGAGTTCGCGATAGTACGCAGCCGCGCGTTGATCACCGAAGAGATAACGCACGGGCACCGATATTTCGTCGAGTTCAAACGGTGCCAGGGGCGCGGTCATGGCAGTGAGATCCGCGTGGAGCGCTGGACCGTCGAGGCGCCGCGACTCGCGCTCGGCGGGGCTGAGTCGTTCCCACGAAGAGTCTGAGACCACGCGGCGAAAGAAGCGTTCGGCGTCGAGAGCGGGATTCTCGCCGGGCGCCGGGGTGGGCGAGGGCCGCGTAAGGATCCAAGGCAGCGGCGACTCGTAGGCCACCACCACGTCGGCAACGTGGGGATGGCGGGCCACCAGCGACATGGCCACGAGGCCGCCGAAGCTGTGACCGAACAACACGACGGGTCCGGCGGGCCCTGCCCAGTCGATGACGCGTTGGAGATCGTCGACGTGTTGGCCCAACGTCCCAGCCCCCCGGAGCCGCGACCTCTGATACCCGCGGCGGTCGTAGGCGATGACGTTGAAATCCTCGAGGCGACGACTCAGGCGCGTGAAGGAGGCAGCGCGGTCGAGTCCTCCGTGGATCGCGATAACCGTGGCCAGTGGTGCGGCGACGCGGTGCTCCGCCAGGGCGAGGGTGCCAAGGGGCGAGGGATCCACGTAGTGCAGGCCTGTCGGGGTCGGAGCGCGGTCCACGGACCAAAGTTACCGGCTGGCTGGGAGTTCTCGGATACGACGAGGAGTGCGTACCGCGCAGCGCCACCCCCGCGGTCCGCAAGTGAATGCAATTAGGCTGGCGTCGTGACAATTACTCCCGAATCCCCTTCCTCGCGTTCGGCAAAGGGCTCCTTTGGCCCTAACGCCTGGCTGGTCGACGATATGTACGATCGTTTCTTGCAGGACCCGACATCGGTCGCGGCGAGTTGGCGCGAGTTCTTCGTGGA
>JABEUQ010000053.1 GCA_013044265.1 Acidimicrobiaceae bacterium
GCAATTAGCCCAGCGCTTAAACATCAGTCAGAATCGCGTATCACGCATTGAACACGGCGACATTGAACGAGCTCAACTAGATACTCTTCGCAAATACGTGGAGGCGGTCGGCGGCGAGCTCTCCGTCGAAGTCTCCATTGGTGACGAAAGATTCTTGATTGCATAATGCCAGGTGGCGCCGATGCCTTCTCGTCTGGACATTTTGCGCTCTCGACCCCTTGCCTCGGCGCGGAGTGAGTCCATCGATCTCGAGCACGTCTGCGTTCACCGTCAAGTCCCATCGCTGCACTAAATCTCCGACTCCGGTGCGTGCGCTCGACGTCCGTGCGTCAGCAACTTCTTCAGCCAGCGGTGAGAGAGTACGAAGCGCACAAGTCAGAGGTGTGGCGCCATTGTCAATGGCCAATTTGAAGTCCCCGCTGGTGGCCCCAGCCATCGTTGACCGAATTCTCTGTATCAATACGACAGCGAGGTGCCACCCGAGTACAACGACGCGCTCGATTGGCCTACTTCAAGTCCGGCGTCATAGCTTTAGAGTCATGCACCGTTCGTACGGCGATGCTCGTCCTCGTCATTGGAAATCTCAAGTGCAACCATCGTCTGGAGAGGGACAGTGACAACTCGAGTCGCTTCTTTCTTCTCGGAATCAAAGATCACTCGCATAGTCGGCCAGCGAACACTATGGCGCGCACAGATGATTCAGCGCGAAGCGATCGAGAACGTCGAGGCCTCCGACGACCGCGTCACCGCAACTGTTCGAGGATCTCTTCCTTACCGGACTGAGCTCTGGGTAGATGAGAAGTTACGGCCGAATTACTCCTGCACCTGCCCACAGGGCGACGACGGGAAGTTCTGCAAGCACTGCGCTGCGCTCGCTCTGACGCTGCACGAAAACTCGAATTCGCCCATCGTTGGGGCGCCGCAGAAGGACCCACAGTCATCACCGGCGCCTGAGATCGTGAATTACGTAGAGTCGCTCTCACGCGAGGAACTAGTGAATATTGTTCTCGACGCCTCCACGCGTGACGGAGTCACTGCTCAGCGCATCGTGTTGCAAAAGTCCACGGGCACGTTGCGCGCCACACTTGACGTCAAGCTATGGCGCTCACAGATCACCGCGGCTTTCGGACCGAAGTCCAGATTCATCGACTATCGGGCGGCCCCCCACTGGGCGCAGAACATTCTGGGCCTCATCGAAGAACTCCGCGACGCTATCGACGACGGATCGGCGGGCGACGCTATCGGTCTTCTCGAGCATGCGTTCACCCGCACCGAGCGAGCGATGCAGCACATCGATGACTCTGACGGATGGATCACCATGATCGCAGGAGACATCGGCGATGCTCACTTAAGGGCTTGCCAACGAGCGAGACCGGCGCCAAAAGGATTGGCTCGGCGACTGGTCGGATTCGAATTGGACTACGACCTCGACACGTTCCGGGGTGCCGCAGAACCCTACGCTGAAGTGCTCGGCGACGAGGGGATCAAAGAGTACCGTCGACTGATTAAGGAGGCTCAGGCGCGTGTGGATGTTGACACGACTGGCGGATGGTCGTCGCCAATGTTTCGTATTCGTCACGCTTGCATCGGTATCGCGTTGGCAACGGGAGATATCGAGGAGTTGATCACGCAGTTGACGACCGAACCAATGCTTCCCACCGATTGCTTGGTCATCGTGAATGCTCTCATGGCCGCTGATCGTGTCACCGAGGCCATCGAGTGGGCGCACCGGGGACTCAATGCGCCCAAGTCTCTCGAACAGCACCGCCGCGAACTTCGCGACCGGTTGGTGGGCATCCTCATCGACCGCGGAGATCTTGACGAGGCGCGTGCCGTGCTACTCCAGGGTTTCCAATCCTCACCATCCCCCGAATCGCTGCGGCGTTACCTTGCGGCCTGCACTGATCACCAACGTGCCGCGGAACGCCGCGCGCTGCTCGAATGGCTCGAACAGCGCGCGGCGACAGAGCACCCCGCTCCACAAAGTGCCAATGACCTGACGAGGATTCTTCTGGCCGAAGGTGAGATCGACGCCGCTTATGACGCAGCATCCCGATTCGGTTGTGGCATCGACCTTCGACACACGCTGGCTCGTGCGATTGAGAAGTCCCGACCCCGTGAAGCGATCGCGCTTCACCAGCTTGAGATTGACGAGCTCATTGATCGAAAGAAACGTCAGGACTATCAGTCAGCAGCGGCGTTGCTTGAAAGAGTGCGACGTCTGTACGAGGCGTGTGACGCCGAGGCGGAGTGGACTACGTACGTCGGCGCCGTTGCAGCGATCCACAAAGCCAAATCCTCGTTCATAGCGATACTGCGCCAACGACACATCACGAGCTTGTCGTAGGGCCGCCACCGCCCGGCTGGTGTTCCCTCTCGTCTCTCATAGGTATCTCAAAATTCCAGGTCTCCGGCCATCGCAAGTCGATTCGCCAACTGGGCAACTTCGGATTGTGCTTAATGACATAGCGTTAAGTCACTATTTAGGTGATTTTCTGTTATATTGTATTCAAAGGAGTCCTGATGAGTCGTCAACTGGAATTGATTAACTCCCTCGTCGCAGACGGTCGAGAAGAGTTCACATTTGCCGACGCCAAATCGGCGCTCGGAGTGTCCACCCCGGCCACGGCCAACGCCCTGCGCCAGCTGACGCAAAAGGGATTGGTCGATCGATTGACACGCGGCCATTACGCAATCCGCCCCCTCGGCTCACTAGGCACGTCGACCGCTACGGACGATCCCAGTGCGGCGATAGGGGCAGCGTTCGAGGGACGCAGCCACCGAATCTCGTACCGCAGCGCACTGAGTGAACTTGGATTAGTCAGCCATCCAGTGCGAACGCTCTACGTCGCATGCACTCACCAGGTTCGTTTTACTGCCGTCAGTGCCCGACCGCTGCATTCGCTAATCGAGACACCTGCAACCATTCACCTGGAAGCTGAAGCCGTCGGGTCATCGTGGCGATCAAGCCTCGAACGAGCTCTCTTCGAAAGCGCGCTTCGTATGGACCTCACTGGCAGTGTTGAACTACTCGCCGAAGCCTTGACCGCAGGATCGCGCGACGTGAATCCGACACGGATTGCGCAGCTCGCTACGGTATTCGGCGGGCGAGGTCGTGCTGCCGAACGACGGCTCGCGTCTTTGACCCACGCCCTGCACCTACCACTCGCGTTGACACCCAACGTCGCTGCCCAACAGCCGCTGATCCGTCTTAATCCGAAAGATGACAGCGATGCGTGGACCGACACCCGGTACCGGGTGATATGGAATGCGACCATCGACGAACTCCAAGCTGTCGTGGGGAACTGAGAGTGCTTACTCGACACGCCATCACGCGCCGTGCAGACCAGGATGGCGTGGATGCTGCGGTCGC
>JABEUQ010000054.1 GCA_013044265.1 Acidimicrobiaceae bacterium
TGTGCACCACGAAGTGACGCGACAGGTGGCGAGCTTCCAGCAAGGCGTCACTCAACTCACTACCTCCTGAGTCACCGTCGGCGACGGCGCGGCGCCGCGGCGACGCAATGGCTCGGGAACCATCGTCGGCGTCTCGTGCAGCCAGCAGGCGACCTTGCGACCCGAGTCATCGATTACCCGGAGTTCGGGCACGTCTGTCGCACAACGTTCGAGGGCGAAAGCACAACGGGCCTGAAAACTACAACCGCTCAGTGGTTGCGACAGATCTGGGGGCGCACCGGCAATGCCCACGAGTTCGCGACGCTCTCCCGAAAGGGGCGGGGATGAGTTCAAAAGGCCCAGCGTATACGGGTGACGCGGCGCGTGGTAGAGATCACCGGCGGGGGCCCACTCGACCACGTTGCCGGCGTACATAACTGCGATATCGTCGGCCAGCTCCACCAGTAATGAGAGATCGTGAGTGATGAAGATCATCGAAAATCCGAACCGCGCTCGAAGTTGGGCGAGTTCATTAACGATCTCGCGTTGGGTGACGACGTCGAGTGCGGTTGTGGGCTCGTCCATGATGACCAACTGTGGATCGAGCGCCAAGGCGAGTGCGATCATAATGCGCTGTCGCTGACCACCCGAGAGCTCGTGAGGGAAACGGGCGAGGCGATCTTCATCGAGACCGACGAGACCAAGAAGTTCAGCCGCGCGCTCACGACGTTGAGCCTTGCTCATCGAAGGTCGGTGAGTTCTTAACACCTCATCGAACTCGTGGCCAATGCGCAATACCGGATTCAACGCATTGAGCGCACTCTGAAGGACGATGGAAACTTGAGACCAGCGAATGGTCCTCAGTTCGCTCGACGTCGCACTGAGCAGATCAATACTTCGACGCTTGGCATCAGCCGCACTCGAATCATCGAACGTCAAACGGGCCCGGCCACCCGCAATAACCCCCGGAGAGCGTAGTAGGCGCGTCACGGCGTAGACGAGGGTCGACTTACCACTTCCACTCTCGCCCGCAATCCCGAGCACCCGGGAACGGCGCACGCTCAAGGTCACGTTGTTGACCGCGCGCACCGCGTTGTCACCCCAGCCGTAGTCGACGCTGAAATTCTCGATCTCCAGGACCGCGTCATTATCAGCGAGCGGCGAAGCACTCATGGTTTCCTCGCTCACTACGCGCCCACCTTCGTGCCGACCGCACTCATCTCACGGGGACGGGCGACTGGGGTGAAACCCAGCCGCGGGCGTCGTGGCAATCCGCTCGCGCGACGCACTTTGGCGCTGAGTCCGCCCGCGCGCAGCCGTGGATTAATGAACTCATCGATTCCGAAATTCATCAGTGCGAGCCCCGTGCCAATAAGGGCGATGCAGACCCCCGGCGGGACAAACCAGTACCACTGGTTCGCCAGTGGCGCATTGTTGGCCTGGGCCCAGTAGAGCATGGTGCCCCAGTTCCATACGGCGGTGGAAGTCAAGCCCACGTAAGCGAGGGTGACGTAGGCCCCGATGGAGTACAGAATCGTGAACAGCAGCGACGACGCGAGCACCGGAAGAAGATTGGGTGCAATCTCGAAGACCATGACGCGGAAGCGACTCTCTCCGATGATGCGCGCAGCCTCAACGAAGTCTCGGTTACGCAGAGACATCGTTTGTGCGCGCAGAACTCGGGCGCCCCACGCCCATCCGGTCAAGCTGATGACCAGACCAATCACGAAGGAATTCGAACGGCCGGCGGTAGGCAGGTAGCTATCAATCACGATCAGCAACGGCAGTCCCGGAATAGCGAGGAAGACGTTCGAGAGCAGCGACAGCCCCTCGTCGGTCTTGCCCCCGAGGTAACCCGCCGCCACGCCGACGGTGATCGACAATATCGTCGCGACCACTCCGGCGACGATAGCGACGATCATCGTGGCGCGGGCTCCGACCAGGAGCTGAGAGAAGATGTCCTGGCCGAGTGCGGTGGTGCCGAGCCAGTGCGTCGAGGAGGGAGTGAGGTTCGCATTGAAGTTAGTGGCGCTGGGGTTATAGGGGGCGAGGTAGGGCCCAATAATGGTGAGCACCGCGAAGAACGCCACGATCCCAGCGCCGATGAGGACCTTGGGCGAGCGCGGTATGCGAATCGCACTCATACGGCCGCCTCGGTGCGCGTGCGCGGGTCGAGCACGAAGTAAAAGATGTCAGCCAACAGATTCGCCCCCAATACCGTCATGGTGATGACTAGGAAAATGCCCTGGATCAGCGGATAGTCCTCATTCAGGACGGCCTGAAGGAGCAAATTACCCACGCCGGGATAGTTGAATACCAGCTCCACCAGGAGAGCTCCCGAGACGACGAGACCAATGGCCAAGGAGAGGTTGGCCACACTCGGTAGCACCGCATTACGAGCTGCGTGCATGATGACCTTGCGTCGAGGTAGCCCCTTGGCCACCGCCATGAGCACGAAGTCTTCGGCGATCATCGTGATCATCATGTTGCGCATCCCAAGCATCCAGCCAGCCATCGAGCTCAACACAATCGTGATGACGGGCAACTCGCCGTAGCGAACGAGACTGAAGATGAAATTCCAGTGCCAACCTGGTGTTACCGACTGGCTGTACGCCCCGAGTACGGGGAACCAGTGCAGGCTGGAACCAAAAACGAGCAGCATCACCGTGCCGAGGAAGAAATACGGCACTGCCTGGAAAAATGTGGCGACGGGAATGACCGAGTCCATTCGGGATCCTCGAAACCAACCCAGCAGTGCACCCGAGATGGTCCCGAGCAAGAAACTCAAAATGGTGGACACCCCAATCAATCCGACTGTCCACGGCACTGCGGATTTGAGGACAGTGGCGACCGGCGTCGACAACGTAATTGAGACTCCCAAGTTGCCCAGAACCAGTTGGTGCAAGTAACCGGTGTACTGGGCCCATAATCCTTGATTGAGTCCAATACCAAAGGCCAACTCAATAGCGTGCACCTGCTGGGGCGTGATGCGACCGGTAAGTTTGCCAATGAGTTGCTGCACGGGATTGCCCGGCATCATTCGCGGCAATAAGAAGTTGACCGTGATGGCCACCCAAGCGGTCACCAGATACAACGAGAGGCGTCGCGCCAACATCCTCATGCGTTAACTCGCTGATGCGTGGGGGTGTGCAGCTGTCGTAGGGGCTCTTCGGGATCGGACGCACAGCCACAGCTCGCACGCACGACCAGCTCAGTCGGGAGAACGATGGTGCGCTCGACGGTTTCATCACCGTCGATGTGCGACACTAGAGCGTCCACAGCGACAGACCCGAGTACGCCGCCGGATTGACGAATAGTGGTGAGTGGTGGACTGAAATAACGCGTCAGCGTAATGTCGTCGAATCCCGTGACAAAGATGTCGTCGGGAACGCGACGACCCGTCTCCTGCAGAGCGAAGATCACGCCCACGGCCATCTGATCGTTGGCGCAGACGAAGACCTCGGGTAGCGCTTCGTCGCGCTCGAGGCGCTCACGCATCGCGACCTCCCCTCCCGCCGACGTCCAGTCCGCTTCAAGGAAGTCGACGTCAGCCATGGTGGCACCGAGTGACTCAATCGACGAGCGGAATCCAGTGGCGCGCGCACGTGCATCGGGGCTTTCCAGCGCACCACTCACGAAGCCGACGCGCTCCACGCTGTGCACGTGCACCAAATGATGAGCCAGGCTCGCCATCGCCTGCTCGTTATCAACTCGTACGGTAATCGCAGCCGAAGAATCACCGCGTCCGGCCAAGAGAACCACGGGTATCCGACGCGCCAGGTACGCCACATCTTCGTCACTGAGCACACGATCCATCACGATGAGACCATCGACGGTACCGCTCAGACTCAGTAGTGCGCTCACTCCCGAAGGGTGCGTCTCGTCGAAACTGCTGAGGAGGAGTGAATAGCCCTGTTCGGCGGCGCGCATCTCCGCACCACGAATGACGATGTCGGTGTAGAGCAAACTGGCTTCCTCAACGGCAAGTCCATTGTTCTCGCCAACGACGCGAGTGAACACCAGGCCGAGAATCCCGTGCTTGCCAATTGAGAGTCCGCGCGCCACGGCATTCGGGACGAAATCGAGTTCATCCATTGCGCGCAAGACCTTTTCACGCGTAGCGGGTCGAACGGAGGTGAGGGAATTGATCGCCCGACTCACCGTCGCGATTGAGACGCCAGCGCGCTCAGCGACGTCGTAAATCGTCGGCGTTGATTCAACCACTTTGTCTCCCCCCGGATCAACAGCCACAAAAGATGTAACCGCTTTCGTAACCGCTTACAAAATATCGAGGACCGGGCGCGCTGTCAAGCACAATTGTGAAATTATTTCAACTTCTTGTCGCAGAATTCGGCACGGCATCGCATACCGTCACAAATAAATTACCAACCACCAGGATAAATACCCGCCAAGGAAAAACACAGACTCAATTGCGGATTTGCCCACGTATCGCCGAAATCCATTGAGCAGCGAAACGACGGGCTTCGCCGACCTCTTCGCGTCGATTTGTCGAACCCTCCCCGGTCACGGGGTAGGAGCCCAGGAACTTCACCCGTACGAGATGCGCCTGCAGATCTGCCAGGCAGTCCGCGACGATCTCATCACCGACGTGGCCGTCGAACTCGATGACGAAACAGTAACTGCCCAAGCCCAATTTGGTCGGTCGGCTCTCGAGTTTCGTCAGGTTGATGTCGCGCGCCGCAAAACGTCCGAGTATGGCGTACAGCGAGCCGGGGCGGTCCGCGTCTTGGAAGCAAACAATCGATGTGCGATCATTTCCAGTGACCGCGGGGATATCACCCCGCCCCACTTCGACAAACCGCGTGGCGTTACCGGGATGATCGGCAATATCGCTGGCAATGATCACGAGCCCGAAGAGCGATCCTGCAACAGCCGATCCCACCGCCGCACAAGGTTCCGACGATGCCGCAACGTCACGGGCCGCTTGTGAGGTCGACGTAGCCTGATCGACGTTGACGCTGGATAGCCCCGCCAGGAAACCACGAACTTGGGCGAGGGCGTGGACATAACTCGACACGCGCGTCACGTCTCCAAGCGCCACGCCCGGTCGAGCCAAGAGATGTAGGTGGATCGGCAGAATGACTTCGCGTTCAATCACCAGGTCGTGGTCAAAGACCAGACCATCGATGGTCGCAGAGACGGTGCCCTCAATGGCGTTCTCCAGTGGAACGAGGCCAGTATCCAGACTGCCATCAGCGACTCCAGCGAGCACGTCAGCGATAGAAGCACACGCGACCGGCTCAGTTCCTGGCAGAGTAAGAACCGCTTCGTGCGAGAAAGAGCCCTCGGGCCCTAAGTACCCAACGCGCGCAAGAGCCATGGATGAATGATAGTTCTCACCCGAAATGACTCACGAGCTCCGCCTCTTCTACGATGGATGGAGCCCTAACGAAAGGTCGTGCAATGAGGCACCCGATGTTTACCTACGACGAGGCGTTCACTGACTCCATCTTCGAATACTGCCGTGACCGACTCGAGCACGATGCTCCCCTCGATTTCGGAATGCACTCGCCCATCCCACTGCCCCATCTCGAGGGCTTGATCAGTGAAGAGGGTCGTAGCGCCGAGGAGACTCTCGAATTCTTTCGTGACCACCTGGCAGAGCACGTTGTCTCCATCGACTCACCTAGATTTCTCGCCTTCATTCCCAACGCTCCCACCAAGAACTCTCTGCTCTTCGACATGGTGGTCGCGTGTTCGGGTCTCAACGGCACGAGTTGGCTTGAATCGGCTGGAGCGGTGGTCGCCGAGAACCAGGCCCTGGAATTCTTAGCCGCGCGCGCGGGGATGCCCCAAGGATCGGGGGGTGCCTTCGTCTCCGGGGGCTCGAGCGGCAACCTCTCAGCGTTGACCGTGGGCCGCGACGTCGGTCGCACCCGCCACCCCGACATCGCTCCACACGAGTTGCGTTTCGCTATTTCCGCCGACGCGCACTCGAGTATCGGCAAGGCCCTCCACGTACTTGGGATTGAACCTCTGCTCGTTGAACCCGATGATCACCGTTTCACTCGCGTCAACTTAGAGAAGGCTTTAGCCAACGATCCACATCGCGAGACCGTGATCGGCGTCGTCGCCACCTCAGGCACGACCAATGCGGGAATCATTGACGACCTCGAGGGTCTAGGTAGCTTCGCTCGTGAGAACGATATGTGGTTTCACGTCGACGGAGCCTACGGCGGCGGCGCACTCTTCTCGTCGCAACGAGAGCTCCTCGCGGGCATCCGTCACGCCGACAGCTTCATCGTGGACCCTCATAAGTGGCTCTTTGGTCCGCTGGACTGTTGTGCACTGATCTATCGCGATCCGTCCACGGCACGACACTTTCTCGCCCAGCAGGCGGGCTATCTCGACGTCTTGCACGGCGGCGATGACGATCACTACGACTGGAACCCGTCGGACTTCGCGATCCACCTCTCCCGACGCGCGCGCGGATTGCCCTTCTGGTTCTCGCTGGTGACTTACGGCGTGCGCGCCTACGAGAGCGCCACCCAAGCCGCGATCGATCTCGCCCAGCGTGCAGGGGACCTCATCGAAGCTCGCGAAGGTCTCGAACTCGTACGACCGGCAAGCCTCTCGATCGTCCTGTATCGACGTGTCGGCTGGAGTGAAGCACAGTATCTCGAATGGAGTGAGACTCTCTTGCGCGAACAGATCGCGTTCGTCACCCCTACGCGCTGGGAGGGCGAGATGGTGGCGCGCCTCGCCTTCTTACACCCCGATACGACCGACGAATTAGTCAATCAGATTCTGGACTCGATGTTCGACTAGCGCTCGCGCAATAGGGGATCACTGGGCTGGCGCACGGACTCGCCACGACTCGTCTTAGCGCGCCACGCCATCCCTCCGAGGGCCTCGAGCACGACTCGATTGCCCAAGTACGACGTGATATCGGCGTGATCATAAGGTGGTGAGACCTCCACCACGTCCACGCCCGCCACTGGCAGTTCCATGGCAATACGACGAACGGCATCGAGTAGTTGACGACTGGTGAGGCCACCGGGCTCCGGAGTACCCGTCCCGGGTGCGGAACCCGGGTCCACCACGTCGACGTCGACCGAGAGAAAAACCGCATCGCAGTCATCGGTCGCGATCGTGAAGGCTTCATCGAGCACGGATTCGAGTCCGCGATGTACGACCTCAGCCATCTCGAAGGACCGCATTCCTTGTTGCGCCATCCACTCCAGTGTCGGGGGCTCGGGCCAGTACCCACGCAGTCCGATCTGCAAGAAACGATCCCCGCGACACGCACCAGATTCGATGAGACGCCGCATGGGCGTGCCGTGACCGTAGAGCGATCCAAACTGCGATTCACCGGTATCGGCGTGCGCGTCGAAGTGAATGACCGCCACGCGACCCCATCCCACGTGGCGCGCCACTCCAGTCACGTCGGGCAGGGCAATGGTGTGATCGCCACCCAAGATGATGGGCACCACACCGGCAGCGGCGATTCGAGTAACCCGTGCCTCCAGAGAGGCCAGGGAGCCCTCCACGTCACCGGAGTACATCTCGACGTCGCCCAGGTCCAGGACGCCCAAGTCCAGCAAGGCGTCGACGCCCAGGGCGAGACTCGGCCGCGACCCGTCGTGAGGTAGATAGTCCGCCGCACGAATGGCCTGAGGTCCGAAACGACACCCGGCGCGGTACGACGTCCCTCCATCGAAGGGTGCTCCCAGGATGACGGCACCAGCACTCGACCACTGAGCGTCGTCATCGGGATCCGCAGCGGGAATCCCTAGAAATGTGTGATCCGGGCCGTACATGTTTCCCAGTCGCACGATGCCCCCTAGTGCGTCACGGTGACGGGGGCACCGTTATTGAGCAATTCCACCCACGTCTGGCCAGGAGTGAGTCGGATGGTCTTGCCCTTGGCGTCGAGGTACTGGATGGGCGAACTCTGCGAGTGACGCGCCCACGTGCCGACGATTTCCTTGCCGTCGGTGAAGACCTCGGCGACGCCACCACTCTGTAGGTTGGCGTATGAGGTAAAGGCCCCAACTCCATTGACGTAGTTGACGTAGTTGACAATCACATTCTTCGGCGACTCTCGTACGTGATTAGCGGTGTAGTCGGGTCCCGCGAATTGTGTCGAACGGTCCCACGATTTCGTCGCAACATTCCAAGTCCAGGTCATTGGATAAATGCTGGGAAAGTTGACCACGAACTTGCTCACCGCAACTCCCACGGCGCTCTGACCCAAGGGGCGGTACTGAAAGAGAGGCGTCGGCGGAACGGGGGTGCCGCCGCCCAGTGCGAACAACGCGGCCGCGCTACCGAAAAGGTTGTACGGCGCGTATCGGCTGGAATCGCGGAACATCGCGGCACCGGCGCTCGATTCGTCAATCTGCTTCACCGGCGCCGTGGAAATCGACGCGATGGCGTACGGAGCCCCACCCGAATAAGCGAAGAGGCCACCGATGGGAAAGACGATCTGGGTGTCAGTCGGGCGCACTGAGCGGATGGGGCCAACTCGTGCGGGGGCATTCTGGTTGAAGATCGCCGCCAAGCGCGGAATACCACCGTTGATGATCTCCTCATAGACCACGTCAGCTTGATCGATGCCCCACTGCGGCAACGCATTGGTATCGTCTTCCACTTTGATCACGAGCGCTGGGCGCTTGAGCGCAGTGCCTGAGGGATCAGGTAAGCCGGTCAATGGGGCAATCGCCACCGTGGACTTAGCCGTCGTGGTCGTGGTGGTACCGACCTTCTTAGACGAGCCCTGCATGGCGATGATAGTAACGACGCCGACGATGACGATGACCGCGGCGATGATGTAACGAAGTTGTTTACGCATGGCACCAACGATAGTCAAAGCGTCGTCGAACCTTGGCCCAATGAGCGAAAGATGACGACGTGGTCAATACCAGTTTCCCTACTCACGAACAGAGAATCGGGCAGTACACTCCATCCAGTCGCTTCGTAGAAAGACAGCGCAGAGGTACGAGCATTCGCCCATATACTGTTCGCTCCTCGTTGGGTAAGTTCCTCGAGAGCACGCGCCAATAGTTGCGCGCCGAGCCCGCAGCCCTGCACATCAAAATCAGTCGCCATGTAGCGCAACTGGTACGCGTCTTTCTCGGGGGCGAAGGGGGCAGCGACCGCATAGAACGAGGCGCTCACCACCGCACGTTCACCCAAGAACCCGCCAAAGTGCACGGCACTCTCGAGGTCGTCAGCGGGATTGCTCACGTCGACTGCGGGGGTGTCATCGCGCAGCACCCGCCGACGCAAATCGTAAAGTTCCTGGGGGGCGACCCGGCGAATGTCGAATGCGAAGTTGGCCAGATCTCGACCCATCTCGTCACACACCAGCGCCTCGTCGCGATGCATCGAGAGCGACGAGCCGGTAGCAACAAAGTCCACCTTGGAGTAAAAAGCCCGCGCTCGCGGCACCGCAATCGAGACGTAGAGGTAGAGCGTCGTGACACCCTGCGCACTCGCCCAGGCGCTCACCGCATCGACCAAAAGGCGCGCCGCGTCGGTGCCACGCGCCGAGGGACTGACGTACATTGCGAATAAGAACCGCATTTCGAGGTGGTCGTCGTGTGACTCGCCGCGCGCCATACCTACCACCTGACCATCACTTTCGGCCAGGTAAAAGTTCCACTCTTGCGCCTTAAGGGCCCAGGTCTGTTCATCCCATGCCTCGCATTCGGCGTAGGTCTCGCCGTATGCGTCAGGAGAATCTCTCAGCGCCTCCAGTCGAATCGCGCGCAGTGCAGATGCGTCACGGGCGAGTCCCGGTCTCACCCTGAGCGTGTCGCCACTCATTCGCCGTGACCCGGAAGTCGTGCAGAGTAGATGGAATAACCATCGATGTGGCGCACGATCAACGTAGCAATAGTCGTGGCCAACATCATGGGGACCATCAGGTCAAAGCCCGTGTGAGTGAGCTCAATCACTAGTACGAGCCCCGCTAGGGGAGCCTGCATAGCAGCACCAATCATCGCGGCGGCCCCGATAAGAGCGAAGGCCCCCACCGGAGAGCCGGGCCAGAGGTGGTTCCAGGCAACACCGAGGAAACCACCCAGTGCGGCTCCCGTCGCCATGAACGGAGTGAAGACGCCCCCCGAGGCTCCACTCGCCACCGTCAAGGTGGTGACGAGTGGTTTAAGGGCGAACAGTGCGAACAAAAGCCCCAAACTACCCACTCCGACGAAGGCGTCGTGGGCCATGTCCTTGCCGTTACCAAAGAGTTGGGGGTACTTAAAGCCCACCACCCCCACCACCGCGAAGGCGAGCGGCATCTGCCAGAATACGTTCACACTCTTGGTACGAGTCGCTGAGACCCAACCCAACAGCCGTACGTAACCAACGGCGAGAATTCCAATGATCACTCCAGCCACCAACGACCACACCATGATTGAGCCGCTGAGGTGGTAGTTAGTGACGTCGACGTAGGTTGCCCGATCGCCCAAGAAAAGCCACGCAGTCATCGTCGCGATCAACGTGCAGGCGAGGGCCGTCAGCACCGTCGGCAACGCGAAACTCCCGAGCATCACTTCGGCGGTGAATATCGCACCACCGAGAGGAACGTTATAGACCGCCGCCAATCCCGCTCCCCCGCCGCACGCAACGAGGAGTCGCTTTTGCGCACTCGACAGGTGGAACCAGTGCGAGAGGAGGCTCGCCGAGGCACCACCCATCAACTTCGGGGCGGCCTCGCGACCAATGGAGGCACCCATGCCAATTACTACTTCAGAGATCACCGAAGTGGCGAAACTACGACGGACGCTGAGCTCACCGTCTCCATTCCATAATGCGTCGTCGATCTCGGCCTTCTCGCCCTTTAAGTAACGGCGCACCAAATACCAACCAATCGCGCCGATAACGCCGGCCAACACCATTGTCGAGAGTCGGTGCACGTTCGACGTCGCCGCGACCGCCGCCTGATAACTTCCCCCGTGATAAGAGAACGCGAGCTTCTCAACAAATTGCAACAAGGCCATCAAACCTGCACCAAAGAGTCCGGTCGCGACGCCAGTGAGGACGATCGCCACCCAGAACACGGGGGTCAGGGCGGCGTCACCGTCATGGGTGACGTTGGGCTGTTCCATGGCCCCACGCCCCGACGCAATACGTTTCTTGATCAGTGGTTGCGGTACTCGCTGGCGCTCGCTGTTTCTGCCGCTATTGCGTGCCATATCCCTCTCGCTACCCTTGGACGAACCATCGTACCGTGGGTCCGGACTGACGGGCCCTAACTATCTACTAGTTCTCCACTGGAACTTCTTGGATAATCCAGGTGTGGCTCTCGGAATCGGCGAAGTCAAGAACGTTGAACGATCCACGCATGGAGTGCCCTCCGAGCACCGGAGTCACCTCAACGAAGTGAACAGGTTCCCCCAGGGCACACTGTGTGGGTGAGCACGTCTATCAACCACCCGGCCGTAAGCACTGAACTCTCGAACTACATCGCCGAGGTCGGCAAGTGAATGTCCTTCGCCGAGGTTGCAACGCTCAAGATCGCGCCGCTGGCGACACCACAACGTGATTCTGGAGGGAAGACTCGAGCTCCAAGAAAAGTATTTCCCAGCTGCTGGCCCATCGCCACGCGAGATCCGAGACTTTCGACCCGAGTTCTTTCGCCGCATCAACGCCGCTGACTGGGATGACGAACTCACAGATTGGCTCCACGCCGTCTCGTTGTGAGGTCCGTCGACTCTTAATCTACGCGTTCGGCCCCGGACACGACCCTGGATGGGCAGAGCCCATGACATGTCCGCACGCGTCACAGATCTCTTCGAGCACGCATACGGGAGAACCAGCGTCGCTTTCGTATTCGAGTAATTCCTGGGGACGCGTTATCAGCCAGTGTGCTCCAGCGGAGCGCAACTCCTCGTCCGTTCCGAATCCCCACAACACCCCGACTGCGTGCACCCCGTGCGCACGTGCGGCCGTCATGTCGTAACGACGGTCACCCACCATCCAGACATCCAGTTGATGCGCGATGGTCCACTGGTTCATGACCATTGTCATGATGTCGAACTTCGACGTCACGCGCAAATCAACCGTTGCTCCACTAATCTCGTCGAAGAGATCCGCGACGCCCAGCGTCGTGAGCATCTGGCGAGCGAAATCAACCCGCTTGGCAGTGGCGACACCCAGACGCACCCCCTGTTGTGACAACGTCGAAAGAGTCGTGTGAACTCCCTCGTAGAGCAGAGACTCATACACTCCACGCTCGGCGTAGAAATCACGATATATCGCAACTACCTCGTCTATTCTCTCCTCCTCAACACCGAGAATGGCGAACGACTCACCCAAGGGCGGGCCAATCAAGTGGCGAAGCATCTCCTCCTCAACCGGCAGTCCGATTCTGTCCAGGGTCGCTCGAAAGGACCACAGGATGCCGGCCGAAGAATCGGCGAGCGTTCCATCAAGGTCGAAGATGACATGGCTGGGGCGTGATCTCACCCATCCATCATTACCCGAGAGTGCCCGGTGTAATTCCACGGTACGAGCGTGGGCCCATCACGACCAGTGGGCGAAGAATTGAATCGCGCCTGTCCATACCCTCATTTTCAAGGTCACACCGAGGAGGCGTTCGAACTCTGCGTCTCGGTCTTTCGCACCACTTACCCACGCCGCTGATTCGATGACGTCCCCGGCCCCATGCACCTGAGCGAAGAAGAAGCGCGCGGTGTCATGAACGTATCTCTACCCATTTTGAACGGACACATCATCATGGACACTGACTTCTTCACCTCCGCGGGACACGAGATCCGTGCCGGTAATAACACAACGATCGTGCCCGAGCCCGATACGCGACAACAGGCCGACGAGCTCTACGTGGCTCTTTCTATCGGCTCGAACGAGAAACAGGACACGGCCGGCATGTTCTGAAGTGCTTACTGGGGGATTGTCTCGACCGATACAATATCCGCTTGATGACTTCACACAGACCCGAGTTTGCCTCAACGTGCGTCACCAAGCCGCCGCTGGCGCACGAACTCCTTTACTTTTTAGTTGCAATCTATGCGGGTGAGGACGCGAAACAAATGGCAACTTTGTCAACATCGCAGTTCTCAGGCGATGTCTTTCACATGCCCCGAACAGTTTTGGCGTCTCGCTTGACGCTTCATCGAGGTGGACCTTGTCGACGAGCTTTCGCCGCTTCGGTCGTACCGGCCATGCTCGTCCAATCAGGGAACTCGTCACCGAGTAAGTGGCACTGCTGACCCTCCTGGTCGGGCTGATCGCGGCATGAAGGTTGCCGGTCCCCAGTCCTTGCTTCACTCCACGCACGAATAATCATTGGCCAACGATCGACTCGTCTTCCCAGAGCGTCGTGAACGATCTCAGATATGCCGCACTGATCTGTGACGATTAACTGGCCGCGGCGGCACGTTTTAGCGCAGAAGAGCTGAGACGGTACACGGTCCATTCATCCTGCGCTTCCGCGCCCAGCGAGGTGTAGAAGTCGATCGAAGGTGTATTCCAATCCAGTACCGACCACTGCAGCCGGGCGTAACTCTGAGATACGCATTCGCGCGCCAAATGGACAAGTAATGCCTTGCCGTATCCACGTCCACGGTGCTCGGGGCGCACGAAGAGATCCTCGAGGTAGATACCGTGCGATCCAGTCCATGTCGAATAGTTCAAGAACCAGACCGCGAAGCCCGCGACCTCGCCCTCATCAGTCTCGACGAAATCACAGTAGACCTGGGGCGACTCGCTAAAGAAGCTCTGACGCAACTGCTCAGTTGTCGCCTGCGCCATCTCGAGTGCTCGTTCGTAGTGGGCAAGATCACGAATGAAGCCATCGAGTACCTCGAGATCTGCTTCGACCGCGCGACGAATTCTCATGACTCCACGTTACAAAAATTCACGCAGTCAATTAGGAGCAATCTTCACAGTGCTCGAGTGTTGCTCCTCTCTCACCTCGGGTGCCGCGGTGCTCACCTGGAGTCACTACGGCAATGTCGCCACCAGGCGACTAATCGCTGTAGCGACAGCCCCGGGATTCGTCCACAGTGTCAGGTGGGCCGCCCCCGCAATGATCTCAGGGGCCGGGGCTCCCAAGCGAAGGGCGGTGAGTCGCGGCGTCGAGCTCGGGTACACGTTGTCATCCGCCCCGAAGATCACTCGTGTGGGAATCGCGAAACGTCCCACCTCGCGTAATTGCGCGACGCTCACTCCCACGAGAGGTTTTTCCGCGTACTCGAACAGGGCCGACTGTGCGCCGGCAACCTCGAAGGGGCGCTGCACCATCGACAGCACCGCGGGAGTTAGCACGGGACAATGTGGACCACACGCCGCCCGAAATATCGTGGCGACGAGGGAATCGTTGCGCACCGCGTAGCGATAGAGCGCGGTCTCGTACAGGTGAGGAATCCACGGGAGCAAAGTCGTTCCGGGGTACACCGAGGAGAGACCGTCACCGTCGAGGAAAACGATACCCGCGGCGACATGGGGATACGCGAGGACGAAGCGAGCTATGACTCCGGCGCCCAAGGAGTGCCCCACTAGAACTGGATGATTCAAGTGACGCGCTCGTATGAAGTCGTACAGCTGCGTCGCCAGTGTCGAGGCGTTATAGGGTCCAACGCGTTGGGTATAGCCGTAGCCTTCAAGGTCATACGCCTCAACGTGCATCGTGCGCGACAACAGCGTCGCCACGGGCTTCCAATAGTCGACAGACTCAAATGCCCCGTGGATGAGCACCACCGGATGCACCGAGGGGGCACCCCACGACTCGAAACGAGTCAAATACGCCCCCGTACGCACAAAACTCAGTCCCAGCGGTGTCGGCGTGGGCCGACTCGTCTCGGCGTCGTACACCGCGGCGATCACAGTGACTGACGCCACGAATCCCAGCACCACACCACCCAACAAAGTGCGTACTAGTCCACGAGCCCGGCGACGACGTTTCACGCGACCAGCGTAGGAGCGCATTTGGGCTCGACCGGCACGAACCACACTTGTACGCAGCCAGTATCAACGACATGCTCGGCTAGTGAGCTGTCCTTCACGAGCCCTCGGCGGTCAGATCATCGACGACGATGCCGTCTTGGTTCTTGGTTCTTGGTTTTTGGTAAATATGGTCATGGTCGCACCGGCGAGGTCGTTGAGAGCGTTGGCGGCACGGGCGTGGATCTGTTGGAACCAAGTTACAGGCCCTCTAGCGCCGATTCGAGGGTGTCGCGCCATCTCAGGGTCGAATGCGCCGAGACGAGACGGCCCACGCCGACACCGCTCGGACTGAGTTTGTACGTACAGAGCTACGTGATGCGTTGAGAGTCCGTGGGGTCGGGACCGCAGCGCGAGGCCCAGGCGAGTTCGTTGAAGGACGCAGTTGCAGGCACAGTCGGTGATCACGAGCACCAGGTGTGACACTTGCCGTACACCGCCAAGCACCGACTACATCGAAGGTGCCATCAAGTAGTGGTCAGACTAGTAACGATGCTACGCAGAGGGTCACTACCGTGACTGGGACGCCCACTTTGACGAACTGCACCACGGTGGGCGAAAACCCGTCGGCGCGAACCAGTCGGAACCACAGCATTGTGGACATCGCACCCGTCACGAACGCATTCGGGCCGAGGTTGAGGCCGATCAGAAGTGCGTAGGGGTGAGCCACGGGTTGGCCAGCGAACAACGACGCTGCGGGCAGGTTATTGATCAGCAGCGAGAGAGCGCCCGCGATAGCGGCAGTCGTCAATGAATTGGAGTGCGCGATCAAGTTGCCGATCGTGTGCCAATTGCGCCCGAGCCATCCGACCACTACCGCCACGATGAAGAGAGGCAGTATTACGAAAGGGCTGGCAACTTGAAGGACCTCACGCCATTTCACTCGCCGGTGCCCCACGAGATCCTTGAATTCGAGGCCTGCCCCAATCACGATGATGAACAGAGCGGGCTGGCTCGTGAGGAGCATCAACAACACTGCGACGGCCGCGGCAACCGTACCTGGTCCGACGCGCCACGTCACATGCTCCGTCGAAGACTCCGAGGGTCGCAACAATTGTCGACGGCGCCAACCCATCACCATGACGATGGTTATTGTCACCGACGCCAACCACGCCAACCCCATATGACCAGCGAAGACCGTGCCGCGAACCGGATGCGTGGCAAAGACCAACATGTTGGTGAGGTTCGATCCAATAAGGAGCAGTGACGCCGAGTTCGACATAAGGATCGTGCCAAGGGCAAACGCTGTTTCGTCGCTGCCGCGAGCGCGCGCGGCGTGCAGTGCCACCGGTGTCATGAACACTACCGAAGTGTCTAGGTTCAGCAACGCTGTCACGATGGCGACCGCGAGCATTGTCACGACGAAGAGGGCGATGTCGTTGCCTGGCGTTCGCGCGACGAGATGACCGACCGATTCAAAAAGTCCCTCGCGCGCCGCCACGTGTCCAATAAGTAGAAGACCGGTGATCAGAACGAATGGCTGCCACGAATGAGACAGCGACTGCACGAGAGAACTCACTCGTCCACCCTACGGACAAGGCCGCTCACTCGTCTCTCGCAATAGATTTATCCCACCGCCGAGCACAGTCACGACGATTCATGTCAGCACGCTCACCGTGGAGGTATTCGCGATTGGCCAGTCGTCATGCGAACATATGAGCGAACAGGAAAATTAACTCGCGCACTGCGGGGTCGCGTCTCAGAGCCACTCAGAATCGATACTCACCCGTCGCGCACCCCGGGCCAGTCCTCGTGCGGCGTGAACAGTGGCCACCTTGGGCGACAATGAATGATTCGGTACGTGGCGTGACATTTCATCGAGCGCGTTGGTCACCGCCCGGCGTTGCGCAGCAATCGGGGCGGAGGTACCGGCCATACCGTGATGCCGGAAGTACCCGCGTGGTGTGACGAAGAATCATTGTGCCCCATCGATCGCCGATGATAGGGCCGCGGTGTAACGAGCCCAGGTGATTCGCATCCTCAAGTCGAAAGGACGCTAGTGCGGAACGACGCCCTCGGCGAAGGCCGTAAAGATGTTGGTCACGTACGGCATTGCCACCGGGTCGCTGAGGGGATGCAACACCCCAAGCACGTCGGCCACCAATGACTCTCGTTGTGCCGCATCCATCAAAGTGATGTAACTCGTCGTCAAGACGCGTTGTACGACCTGGTTGTGCGTGAGGTGATCTTCGTGGTGAAACGTGGACTTCTCAATGTGGTCGAAGGGACCCGCGGCAATTATGGAGCCATAATCTATCTCGGCGTCGTAGGGCTGACGTTCGTCCCAGAGCATCGCTCGATTGAGCTGACGAATCCACTGGACCTCGGTGTCGCGTTCGTTCCACATCAGGCCGAGACCACCTCCAGCCACTAGAACCCGACGAATCTCCGCCAGGGCCTGAGTCGGTTCGAACCAGTGGAAGGCTTGTGCCACGAACACCACGTCAACGGAACCGTCCTCCAACGGTATCTTGACGTCACTGCCATCGAGAATCTCGACTCCGGGGGTCTGCGCAGTAAACGTTGCGCGCATGGAGTGAGAAGGTTCCACTGCGGTAATACGTCCGACGTGGGCCAGCAGTTGACGAGTGAAGATTCCCGTTCCCGCTCCTAGGTCGAGCGCGTGTGAGCGTGCATCGAGACCAAAGGTTCGCACGAAATGGTCGATGGCCGCCTGCGGGTAACTGGGGCGCGCTTCGTTGTAGAGCTCACCGTGGGCGAAGCCACCCAGCGCCAGATCCTTGTCGAATGACAAATTGCCTCCCCTGACATCCTGTCACGTTAATCGTCGAACCACCTTGCTGGCGGCTACCTCTGCGCGCTGAAAGTACGTGCGTAGGACTCGTCGGCCACCGTGATGTCGTACCAGAGATAGAACTCGTCACGACCGCGTTGTTGCGCAACGCGATGTTCAGGATGTTCGGCCCACTTTCGCTGACTATCGGCATCTCGAAATCGTACGATCGTCACTCGCTCTCCATCGGGTGAGAGATAAAATTTCTCCGACAGGAAACCATCCATGTCGCGAACCAATCGACTCATGTGGGTCGCAACTTCGACGTAGGCATCGTCGACCCCCTCACGCAGACGGCTACGAAAGATTGTCACCACAGTCACCTCGCTATCCTGCCAGATGCGATGCGTCGTCTCGCCCCGTGAAGTCGACGAGCTCGATCGCCGTGCTGAGTGAGCTACTGCGCCGAGACAGTTCCTCCCCGACGAGATCGGGTCAGTCGATGCTGAGAGACCCGGTGAGGGAATCGTGCTGCTTGGCTATAGACGTGCGCGGTAAGAAGAATGCCGGGACGATCCCGAGAACGCACGTACCAAACGACCACCAGAAGGAATGGCCGAAGGCGTGCGCAATCTGTTCGAGCTGCGTAGGTGTGGCACGGGCCACACCATTTTGAATCGCCGCGCCAACCGACGCGCCGACACGCTGAGTGATCTGAGTGTCAAGAACCACGGCGAAAACCGCTACTCCCAGCGATCCGCCGATCTGTCGAAAAATGTTGGTCGCCGACGTGGCCTTCGGCACTTGGGCGTGGGTCAGGTTCCGGTAGCTGGCAGCGACGACTGGCATCATGCCAAAGCCGAGTCCGATTCCCCGTACGAAGAGTGCGAGTGCCAAGTAGTAGTAACTGGTATTCGCTCCTACGAACGTATAGAAGAAGGTTCCCAGTGCCAGGCCAGCCATACCGAAGGATGCCACGTACCGTGGTCCGTGTTTGTCGGCCAGTGACCCGGCGAGTCGCATCACGACCGCGGCACCAATTCCCTGAGGTGCCATCATCAGCCCCGCCTTCCAGGCGGCGTCTCCCCGATCGATCTGATAGTAGAGCGGTAGGAGGAACATAGTGCCGTAGAGGGTCGCACCGGTGAGGAAGATTCCGATAGTCGCGACAGAAAATGTCTTGTCGCGAAAGAGTTTCAGGTCAATGAGGGGCTCGGGCGCCTTCATTGAGCGCAACACAAAACCCGCCGACAGCACCAAACCACCGATGATGCCAAACCATACCGAAGTGCCGTGAAATCCGCCCACCACGCCCACTTGAGAAAGTCCGTAGACAATGAGCGCTAGTCCCGGTGCCAACAAGATGAAACCCGCAAGGTCGAAGCGATGCTCGTTATCGCCGGGCGTCGGCGCGAGGAACGACCGCGAAAGCCACAGGGCGACGAGCCCAATCGGAACATTGACGATAAAGATCCAGCGCCATGATGTGTTCGAGACGATCAGGCCACCGATCACTGGACCCAAAATGGGTCCAAGCAACTGCGGCACGCCCACGATACCCATCACTTTGCCCATACGCTGAGGTCCAGCCGTGCGCGCCATAATTGCCTGTCCAACCGGCATAATCATGCCGCCACCGAATCCTTGCAAGACGCGGAACACGATGAGACTGGTTGCCGACCAAGCACCAGCGCACAAGACCGAACCCATCACGAACAAGCCCAGCGAGATCATGTAGACCCGCTTGGCACCCAGGCGATGAATGGCCCAGCCCGATAACGGGATGACGATGGCCAACGAGAGAAGATATCCCGTGGTGACCCACTGGATCGTACTCACCGTCGTATGAAAGTCAAGACTTAACCGGTGTAGCGCGACAGCCACGATGGTGGTGTCAAGAATGGCCATGATGGTACCTAGTACCACGACGATTGCCGCGCGCACGAGCGCCGGCTCGAGTCGTTCCTTCGCTACTGGCATCGACATTGATTCCTACGTTCTGATCAGACCCGAATTCCCCCCGGAACCACGATAGGGCCAGGGAACATTGTGCGGAACAGTCAAAAAATTCTTACAAAGAATTTTCCAATTTTGACCCGAGGATTTAATCCTATTGCGTACGATTACATAGTGCCTGAGTCGCAACACGAGATAAGAGGTCGGGGTATACCCCTCGAAATTGTTTCCCGAGTCGCCTCGCGTAACGGCGTTCTTGAGTCGATGGCGCAATCCAATAACGTCGTGGACATCCGTCACCTTCAAATGGTGGATTTCGTGCGGGTCTCTCGGGCGCTCGGTGCAGACTGGCGCCAGATAGGTGAGTCATTGGGACTTAGTCCTCGTCTCGCCTGTAAGTACTACGGACGCCGTCGTCGTACTTCTTCTTTCGACTGAAGGTCCCTTCAATCCATTGTCGTGAAAATCCATTGGTAGAAGATTCATTTGCATTGGAAGAAAATCGGTGAGCGATGACTCCAGCAAATTGCCCTCGGGTCGCCTGCGCCGAGCAGTTCAAAGAACACATCGAGCGATTGTTGTACCTCTATTCAGGCCTCCGGGCTCGAATGAAAGCGTTAGCCACCGCTCCGTCGTATTCTTCGAGAGCGCGCTCGCGATCGAATCCTTCTGGCAAAGTACTCGATGCAGTGAGGCCCTCGACAGTCGCACGGTCATGCACCATCGTCGGCACAATCTCGATATCGATGAATCCTGCCGCCTCTAACTTGTTGGAATAGTCGCTGGCGACGAGGGACCCTGCAATGCAACCAGTCCACAGCGCCATCAATCCGCGAAACTCATCGGGCACCTGGCGCTGCATCACTACGTCAGAAATCGCGAAAAGCCCGCCCGGGGTGAGCACGCGAAAAGCTTCGCGTAGCACGACGTCCTTGTCGGCGGCGAGATTAATGACGCAATTGGAAATAATGACATCCACCGACTGGTCGGGTAGCGGAATGTTCTCAATGGTGCCCAGCAAGAACTCGGCGTTCTCAATGTGAGCCTCGACCTGATTCCTACGCGCCAATTCCACCATTTCTGGCGTCATGTCTAGTCCGTAGACCTTGCCGGTCGGCCCAACGCGGCGGGCGGAAAGAAAGACGTCGATACCACCACCCGATCCAAGATCGAGCACGATCTGTCCCGGTAACAATGCCGCAAGAGCGGTCGGGTTCCCGCAGCCGAGCGATGCTAAGACTGCGGCCGGTGGCAATTCGCTCATTTGATCGATGTCGTATAGTCCCGAACCGAATCCCTCGCCGATACCAATATCGGACCCGCAGCATGACGCTGATATCGCCGTCACGGCGCGTGCGGCAGATGCGTAGCGATTTTTCACCGCGCTGCGAATGGTGTCGGCGTTGCTGGTCATATGGACTCCTCTATATCTTCGGCGTGGACGTTGCGAGTCGTGAGAGTAACTGGATTGGCTCGCTCACGGCATCGCAACAGATTGAATAACGATTCGAACGCCCTTCGGGAGTGACCGCGATCAGACTCACCTCTCGCAGGGCCTTGAGATGATGACTCACCAATGGCTGGGCAATTCCTAGGTGCTCAGTAAGTTCAACGACGGTTCTTGACCCTTCTGACAAAGTCAAGAGAATTGCGAGCCGATAATCATCACTAATGGCCTTGAGCACCGGCACCAGTGCGTGTGCCATTTCGAGAGGAGTTGCAACTCTCGCGGTCCTCGTGGTCATCTGCAGAATCTATCATCAATAATTATTGATATCAATAACTTCTACGATTATATTTTTCGATCGAGGCGCATCGAGTAGCCATCATCGAAAAGTACGCGGATTGGGATTTCTGCGGCTCACACTACCGAGAACGAACGGCACCCAACTGGCACCACGTGAATCAGACTTGCCAGGCCACACGCTGGCCGACGCGAAGGAGCTCTCGTTTTTCTGGGACACGAGGTGAGGGCTTCAGGCTTGACCGACATCCCAGAGGTGATGAATCGGGTCGTGGGCCAAATAGATGGCGAAGGTCGAAACGCTAAAAGTGCTTCCGTCGGACCGGATTCCCCGATGTCCCCACTGAGACGCCTCGATGTGTGCAAAGCGGGTGGCGAGAGAGGTCCCGGCGTCAACAAGTTCTTGAGATACAGCACTGGGATCTTGGAGTTCGTAGCGTTCCTCAACCGCAGTCTTGTCTTGATCCCAATTGTCAAAACGCGCGCCGTCCTGGGCCACCATCGATTCCAAACGTTGGTCAAAGAGCCTGAACACGTCGCGCACGTGGCATGAATATTCCAGTGGCGACCACTTGTCCGGGGAGCCCCGTTGTGCGACATCGTCACGTAGAAGCACCTCCTGCCACGATCTGATGAGCTCATGAAGTTGCGAAGGCATATTTCGAACAATGACATCGCGGGCGTCAAAACCACACTCCGGGCAAGGTCGCTCGAGCACCCACGTCCAATCTTTGTTGTCAGGGGCTATTGCCATTGGCCCCCAGACTAGGTCGACCGCTGACGCTCTGCGTCGATACGATCTACGCAGAACCGTCATTGCACGAATTGCCCTCAATGGATCGTGCGATTCATCACACGATCCATTTACAACTCGAGACGGCCTTGGATGCTTTCTTGGCGTCCGCAATGCTGCAGACCATCGTCACCCACTAAAGATTTCCACCACCATTGTTGTCGACGTCGCAGTCATCTTCCTTCTTCGTCTCTCAATTGGAGAGATCGCAAATCGGGCCATAGCGGTCACGCTCTAATGCGTCCTCGTGGAGGCACTCTAGGGTTCCCTAAAAAATCCTCCCTCGCCCATTGCCTCGTGAAAGCGAAGGAGAATCTTCAGCGGGTCGTCGGTCGAAAAGTTTGCTTCGTTTCTATATCAACTCGTCTTCGAGAAATGATAGAGATGCCAATGATCGAATCGTAGATCTTCTCTCATTCGGCGTGAGTACTGGTTCGTCTCACGCGGTGTCTCAGAATCTGTCTGGACCGGGCGCGTCAATGGCCACGTTGTACACGATGATCTACCTAAGCCTGCATCCACCGCCGGGGTGGCGAGTTGAGGGTCCGACCATACGCGAAAAAGGTGTCCCCATCAGGTAGAATTGGAGTTACTCAGACAACAA
>JABEUQ010000055.1 GCA_013044265.1 Acidimicrobiaceae bacterium
AAGGGTATCCAGGCGCTGGTTACGACGAGCGGCCAGGGAGAACTCAAATGAAGAAACGTGTCCAAGGTGGGGATGAGTGCGACGAACGCCACCTCGGCGGCTCCTCCCGCGAGGAGCGAGCGCCACAGGAGTCGTCGTAGCGAGAAGGAATCTTCTGTTTTGACGTGAGCGATCACCGCTTGGGTCACCGCGAGCTGCGCCGCACCGAGGGGCACCGCTAACAGCGCCAAAATGCTGAGGATCGAACCAATGGCGCCGTAGTGTGAGGGTCCAAGGAGCCGGCTGATGACGATGTGAAAAACGAAGTTCGAGACGTTCACACCCGCCGTGGCCAGCAAGAACGACACGGCACCACGTCCCAGAATCCCCGACGTCAGTCGCGACCACGCAGTGGCGACCCGGCGGGGGACAACTGCGGCGGAGAGTTTCACGAAACTCGTCCTTTCGACGTGAGATGTGCAGTGGTTGGTAAACGAAGGACCTGGTGATGCGTACTTATAGATAGCACAGTTGGCACTGGTAGTTTGGTGAGCGTTGTAAGTGATCGATCGCTGGATCAGATGGGCGTGACGAATGTCCAGTGAAATAGCCGCGGGACTTTGTCTCGTGATCATGGGATTAATTCGCCAGTATTGGCACAATCTGGTATCTGATCAGATGACGGACGTGGCAAGGAGGGGAGAGGCACCGTGAGGCCAGTGGCGCGTCGACGTTCGCTCACTGACTTCGCCAGGGAGAGTCGAATAGCGCAGCGGGTAATTCAACCCGACTCGTTGAACCTGGTGGTGGGTCTCACCCTTGGTCTGTTGGTGTGCGCTCCCTTCTTGGGCGGTGTACGGGTGTTCTTGCTCGACTGGACACTTGGCCCCCACGCGGCACTGGTCACGCCGGCAACCCTGGGTCTTAATGGATTGACGAGTGGTGTCGCGGCGTCCTACGTAGTATCGATCGCGAATCAACTGCTCGGGGCCGTGGCCACGTGGTTGCCGTTATTTATATTTTTCCCTATCGCCACCGTAGGGGCGGGACGGCTGGCGGGTCGCTCGCCGATGTCCCGGCTGGCCGCGGGAACCCTCTACGCCGTCAATCCGTTCGTCTTCAATCGCATCTACGCCGGACACCTACTCCTATTGATCGGCTACGCCCTTCTACCGTGGGCCGCGGTCTCTGCTCTACGTGCGTTCTCCGGTCACCGCGGTCGTTGGATAACGACGGCACTGTGGTGGACGGTGTTGACCGCGCTGAGTCCTCACTTCTCGTGGATCTTTGGATTGGTGATCCTGGGAGCGCTGATCTCCACCTACTTCATTGAGCATCGCGCGGTGCGAAGTGTCATTTCACGACTGATCGCCATCGTGGCGGCCTTCGTGGCCATGAACCTTTACATCATCTGGCCACACCTGGTGACGTCGTTGCCGACGAGCGTGGGGTCCGTGAGTATGGACCTCTATCGCACCGCGAGTGATCCGCACCTGGGTTTGTTCGCCAACGTACTCGCCCTTTACGGTTTCTGGCGACTCGGTCCGGGGCCGACACTACCTAAGGACATCATCGCCGGGTGGCCCTTTTTGATGTTCGCGATCCTCTTGATCGTGGGTGCCGGGGTTCGGCGCGGTCTTCGACCCGACCAGAGCGATGTAGCGCTGGGTACGAGTGATGAACACTTCACGACTGTCGGTGAAGAAGCCACCCGCGCGGCGCTAACGACGGCGCAAACGCCGTCAGCGAGAGTATCGCCGTCTTCTTCACCTCTTCGTTCGCGCACGCTCGCGGTGACGTTGATCATCGTCGGCGTGTGCGGCTACTTCTTGGCGCTGGGTTCCCAGGGCCCCACGGGCGCCGTCTTCACCTGGATGTACAATTCCGTACCCTTCTTCGCGATCATGCGCGAACCCCAGAAGTTCGTGATGCTGCTGGCGCTGGCGATGGCCGTGTTCTTCGGTTGGGGGATCGAGCGGGTGGCGCATCTCGGTGAGGGATCCTCGCGACGAACGAATCTCGTGGTCGCCATACTCCTGGGGGTGGCGCTACCCCTGGGTTACAGCGCGAACATCTTCGATGGTCTTGGTGGTCAGCTCTCGACCTCGAGGGTCCCTGGCGCCTACGAGCAAGCCAATACCCTCATGGGCAGCGGCGTTGGTAACGTCGTGTCGTTCCCGTGGCACCTCTACATGGCCTATCCGTTCACTAACGGCCGGGTGGTGGCCAACATCGCGCCCAGCACTTTCGAGCGTCCAGTCATCTCTGGTGACAACGTCCAGTCCGGTGGGGTGTCGACGCAGTCGACGTCGCAGCGCTCGTCGTACATTGAGGGATTACTGGCCCACAGTAACGAGATTCATCATTTCGGGGCGCTCGTCGCCCCCCTCGGAGTCAAGTACGTGGCCCTGGCGAAGGCGGTCGACTGGACCTCGTACCAGTGGCTGGGGCACCAAAGCGACCTGCGTCTGATCCTCAACACCCCGGCGCTCGAGGTATGGCGCAACCTGACCTACGCGGGGGTGGGCACGCCAGTCGCCCGAGTCGTCGCGGTGACCAGTGTGCGAGACCTGATCAACGCCTCGAACGCCCCCACGTCGTTGAGCGTTGGCGCCGTCGCTGCGGGCACGTTGACCAATCTAGAGTCAGGGGGAGTCGGCTCAATTTCTGGCGCAGGTACCGCAACGTCTAGTCGGGTGAGGGAACTGTCGCCGGTGGCCTATCGAATCTCGCCTGGACGCCCCGGGTGGGTCGAAGTCGCCGCGCCGTATCAGCGAGGGTGGTCGATCAATGGACGAGCGGCGGTCATGACGGCGCAAGGAACTTTGCTGGTCAGAGTAGGTGCGCGCGGGGGGGTCCTGCGATTCACGCCGTGGGCGGTCGTGCGACTGTCGTACGCCGTCTCCCCGACCATTTTCGTGGGTCTCGCGGCCATCAGCGTCTGGGCGCGTCGGCGTCAGCGAACGAGAACTTGACAGTGGTCCTCGTGAGGGTCACCAGGCGCTGGTCTGACTGGGATACAGAAGAATCTCCGTGAGTGAGAGGAGCCTTTAAAGGCGGCCAACTTATAGTTGCTGAAAGGGCTCTGCCCCTGTTGCGTGACCACTTTATGGTATCCTTAGCGCCAGTGGTGCCCTAATAGACGGAGATCAAGATGGCCTTCAACCCGAGGAAGTTCTTGTCGACGCACCGTAACAAAGTGATGCCGGCCCTATTATCTGCGTCGCTCCTTGGTGGCGTGATTGCCACTATCAGCATGTCGACGAACGCGACTGCTGATTACGTGGTTGGTTGCCAATACGGATACGGCTCGACTGGCACCACATTTGGATTAGGCACGGGCTACGGCTACGGCTACTTAAATGGCGGTGGTCAATTGACGTACGGCTACGGCAACCAGGTCTGCCCGATCACCATCACTCCCTCCACACTCGCGACGGGTACCGTCGGTTCCTTCTACTCTCAGACCTTGACGACAACATATCCACTGGTGTCGCCAGTGGATTGGGCTTTGGCGAACAACACAAGTTTGCCGGCCGGTTTGTCTCTAAGTACCAGCGGTGTCATTTCCGGCACACCTGGGGCGGCCATCACGGCGGCGTCTTTTGCGGTCACGGTCAAAGACGGCAACGGTGAATTGTCGCAGCCTGTTTTGTTCTCGATCACTATCAATCCGGCCGCGACCACCACGACAACGACGCCAGCGACCACCACGACCGTGCCAGCGACTACCACCACGGTGCCCGCGACCACCACGACACTTCCTGCGACCACTACTACGGTGGCTTCGCCGCAGGCGCCAGTGTTCCAGACCGTCTCCGGTCGTCCCGCGTACGTGGGTGAGACCCGGCTCTTCGTGATCCACGGTCTGCGTCTGTCGGGACTGACGGTGTCGAGCAACGGGGCCGTGTTGAGGATCGTGAGCGATAGTGCCACCCTGCTCAAGGTCGACGTGACGCCGATCTACGGTCGCAAGGCCGGTGGGTACCCGTTGACGGGACGCAACGCTTACGGCTCCACCTCGTTCCGTTACAGC
>JABEUQ010000056.1 GCA_013044265.1 Acidimicrobiaceae bacterium
CAATTCCCAGTAATGACACCAACCCGGCCCGCTTCCCTTGGGAGACCGATCGCGATATCAGGTACATCATGTTTGGACCTGGAGTCAACACCATCACAAGAGATATCAACACGACTCCGAGAAGTGCATGACCCGTGATCAAAGTTCTCCCCATAAAATCATGCCTTTCCGTTATTGGCGTTTGAGATTACAGCAACTCGCTTAGCGTCGGAGGGCCGACGTAACAAGTCTCCCTACCATCGCCTACAGAGCACCGAAAGAGTGGTAAACTTCGCCGAACATCCATTGGTGGTTTCTGGAGGCTTCACATGACTGAAGTCGATGCAGAAGGCGGCCATCAGAGCCAGTTGCAACGGTTGCTGAGTTCAAGTAAGTTCCTCGATACGACGAGCATGGGCATAATGCTTCACGGTCCTGACGGTCGGGTCCTCGAGTGCAACAGAGTCGCCGTCGAACTGCTCGGCGACTCAATCGACCAGTTAGTGGGCCGCACGACGACCGACCGGCAATGGGGCGCCGTTCGTGAAGACGGCTCGTCGTTTCCCGCCGACGACCGTCCCGCCATGGTCACGCTGCGATCAGGCGAACTCTGCCGTGACGTAATCGTGGGAATCGATAATCCGGGAATGGCGCGACGGTGGCTGTCAGTGAGTTCGAGTCCGGTGACCCTTGATGATGATGTCAGGAGGGTGATCACCTCATTTATCGATGTTTCCGAGAGGATTCAGAAGGATCAGTTACTGAAATTACTCACCGAGGTGAACCGCGTCGCGATGCTCGCCTCTGACGAGTCGGAGTTTCTCCAGCAGCTTTGCAACGTCCTGGTCGACCAGGGCCGATATGCGCTCACGTGGATCGGAGCCATTTCGAGCGGCGGGGAGGGTGGCGTCGACATCGTCTGCGCAGCGGGAGCCACCGACTACCTCTACGACGGCATCGTTTCTTGGTGGGGCTCGAAAGAGAGCGGGCTGGAACCGACCGGCACGGCACTGCGCACCGAAACCAGTCAGGTCGTCAGCGACTTGGCCACTAATGCCGGGTACGTCCGGTGGCGTGAGCGCGCAGCCCAGTTCGGACTCGGCTCAATCGCGGCCCTTCCCTTTCGAATCAGCGAGAAGAGGATGGTTCTGGTCATCTACGACTCGCACATTGTCGCGTTCGACGAGGCAGTCGTCAAGGGGCTCGAAGCGATAACGAAGGAGATCGAGTTCGGCGCTGCCCATTTGCGCTCCGTGCAACAGACCAGGGCGGCCCTGGAGGAGATCATCGTTTCCGTCGACCTCCAGAAAGCAACCGAACACGCTCGCGCCGAGGCCGAGCAGCGCTTCCGCGTTGCGTTCGAGGACAACGTAGCCGGCATGGTCTTCACCGATCTCGAGGACAGGATCCTGGAGGTCAATGACGCTTTCTGCCAGATGGTCGGACGCACCAAGGAGGAGCTCCTCGGGCGCGACTCGACTCCGTTCACCTTTCCCGAGGACATAGTCATCGCCCAAGAGGCCCACCACCTCCTGCTCCAAGACGAGAGCGGCCCGGTTCGCTATACCAAGCGCTACGTGCATAAGGACGGGACGATGAAGACCGTCGAGGTGCACAAGTCCACCGCTCGCGACGACGTGGGAACGATGCTCTACTTCGTCATGTCGCAGCGTGACGTCACCGAAGAGCGCGCTCTGACCGCCCAGCTCTCTCACCAGGCACTCCACGACCCGCTCACCGGGCTGGCTAATCGAGTGCTCTTCGCGGACCGGCTCTCCCAAGCGCACGCGAAGGTCGTTCGCCCGGGCGGGTTGGCGGCGGTGTTTATGTTGGCCCTCGACGACTTCAAGGGGGTGAACGATGCGTTCGGCCACCACGTTGGTGATCAACTGCTCGTCGCTATCGCCCGTCGCCTCGAACGGGTGGCTCGTTCCTCGGACACGCTGTGTCGCTTCGGAGGCGACCAGTTCCTCTACTTGGCCGAGGGACTGGATTCGCCGGCCGAGGCCGAACGACTGGCCAGACGTCTGCTCGACGCGTTCAGCGAGCCGTTCTCCATCTCCGAAGTGGACCTCGAACAGCGCGCGAGCTGCGGGGTCGTGATCTTCGATGGTACGAGACTGGACTACTCCGAATTGATCCAAGACGCCGACGTGGCCATGTACGAGGCCAAGCGTGAGGGCACGGGGAAGTATGTTGTCTTTTCTCCCGCCATGCGCCAGCAGGCGACCAGCCGCTACGCACTTCTCCAGGAGTTGCGCCACGCTCTCAAGACCGGTGAGGTCTCAATGCACTACCAGCCAATCGTCGACCTCATGACGACCGAAATTGTCGGTTTCGAAGCCCTGATGCGCTGGCAACACCCCGAGAAGGGGTGGGTACCTCCCGACGTGTTCATCCCTCTAGCCGAACAGAGTGAGCTCATCATCGAACTTGGTTCCTTCGCACTGCGTCAGGCCGTGAATGCGGCCAGTTCCTGGGAGCGAACGGGTAGCCAGGCCAGATGGCCCTACGTCACCGTCAACCTCTCCGCGCGCCAATTCCACGATCCGGACCTGATCTCGATGACGGAGGATATCTTGCGCACGAGCGGTCTCGCACCCGAGCGACTGATCTTCGAGATCACCGAGAGCCTGGCAGTGTTAAATGTCCCCGACGCGCTGAGCGTGATTGAGGAGTTCCACCGCCTCGGGATCGGCATCGCATTGGACGATTTTGGCACCGGTTTCTCTTCCCTCTCCTACCTTGTGCTCCTCAACCCGAGGATCATCAAGATCGACCGTTACTTCGTCAGCCCACCGAACGAGAGCGTTCAAAACGAAATGTTGCTCGAAAGCATCGTCTCGCTCGGCAACAAGCTCCACATGACCATGCTCGCCGAGGGGATCGAGACCAGCGCACAACTTGAGCAACTGCGCCACTTCAACTGTGGACTCGGCCAGGGATACCTCTTCTCGCCCGCGGTACCGGCCAGGGAGGTCGCGGCGATGCTCGGCCGGGTTCCAGGCAACTGGGGATAGGGAGTTGGCATCGCCACCCTCTGCTGATCCCGTACCTCGGCGAGAATGCCTCGGTGACCACGACGGTGTGTGTTGAGATCAAATCAACATCATGTATTTGTCGCAGCACTCACAAACTGCATATTGCTCTCAGCGTGTCTTTCAGTCTTACGAAGGCAATCGTTGGCCGTTGTTGCGGAACGTTCGGGTCGGCGGCCCGACGCGACAGAAGTGCAACCTTGCACTGGAGGCTAGACCGGAGCCAGTCCTGATTGGGTTGGGAGACCCGAAGCGACAGATCTGCTACCAAGCCCTGGCGGCTTAGGGACTCTGACCTCTTAGACGGTGGTCAACTTCGGCGTTCATCGTGAGCGGTTGAGAAGCAACGCGTTGTGTCTTAGGATGCGGTTCGAATTACATGTGAGTTCCATTAGTCGTAAGGACGGAATGACAATGACCGCCTGCGTGGTGTGCGAAGAAGTCTCCGGAGTCGTCGAGGTGCCCGGCGGCGTCCTTAGC
>JABEUQ010000057.1 GCA_013044265.1 Acidimicrobiaceae bacterium
GTGAGCAACTGCCAAGTTGGTCACGGGTGTGGGGCTCAGAAGATTCGTCGCGGCGGCGATACCAACTCCGGCAAACGAAGCCGTCAATGCCAACGTTGCTGTGAGGCCAATTCGCGACCACTGGCGACCAAGAAGGGTGATACGTCGAGCACCTGCGCGGTGGCCAGCAGCCAGTTCCGTTTCGGTGAAGGAAGCCCAGGCTTGTTCCACCTTGTGAGGTGACGTCGTGGTGACGGGGTTCATTGCTTCGATGCGCTCGGCTACGTATTGGTTATTCATCTGAGGCCTCCTTAGGAGTATTGGTGGTAGGGGTGGTGGTGGGGCTAAGACGCTGTTCGAGCCGTGCGATGGCTCGGTGATAGCGCATGTTTACGGCGCTAACAGCAAGACCTAAGACCTCACCGATCTCAGGACGTGTGAGTTCATCCCAATGGACAAGTCGTAAGATCTCCTGGTCGACGTCGGAGAGTTCAGCCAGGGCTTGACGCATTGGCTCACCGTCGAAAATCTCTTCGACGGTATTGGGGACTCCTTCGAGTATCTCGGAACCGAGGAAGTGACCATCGCGCCGCGCTTTGCGGCTTGACGACTTCATCTCGAAACTCGCGATGCGAAACAACCATGGCAGAGATGCTTGCTCAACTTGGTCAAACTTTCTCCACGCAACAACGAACGTCGCGCCAACAATGTCGTCGACTTGCGCCTTCGCCACTCGACGCCCGACGTACTGCTCGAGACGGGTGTAGTTGTCACGAAAGAAGGCCTCGAAGCGCTGGCGCTTCTCTAGTGCCTCGGTTCTCGAACTGTTCGCTTTCATCACTCTCTATACGTCACGAGATCGTCAGAATGTAACGGGTACCGCCAAAGTTTTCAAGATTTTCGTAAATGACCACAGCTTGACTCTTACACGACCGTCCGGGTGTGTTGCGTGGCGCATTCCCTCTTCCTGACTCGTACTTCGGTGAACCATTTGCGAAGGCTAGGTGCTGCATTGCTTGTCACACACTGTCGTCAGAACCAGATTGGAATGATTGCTTACATTCAGATACGCCCAGATGGCCGCCGTGCGCAAGAACTAAGCCTCTTGCCGGTCTCATCACGGTCGCACGAACCTACTCCTATGCGGTGGGCGCTGGTTGTAGGGATGCTTGAACGGTGAAGACTCAGCGACGGCTAGTCGTCGGGCTAGACGTTCTCGACGAGCCTCGACGCTGTGCCACGGGCGTTCGCCGATGTTGCCGGCAAGTCCTTCATCGCAAATGGCGAGAGCCCGGCGGAGCGCCGTATCACGTTCACCCTGGGTCATACTCTCCTCAACGAGAGTGGCGTAGAGGGCTGTAAGTCCTGGGGTGTGTAGTTCAGTCGCCCAGAGCGCCTCGGTCGCCTCGATGGCTTGACCGACGCGGTGGAGAGTGGCGAGAGTGCGCGCAGCTCTCGACGCACCGCGCACTGCGGCGTAGGGGTGAAGGGCGCGAAGCTGTGAGTACCAACTGCTCGCGCCCAGAGGAGTCTTAGCTGCCCCGTACAGGTACTTCATGGCGACGTTGAGTGGTACCTGCTCTTCCGAGTTGTACATTGCGGACCAGACCGCGTTGATGGGTGTGCGGAAGAAGCGACAGAGGTAGGGCCGGCCCGATGCGCATCGGTCGCACTGGTCATCGTCAGTACACGCCTCCCACCTCGGGTACGAGTTGAGCAGCGCGCGCGCGTTGTGCAGCATCAAGTCGGGCTTAGGCCGTACAAGGAGGTCACGCCGGCCATTCATCGCGCGCAGTGCACCGCTCATCAACAGTCCCACCTGGTACCGGGTGAGTCCGGGCCGGCCTATCTGCTCGATCGACCACTTGATGAGTGACCGAGCACTCGCGCCGTCAGTCACGCCATCCTCGATACGCCGGTTGAGCACGGGGCAACTGAGGGCGAGGCACTGCGCCAGGGCGTTCTCGCGCTCCGCCTGTTTCGTGAGGGGAAGTGCGTGAAGCGCCTCGTGCTCAGGCGTGAGCTCGTAGTCGGGCTCGTCGTCGAAGGTGAAGCGCTTCCTCGGCATCATCGCGTACGGCGTGAGGTCACTCACCCCGGCATCGATGAGAAGGTCGATGACACGCAAGGTCACTTCGCGGGTGGTGATGGCGTCGGCGTTTGCTTCATGCGCCGCAGGGTTCAACAGCCCGAAGGTCGCCGCAAGTTTCTCCGAGCTGCTGTTGGCCGTCCCGACGCCGGTGGCCGGGGCCAAGGTGCTGTTGTCAAGGAGCAACATCGGTGGTGGCTCCTCGCCGAGCAGTCGGAACTCGTACACCAGTCTCTCGGCGTCGAAGGAGACGTTGTGACCGGTGACGAAGGTGGTCTTCGATGAACTCGTCAGTGTCCGCCGTATCTTCTCGCTGTGGACTTGGAAGCTCTTTGCCCCAGCCAGCTTCTCGGGAGTGAGGCTGTGAATCTTGGTGGCACCGATGTGAGTCCCCGGGTTCATAAGGGTGGACCAACTCTCTATCGTTGCTCCGTTCTCGACGATGTAGGCGGCGAAGGCCAGCATGCGAGACGTTGCCTGCAGGCCGGTTGTCTCCACGTCGATGACGACCAGTCTCGTTTGTCTCCAGAGGGTCCTAGCAATGGCGTCACGTTGGGCGGTCATTTGACAACGGCCTTGCGTGCTTGCTTACGAGCCTCACCCAAAGATCTCGCGATGACCGCCGGATTGTGCAACAGCCGTTCGCCCTTTTGCTCAGTCACGGCTCGCGCGGGAGGAACGAAGCCGCCTGCCGCTTCGGCGTCACGCCGGAGTATCTCGGCAACTTCGCTGGGGCGATCCAGCCGGCCGTTGAGGCGCAAGGTAAGAAGGTCGGCGAGTCGGTTGATGCGCTCGATGTTCGTGAATGCCGCCGCACGAGGCTCGAAGAACGGTTTGACTTCTCCTCGGATGGTCGCCTCGACCGCACCCGTGCCCCGCGGCACGTTGTGGTGAGAGGCCAGGTAGTCAAGGCCGTCGGCGACGAGTTGGTAGTACGTGTTGTACCAGTTCGTGGGTAACTTGTTGGCGGGTACTCCCTGAGCACCGGCACGACTCTCTAAGTCTCGCCACCACTGTTCCCAGGCCTTGGGCGAGCTAAGGAAGGCGTAGTTCTCCACTCGTTCGAGGAGATCAAGCGGCACGAAGCGCTGAACTGGTTTGCCCCATCGCATGGCGTTGAGCGCCTTGGTCATCTGCTTGGCGACGTGATACGCCGATGGCACCCACACCAAGTTGGGGTTCGACTTCTTCAACCGCTTGACCAATCGAAGGATGGCCGTGGAACTGTCAGAGACAATGACGTCCGGGTTGACACCGGAGTCGACGACGAGTAGCTCGTAGGCGTCAGCGTTGTGGTTTGGGTAGGCACGTATCAGGCGCACCCGCTGACGGTACGAACGTATGCCGGGGCTGGTCTGGTAGTACTCGGTGGCCACCAGCACACTGAATACCATTGCCGAGCGCGAACCTCCTCCCGCACTCTTTGAGAAGAGAGGTATGTCGTCGAGAACCAGCACTCGGGGCAGTGTTGCTTCCGGTTCACTGACGAGGGTTGCCTGCCACGCCTCCCATAAGACGGGCGAGAACATCTCCACCCAGTCCGCCCCGGTCTGCCAGGTGTTGGCACTGTCGTTCTTGCGAGTCTTTCTCACTTTGCCAGGAGGACTTGTCCGTGGTGCTCGCTGAGGCCGCTGTTGACTAGCCCACAGACCAACCTTCGCGTAGCTGCTTCCATGTGCAAGCATCAGGAGTCCCTGAGCTACCACGTCAGTCGTAGCCGTTTGTCCACGACCCGAAGCAGTGGCCCCGCGATGGGGGTTCATCACAACGTCGGACGCTTTCCACTGGGGGTCTCGTTCCACGGCCTTGCGGGGAAGCGCCATTGTGAAGGTGTGGTTAGGTTCACCACCGGTGGGAGTGCAGCAGTAGCGCTGTCGCTTCGAGCTGCTCTCCAAGCCCCACCTGACTACTTTCGACCCCGGGTGTTTCGCACACTTCGCGCCTGCGAATTTTGGGGCTGGTTCATCGTCGACGCACACACTGAACTTGTGTGTTTCGCGAGGCAGGACAACTATCTCGGGACTGTTCCTCTTACGATTCTTTCGTGGCTTGGGGCCTCGCGCTGGCACATCTTCCACGACGATCTCGCGCGATGGTGTCACGCACCGGTACCGGTACACCTTGACGCCATCTGCACGAACTCGAAAGCCACTCGCCTGAATGGTTGCTCCCTTGTGCGCTGGGTTCGAGCATGGAGGATTGTTACTCCTACCTACAAAGCGCCCGCCCTCGCGCAGTGGTGAAGTGGTGACGATTGACGACATTGCTCAACCCTACGACCTTCGTGTGACATTTACCGCGCCCCATCACCAACACAGTTTGCCGAAGCAGGATCTGTTGGTATCTCTCGTTACTAATTCCCGCTCTTTCGAGTTCGGCGAGATCAACTTCAGTTCCACCCGGTCCCCCTATCTCTAGGCGACCCCTATCAGTGATACTGATCACGAAATTGAAAGGCATCTCCTTCCACCGCATTGTTACACGTCGTACGGCAATGTCCGCCAACAATGCGGGCATCATGTCATGACTTAAAAGTGGCCCGGAAATACCTTGGCTAGCCAATTCATTCTCAACTCGTTTGGCCAGCGCTGTTCTTCTTGCTCCAGCATCTCTTACCGAGCGATCCCACTTATCGAGCTGCTTGGAGAACTTTCGGTAATGCTGGCGA
>JABEUQ010000008.1 GCA_013044265.1 Acidimicrobiaceae bacterium
AACTCCGACAATGGCTCTATCGACGGCGACCTTGCTCAAGAGTTCGCGAAAATGCAACTCGACTGCTCAGCGGAATTCTCGTGAACGATTGGGGCTAATTCGAAATGATGTTCGGAACGTCAGAGCACCTATAGCCCACCGGACGATTTCGGTGTGGTTCATTCAATTGGACAATCGATGAGATCATCACGAGCGTCGAGGCCAGCGAAAGCCGCGAGAGAATGAACTCACTTTCCATGCCACGAACTTGTCATCCTATCTAGGTGGTAATACTATCTAGCTATGTCAAGTGAGAGTTGGCCTACAGAGTGGCTCAAGGGAATCCTCCCTCTCTGCGTGCTCTCGATTGTGGTCGAGGGAGAAACTCACGGCTATGCCATTGCCCAGGCGCTCGAGAAGTACGGCATCCCTAACGTCAAGGGCGGAACCCTCTATCCGCTCCTGAATCGGCTCGAACAAGAAGGTCTCGTGGAGACTCGTTGGGCTAAGGGGCCCAGTGGCCCCGGTCGCAAGCTCTACATGCCCACCAAACGGGGCCGTGCATGGTTCGAAGAGAACACGTCTCGCTGGCGTGAATTCGCCTTTACTACCAATGCGTTACTGCGGCGTAATACGAAAGGAAACAACAAATGACTGATCGTAACGAGCGCTACTTGTCCCGGCTCGGATTCTGGCTGCGTGCGGGTGGGACGGACGGCGCTAGGACCGTCTCGGTGCTATCCGATGTTCATACCCATTTGGTCGACTCCGCAGAAAACCCTTACGAAACATTCGGTCCGCCTCGGTCATACGCCAAGGAGTTCACGTCGGGATCTGGGTGGAGTTGGGCGCGGCGCGGCGCGGGCGTCGTGGCCCTTATGGCACTTGCTGCTGGTTGATACTCAGCGGCCGACGAAGTCGCCCACCTGCGCGCTCAGCGCCCACTGTGGTGGACTGCGCCGCAATGGATCATCATCGTCGCGACGCTCGTTGTCTGGCTGGTTGGATGGCGGGCGCTTCTCTTCTCCGAGAGTCGTCCGATCCTCTCGCTGGCCAGCGAAGGCGTTGACCCGCAGCGAGCATGGAAGGTCCGGGTCCTCCGACGGCGAATCGTTTCACTCGGGCTATTCATAGTTGTCGTCATTGCGTCAGGAACATGGGGAACGTTGCTCGGCCGCTCGTACCAAGATTCACCCAAGTTACGGGTCACGAGCTACGTCAACAGCGCGACGGGAACCTCGGGGGATCCCTCGAGCATCGCCGTGTCGGTGCGCACGGTGATCTACCTCGCATCTCGCGGACCTGCGACAACGCTCAACGTGGCGACACTCTCCAAGAGATTTGACGCTGCGGGATCAGTGGCAAGTTCACTGCAGGGGTTCGGATCTCTCGCTCAAGCGCTACGAATCGCGAGGGAAAACAACTGGAGTTTGGGCCAGGATCAACTTCCCGGCTACACCCTCAACTACGGTACCTACTACGTTCTCACGTGGGCGGGCGCGATCTACTCGACGTACACGCCAAATCCTTCAACGCAAGAGAACCTCGTCATCACCTACTTGGTGGCGGGAGTCGGTCTGCAGACACTAAGAATCCCACTCTCCGTCAACAGTTAGCCTTCCACGACTGACCTGTCGGAGGTTCGATGTGAAATGCAAACTTCGTTGGCGCCGCTGGCGCCTCGATTTGTCAGCCTGAATTTCGCGTCACAACCGTTAACTGTTCGCAATTGCTGTCACACCGACGCGCCGGGGACGCGCCACACAATTTTGTTGGGTATCCCATTGCGCCGGAGTCTTTCTGGTCAGTCGGCCGCAACCACCTTCGTTACGAAACAAGTCCTAGTGACGTAGTGCACGTCAGGTCAGAGTCGGGCCTTGGGCTGATGCCGCCGCCACGATCCGGGTGATCGTCAAAACGAACAACGATGACAACGACGCTGGGACAACCGCGCGGGATGCCTCGAGCGGAGGCCAAAACAAAATAACTACCCCAATGGCGGCAAGAGCTATTGCGAACGACTCGCGGTTTATGGACTGATCACGGGCAACTTCTGATTTCAGCACCTACCAAGCCACTACCCACTAATTGTCCTCGACTGGTGCACACCGACACGAGCGAACCCGTAGTCCCACGATCGATTGCGAAGCGCCACTCCGGCTCCGGCACCGTGACGTTATTGCTGTTGAGACCCGTGATCACCCGTATGCCATTGCTTGCGCGAGTGGGAAAGAATCGATTCGCCCAGTAGCGAAGATCACCGATGGTTGGTAGGCGGTGAGCTGTATAGGTTTGGTCGAGGGCGAGTTGGGCAACGACCTCAGCCTCTCCCGAAATCCAGGTGAGAGAGTGTGGCGAACCTTTGAGATAGGTGGCGATCAGGTTGGCCGCGTCGAATTCCGGCGTGCACCAGGCTGCGAAATGGAATGAGCGCGGCGACTCCCCGCAGATCGTGACGGGCGTGCTTCCTTTGTTGATCGTGAAGGAGTGGGTCAATGCCCCGCGTTTGTACGTGACGACGAGACCGTCTGCCGCGTACACGTGG
>JABEUQ010000058.1 GCA_013044265.1 Acidimicrobiaceae bacterium
CCAGCACCGCGAACCAACGACTTCACGTGCACCTCATCGACGTCGTAAGTAGTGACCTCACCCATCTCATCGAGATCAATCCCGACACTCGTCACCACCAGCGGTGAAATCGCACGTGACTGCACTTCAATCATGTCGAGATTTTTTACGGCGCTAGCCGCATCGAGATGTGCCCCGCGCCGCCACGGTGGTCCAGCCGAGTCGTCGAGGAAGCCGCGCGTCAATTGTTCGCGAGCCGCGTAGACGCTGAAGGTATCGGCGGGTAATGAATTGATCACCCACGCCACGTGCTCGAGTGCCACCGGGACCACCCAAGGCATGAGCCACGCCTCCAAGCCGAGCCACGCCGGCCACGCGGCGTCAATCGCGGCCACGCTGACGTGGAGTCCAAGTTCCTTCGCGTGAGTGAGGGCTCGGACGTAGCGTTCGAGTGCCGCCGCGTCGCGTTGTCCTCGGCGTGGCTCGAGCCGGGCCCACGAGATCTCAAAGCACACACCTGCTAGTCCCGCCTCACCCGCGAGGTCGAGTACCGCCTCGTACTCCTGCCAAAGGTTCTCGCCGTCACCGGGCCCGGGGTGCCGACCGAGAGCAATCGTGGGAGTGAAGCACGTCGCGGGCTGGTACCGGCCGTCGAAACCACCTTCACAGGAGTAAGCACTGAGAGAAGCGAGTACTCGCGGGTGATTCGACACGCGGCTAGTTTCGCACGCGCTAGGTCGTGGGTTAGCGTTTGGCCAATGAGCGTCGAACTTCGACGTGGATCACGAGCTGGAGGAGAGTCATGTCCGAGGAATTACTGCGCGACCGCGACGGGCACGTCGAGGTGCTAACCATCAACCGTCCCCAGGCTCGAAACGCTATCAACCTGACGACCGCTCAGGCCATCAGTGGTGCTCTCGACGAGTGCGCCACTGATGACGGCGTCTGGGTTGTCATTTTGACCGGAGCCGAGAACAAGGCCTTCAGTGCTGGCATGGATCTCAAAGCTTTCGCCCAAGGTGAATTTCCTGCTACTGAACAGGGATTTGGTGGAATCACCGAGCGCCACTTCCCCAAGCCTCTGATCTGCGCAGCAAACGGCTCAGCCTTCGCGGGGGGCTTTGAGATGCTGCTCAGTTGCGACCTGGTGGTCGCCGCAGAACACGCAGTCTTTGGGATTCCCGAAGCATCACGGGGCCTCATTGCCGGAGCGGGTGGGCTGATCCGCCTACCACGGCGTATCGCACGCGCCGTTGCCCTCGAGATGGCACTCACCGGCGAACCCTTGAGTGCCGCTCGCGCCCACGAGATTGGACTAATCAATCGTGTCGTGCCCGCTACTGAGGTCATGAATACAGCGATGGCCCTGGCCCAACGTATTTGTGCCAACGCCCCGCTCGCGGTGCGCGCGTCAAAGCGCGTCATGCTTGAGGCCATGGACATGACCGAAGAGGCCGCCTGGGGACTCAACAATGAGGCCTTTGGCGCCATCGCGGCGAGCCCTGACGCTCTTGAGGGGGCGGTTGCTTTTGCCGAGAAGCGTCCACCCGTGTGGCAGAGTAAATAGCCATGATTCTCGCCACCACCCAACTCGCCTCTGCTTCGACACTCGTGCGCTTAAGTCTGCACGTCCTCGCCGCCAGCGTCTGGGTTGGCGGTCAAATCGTCCTCGCTGGACTACTGCCGACCCTTCGATCTCTGGGCAGTGACGCGCCCCGCAAAGTCGCCCAAGCCTTCGGACGACTGAGTTGGCCGGCCTTCTGGCTCTTAATTCTGACGGGATTCTGGAATTATGTCGCGGTACACGGGAGCACGCAGTCCTCGAGCTGGAACGCCGCCTTTGGCATCAAGATGATCATGGTGGTGGCCGCGGGCGTGGGCGCATTCCTTCACACTCGCGCCACGACCCCCAAAGCCCGAGGTATTTTCGCCGGTGTCGGAACCCTGGCCACTCTGGTCGCTATGGTTCTTGGTGTACTCATCACCGGCTAGCGCAAGCGATATACCAGGGCGCTCGTGAGGGCCGCGCTAAAAACAACGAGCGGAAACGGTGCCTTGGCGATGAGCGCCGCGAGAGCGGCGCCCACCCCCGCCATACGATGATCCAGAACGATGTGGGTCTTCACAGTGAGGGCCTGAGCCACTACTAATGCGCTGAGTAGAACCACTGGGACGAGGGAATTTATCCGCTGGAGGCGGTTATTTGCCAGCCAGCGAGCAGGAATCAGGTAACCAACCAGTTTGATGGAGTAACACAGCGCGCTCGTTCCCAGCAGCACAGACCACGTCATCAGGGAGTTCACTAGCGCCAGCCCGCCACGACCGCCACCAACACCGTGGCGATGATCGGTGTCCCCGAAGGAAGAATAGGGGTCATGATCAGTGAAAATAAAGTTGCAATTACCGCAACGATTCTGACCCGAGCGTCGTGGAGACGAGGCCAGAGAAGACCTAGGAAAGCGGCGGGAACCGCGGCGTCGAGCCCCCACGCCGCGGGGTTCCCTAACGACTTCGCGCCGAGCGCTCCCACCAGGGTGAAGATATTCCAGAAGAGAAAAACTCCTGATCCAGTGAGCCAAAATCCGTGACGAACGGCGTCGGGGCCTTGCGGCGACTGAGCGAGAGCCACGTTGGTCGACTCATCAATGGTGATTTGGGCTGCGAGTAGGCGACGCCAGCCCCTCACTTCAAGTTGAGGTGCCATTTGCAATGAATACAAAGCATTTCGCGTGCTTAACAGGGCTGCGGTGACCACCGCGCTTACGACTGCTCCTCCCGAGGCCACTACGCCTACGGCAGCGAACTGGCTGGCTCCGGTGAAGGCCAGAAGCGAGAAAAGGCTGGTTTGAAGGACCGTGAAACCGGCCGCCACGCCCGCAGCACCGAATGCGACACCGTAGGCACCCACGGTCAGGGCCACGCTCAATGCATCGCGAAGGGTGCGGCGCGACACGTGGGGCATCGGAACATTCTACGAAACGGTCCTATAGATTTCACGAAAGATATGAGGACTACTCTGTAGCCAAGACACTACATAAGGAGTGAACCGTGTTGCTCGCTGCGCTGGATGGGGTTGACGGCATCATCGTCGTTGTCATATTGGTCGTCCTCGTCTTTGGTGGTTCGGCAATCCCCAAATTGGCGCGTAATTTAGGTTCGGCCAAGACCGAGTTCGAAAAGGGCTTGAAGAACGCGAAAACTACTGACGTCACGTCGACTCCCGTCACCGATACCCCACCTACCTCGACACCGACCGACTCGGACTCTGCGAGTTGACAGGACCTCGTCGCGACGTGACGACACGCCAATGATTAAAAGCGTCCATTGCGCAGTGGCGCACATCGAAAAGTTGGCTAAGGTTTAGCCGTGCCTACACCCGCCCTGCCCCCTCAGGGTGCACCGGATCGGTCGCGCCGTTGGCGTCGCGTACGCCGAGCCGCTGCGCTCCCCCTGGCTGCACTCGTCCTCTCAGGTTGTACCGTCCCGGGATTCGGTGCGAGCGCTGGAGTAACCGAGAGTTCAAAATCCGCCTTCCACCTCTGGCAGGGATTCTCTATTAGCGCCGTGATCGTCGGCGCCCTCGTTGTGGCATTGATGGTGTACGCGATGCTGCGTTATCGCCGCAAGGGTGACCATATCCCCGTTCAGCACCAGTACCACCTTCCCTTGGAAGTCATCTATACGGTGGTGCCAATCCTCATCGTTTTTGGTCTCTTCGCTGCCACACTGGTCGTGGAGAACAAGGCGACTGCTAATCCTCAGACCAACGTCGTGGTGAACGTCAATGCGTTCCAATGGGGTTGGCAATTCCTCTACCCCGGTACCAATGCCCTCGTCTACGGTCAGACCACGCAGAGTCCGACAATGGAAATCCCGGTCAACACCAACGTGCACATCAACTTGACATCGACCGACGTCATTCATGGTTTCTACGTGCACGCATTCAATTTCTCGCGCTACGCCCTGCCCGGCGTGGTGAACCAGTTCACCATTCGCGCACAGAGCACGGGCACGTTCTTTGGACAGTGCACCCAGCTCTGTGGTCTTTACCACTCACTGATGTTCTTCCAGGTGAAGGTAGTAAGCGCGAGTGATTACGCCAAGTGGGTCGCTACGTTCAATAACCCGAGCGCCATCGCGGCTGCGGCCGCGGCCCTGAAGACCACCAACGCGGAGCTCGCTTCAGGCGTCGCCTCCAAGACTACGTACACGAAATACGGGAGATAGCACATGACTGACGTCCTCGATCCCCCCATTCACGTCGAGCCCCACGACGGGGGTCATGAAGAGCACCATGGCCCCACCGGGATCCTCAATTGGTTGACATCAACCGACCATAAGGTCATCGGACTTTCTTATACGGTCACTGCAGTCGTCATGTTGGTTATCGGAGGTCTTTTCGCCGAAATCATTCGTGGTCAACTAGCGACGCCGAACGGAACGCTGGTGTCGCTAGCGCAGTACAACGAGCTCTTCACGATGCACGGCTCAGTAATGATCTACCTCTTCGCCGGCCCTTTCGCCTTCGGCGCCCTCGCCAACATCTTGGTGCCCATTCAAATTGGCGCACCCGACATGGCCTTCCCACGACTGAACGCATTGTCATACTGGTTGTACCTCACCGGTGCCATCACGATGCTCTCGGGCTTCTTTACCGCCGGTGGCGCCGCGAACTTCGGCTGGGTTGGCTACGCACCGTTGTCGAACAGTCTGAACACGCCCGGTGCCGGTGCCGACCTGTGGATTGGTGGCTTGCTCCTCACCGGTTTCTCGGCCATCTTCACCGGAGTGAATCTCGTCGCGACGATCTTCTACCTGCGCGCGCCGGGCATGACGATGTTCCGCATGCCAATCTTCACTTGGAACATGTTGGTTACCGCAATCCTGATCCTCTTGGCCTTCCCCGTGTTGACCGCCGGATTGATCATGCTGTACGCCGATCGTCACTTTGGAACGCACATTTACTCAGTAGCCGGAGGAGGTGTCCCCGTGCTCTGGCAGCACATCTTCTGGTTCTGGGGCCACCCCGAGGTCTACATCCTCGCTCTACCGTTCTTCGGTATGGTGACTGAGATCATCGCCGTCTTCTCGCGTAAGCCAGTCTTTGGCTACAAGGGGATGATCTTCGCTACCTTGACGATCGCTGCACTGTCCCTCGGTGTCTGGGCGCACCACATGTTCACCACCGGTGTGGTTTTGCTGCCATTCTTCTCAATCATGAGCCTCTTGATCGCGGTGCCGACCGGGATCAAGATGTTCAACTGGATAGGTACGATGTGGCGAGGGCAGATATGGTTCTCGACCGCGATGTTGATGGCCATAGGTTTCCTCTTCACGTTCCTCATCGGCGGTTTGACCGGTATTTATCTCGCCAGTCCGCCACTGGACTTCTTCACCCACGACACCTACTTCGTCGTGGCACACTTCCACTCTGTCGTGATGGCACTCGTCCTCGCCGGTATGGCCGG
>JABEUQ010000059.1 GCA_013044265.1 Acidimicrobiaceae bacterium
TCGTGGGCTCGTGTGGAACGACTTCTCGCCGCTGCAGACGACCAACACCTCGACCATCGTGTCCGACGAACACGGACTGCCGAGTCTCCATCTGTCGCTGGTGAGGTCGTCGGGCGCCAGCGTCGCCTCGGCGGTGACCGACGCGAGTGGTAATTTCAGATTCTCACACGTCGCCCCGGGCAACTATCGCGTGGAAGTGCTGGCCTCGAACTTCCAGAACGCCTTCCAGGGGACGTTCTGGCTCGGGTCGCAGTCGATCACGCCGACCAGCCAACTCAATCAAACCGCGCAGTCGCTGCTGAGCGTCCCGCTCATCGACCTCGCGATGATCATCTCCTACATCTGGATCTGGGCGGGCTTCGCCATGGTGTTGATCGGGGCCGGCCTCGCGGCATTGAACCGCGAAGTGCTCGAGGCGTCCGAGATCGATGGCGCCACCGAGTGGCAGAAGCTTCGACGAGTCACGATCCCGATGCTCGCGCCGGTCTTGACGGTGGTCTTCGTCACGATGGTCATCAACGTTCTCAAGGTTTTTGACATCATATTGAATATGGCGCCGGGATCCTCCCAGGGACCGGCGACGACGCTCGCCCTCTCGATCTACAACGACGGCTTCACCGGTGGCATCCATTCGGGCGTGGCGAGCGCGATCGCGGTGATCCTGTTCCTGCTGGTCGTGCCGATCATGCTCTGGAACCTGAAGAAGATCAAGGGGTGAGATCCATGGCGAAGTCAACCTCGGTGGACGACCGACGACTTGTGCCGCTGGCGAAGCGGCTCCGTCCATCGCGGGTCGTGCTCAACGTCGTGCTCGGGATCGTGGCGATCTTCTGGCTGGTCCCGACGATCTCGTTACTCGTCATCTCGTTGCGACCCGAGGCGCTCTTCGGGCAGTCGGGCTGGTGGAAGGTCTTCACCGCCCCGTCGCAACTGACCTGGGGCAACTACGCGGCCATCTTCTCCCAGGGATTCCACACCGGTGGCGTGCTGGACTCATTGATGACCTCGCTCGAGATCACCATTCCCGCGACGATCCTCGTGGCGCTCATCTCGAGCCTGGCGGCGTACAGCCTCGTCTTTGGGTACTGGCGCGGTCGGGACATCATCTTTCTGGTGATCGTCGGGTTGATGGTCGTGCCACTGCAGGTCGCACTAATCCCGGTTGTTCAGTTCTACCGAGAGCTGGGGAACCTCTTCGGGCTCAATCCCTACGGAACGATTCCCGGGGTCATCATCTTCCACGTCGCCTTCGGCTTGCCGTTCGGCATCTTCCTGATGCGCAACTTCTTCACCGGCATCCCCAAGGACCTCCTCGAGGCGGGTCGCATCGAGGGGGCCGGCGAGTGGAAGATCTTCTATCGCATCGTGTTGCCCCTCGCCCTGCCCGCCATCGCGTCCCTCGCCATCTTCCAGTTCATCTGGGTGTGGAACGACCTGTTGGTCGCGCTGGTGTTCCTCGGGGGCAACGTCCACGCGCCGCTCACGATCTTCCTTTACGATCAGACGCGGTCGCTCGCGGCGAACTACTGGATCGTGTCCACCGGTGCCGTCGTGTCGATTGTCATTCCGTTGATCGTCTTCTTCTCCTTCCAGCGTTACTTCATCCGAGGCGTCCTCGCGGGTGCTGTCAAATGAACGAGGTTCCATGTCCAGCGTCAACTTGAGAGAACTGACCAAGCGGTATGCCGGCGGGGCGACGCTCTCGCTCGACTCCATGAATCTCGAGATAGCCCACGGAGAGTTCATCTGCCTCGTGGGCCCGTCGGGCTGCGGCAAGACGACCGCGTTGCGCATGATCGCCGGTCTCGAGTCGGTGACCAGTGGCGAGATCGAGATCGGTGACCGGGTCGTCAACGACCTGCCGCCCCGCGACCGTGACATCGCGCTCGTGTTCCAGAGCTACGCCCTGTACCCGCACATGACCGTCTATGGCAACATGAGTTTCGGACTGGAACTGCGCAAGGTCCCCAAGGACGAGATCAAGGCCGCGGTGACCGACGCCGCGCGCATCCTCGACCTCGAGGAGTACCTCGATCGGAAGCCGGCCCAGTTGTCGGGTGGCCAGCGCCAACGGGTCGCCCTCGGTCGAGCCATCGTGCGCAACCCCGCCGCGTTCTTGATGGACGAGCCGCTCTCCAATCTCGACGCCAAGTTACGCGTGCAGACGCGCGCGGAGATCGCCCGGCTGCACCATCGGCTGGGCGCGACGATGATCTACGTGACCCACGACCAGGTCGAGGCCATGACGATGGCCGATCGGATCGCGGTGTTGAACATGGGCAAACTCGAACAAGTCGGCTCGCCGCGGGAGCTGTACGACCGGCCGGCGAACCAATTCGTCGCGGGTTTCATCGGGTCACCGTCGATGAACTTCATGCCGCTGCTGGTCGAGAACGTCGACGGTGCGATCCGGGTGGTGAGCGCCCAGCATCACATGGACGTCATCTTGAGTGACGCCGAGGCTGACGCGATCCGTCGGGCGGGGGTCAGCAACGTCGTCTTGGGTGTGCGCCCCGAACACATCGACAACCAGCCGAGGCGTGATCTCGGCCTGGAGATTCGAGCCTCCGTCGAGGTGATCGAGTTCCTCGGCAATGAGGTGCACGTGCACGTCTCGTCGGGCGATGACGAACTCGTCGTCATCGTCGACGCCCGTACGCCGTTGTCAATCGGCGACACGCTCACCTTGAGTGCCCCGAGCGACGGCCTGCACTTCTTCCACCCAGAGACGGGGGTCGTCCTGCGGTGACCGTGTGACGCCGAGCGGTATCGAGAACAGTGTTCACGTACGGCGTTGCGCTGCACCAGTCTGATGCCGAGTGGAACGGCGTCGTCGCGTCCGTCGGAGCGAACCCTGTCGAGCCGAACCTCGCTGGTGCAGGGGGCGCGACCTCGAAGCCTCCGGGCTCTTCCCGATTCACGCCTCAGTCACGGTGTTCTCCGAAACTCGTGCGAACCCGTCAACTCGTCAGCGACCGGTGCGCGGACCCTCTCCCCATAACCACCTGATACCCGACGACTACGTTTCGAGATACCGGACATCGTGGACGTATCGAGCGCTCATAGTGGCTAGGAAACGTCTTCGGTGAGACGTCATTGGAGATGAGGTCGAGCAGGAGAGGGGCGCGACATGATGGACAGTTCGAAGGATGGAGAGGGTGTCGACTCGGCCGAGTTGGACCGCGCCATCGGTGCCGTCATCGGCGGCGCCGTCGGTGATGCGCTCGGCGCGGGTTACGAGTTCGGCCCGGCGAACGAGCCGGCTGCCGTCACGATGCGGCGAGGTACGCTCACGGGCGAACCGGCCGGCCACTGGACCGATGACACCGCGATGGCGATCGCGATCCTGGAGGTCGCGGCGACGCAGGGCACGCTGACGACGGAGCGGGCCGCGACAGCGGTGGGCGAGCGGTTCCTCGAATGGTTCCGTTCGGGGCCGAGTGACATTGGGAACCAGACTCGGGCTGTCCTCTCTCGGGCTACGTCTGGTGCGGACTTGGCGAGCGCCGCGGTGCTCGAGCAGGAGTGCTACCCCGATCGGGCCGGGAATGGATCGCTCATGCGCACCGGACCCGTCGCGCTCGTCCATCTCGGCGATGAGTCGAGCCTGGCGTCAGCGGCACGCGCGATGTCAGCGCTCACCCATCCCGGTCCTTATGCCCAGGACGCCTGTGTGCTCTGGACGCTCGCCATCGATCACGCCATCCGAACCGGTGAACTCGTTGGGCCGCGCGTGGGCTTGCACTTGATCGACGCTTCGCGTCGTGAGGAATGGAAACGGTGGCTCGATGAGGCCGAGTCGCTCGAACCGCGGCGTTTCAATCCCAATGGTTACGTCGTGACTGCGCTGCGGGCATCGTGGTCGGCCATCCACACCACTCGCGCAAGCGAGGATCACTTCGAGTCCGGAATTCGCCAGGCGGTCGCCATCGGTGACGACACGGACACGGTTGCGGCTATCGCCGGATCGCTTCTGGGTGCCGCCTACGGTGCGAGTGCCGTCCCCATCGAGTGGCGTGAGGGTCTCGCCGGTTGGCCAGCTGGGTACCGGAGCTCCGATCTCGAACGCCTGGCCGTGCGCGCGGTGAATCGTGGTCGCGCTGATGACCAAACTTGATCCGATGACGCCTCACCTATCCGCCGCAACCCGATCAATTCACCTATCTCATCATCCGGGAACTGAGGAACCTGCGAACCTCAACGTTCGTGCAGTAGATGGCTGTGCCCAACATGCCTCGTGTCAAAAGTGTTCGATAGGTATTTCGAATGAGCACGTCGGCTCGGGCGAGTGCGGAATCCGGATCGACTTTGAAGGCTGCCTTGAAGCCCCGCAGCGACTGATCGCCCTTTGAACGCTTGAACGGATTTCCGTGGAGGACTCCATTTACCACTTCGAGGTCATCGCCAATGATCACGCCGATGAAATCACCCTCCAGGCCTTGACAGGTGTGAATGCAGCCGATTTCATTGATGGATGTCGGGGCGATCATCCACGCCGAGCCGTCGTCAGTGAGATTCCACTTCATCGCGAAGTTCGAGTCAGGGAACTCAATGTCGAACAGTGACGGGTCTTTCTTGCTCACCCAGTCCCAGCAGTAGCCAGCGAGAAGTCGAGACTTGTTGCTACTTCGATTCTTCTCAAAGATGTAGTCGCGAAGTTCCGATGGATCGTCAAACTGGCGCAGGTCGAACTCCGAATTCTGCAGGCTCGCATTCTCGTCACCACCAAGACCGAGCGTGTAGTCGAGCCACGCCAGATAGTCGGTTGACCCCGCGCATCGGAACTGGGACGTGAGCTCGAACTCCTCCATGGGGATGCCTGCCTCGCGCGATGCGGCACGGATGTTGTCCAAGGTTCCGATGTCACGCCACGTCACCAATTGACTTTCGTCGGCAAAGAATACGTTGACTCTGGCGGCATTGATAACTTCAGAAATCTGGTTTTCTCCGAGATTGCGATAGAAGCCCGACTTCTCAACAAGTCGGTGAGCCTCGTCCACCAAGAGCACATCAAACGCATCCGTTGCTGCGTCGTGGAAAGAGTCCGAACTCACGAAGAGATTGTTGGTCGCGACATCCAGACGTTTGCCCTTGAGCTTGGCCTGATAGACGGCGCGAGGGGCCGCGTTCTTTGTCACGTAGCGAACGTTCAAGTTTTGGGCGAGCAGGTCGACGAGGGCGTTGATTGCGATGACTGATTTTCCGGTGCCGGGGCCACCCTTCACTAACAAGACGGCCTTGCCCATGTTTGGCACCGCCCGAATCGCGCTTCGGATGGATTCGAAGGCGGTCTTCTGATCATCAATCAGCACGAACTCCTCGTTGCCGCGCAGCATCGACTCGAGCGCGTCAACCAGTTGTCTGGATACCTGAACGGGACTGCTCTCGACACGGCGAATTACTTTGCTGGAGTCACCATGGTGGACCGTTGAAGTAATCAGGTCTTGCAGTTGCCGTCGTTCGTTGGCGAGGAAGACTGGCGCTTTGGCGAGGAGATCAACGTAGCGACCCGACTTGATGACGGTGCCCACGTGACAGTTGTGCAAGTAGGCGCTGGGACTGACTATTACCGGGTCGCTCACGACGTACTCATAGAAGTCGTGAAGCAAACGACCATATGACCAAACCTGGTAACTCGGGTGGCTAACGTTGACCAATCCACCGTGCAGATACGTACGCACGTGATCGTCGAGCGGCGAGAACTCGACATCTTGCCATTGTTTCAACTCGATGAGGAGCAATTGTGCCGTACCACGCTCATTGTGGCCTGAGACCATGAAGTCGATGCGTTGGCCCCGCCCGTGCAGCCGGTATTCGATGGCCACGCCGGCATCATCCGGGATGTCGGACGAGTTCATGACGTGGTACATCGCATTACCGAGCGAATTTCGCCACGACTGGTACTCCGAACTCGCACGAGATATTCGGATTCCGAGATGCTCTTCCACCTTCTCCCTCACCAACTCTTCGATTTCGGGAGCATCCTGTAAAAACTGGCCCTTGGTCGATATGTAGGCAAGCATGTGGTTAGCCTAAGCCCGGTCGAGGTCGCGTTGTGTGCTTGAACCACTTGAGGATCTCGGAGCGAATCATCTGCTCGGGAAGATGTCGTCCAATTCGGTCTTGAAAATGGGTGGCCTTCGCTTCGTAGTGTCATTTCAACAAAGGCTTGGATCGCACGCGTCCTGGGTCACCCTTCGAAAGGGTTGCAATGAATATTCTGTTACTTCTGATGCCAACCGGTTTCGGTCCTGAAAGATGGTGACGACCAAGTACGTGAATTCGTAAGTGGTGCATGCCAAACGCGGCGGTGTCACAGCTTCCTCGGGGCAGGAAAGCGAAAGTGCTACCTGCGATCTCGTGAGCTGCAAGTATGACGTCATGGATGAACTTCGGGAGTTAGCCGTAAGGGCAGCACTGTTCACGCACCTTGATACATTGTTAAGTCACTCAGATGAAGGAGTCCTCTTGTGGAATCAAACACAGAGATTCCATTTTGACAATGAAGTGTTTTCAATACGCCAGACGCGTGGTCGAGGAATCAATAAACCCTCGTCTCTTCAGGGTGCGCTCTCCATCACTACTGCCTTCACCCCGTTTGGTAAGCAACCCCCCTACGACGATCTCATTGGTAATGATGGATATCCGCGCTACAAGTACGAGGGGACGGACCCAAATCTCTACACGAATCGATCACTTCGAGTCTGCTTGGAATATGGCCTTCCTCTTGTTTACTTCATTGGAGTCCGACCAGCCATCTACCGACCGGAATATCCGATTTTTATAATCGGCGAGGATGCCAATTGCCACGAGTTTACTTTGGGTTTTTCCCGCGCAGAAATTGGTCGTGACACGACAGCGCTGACGCCAATTGAGAGGCGATACGTACTCCAACAGACACGTAACCGGCTTCATCAGCCCATCTTCCGTGAGCAGGTATTGAATGCGTACGGAACTGCGTGTGCCGTATGCAACCTACGCCATGCGTCGCTACTTGACGCTGCTCACATCATCAGCGACTCGAAGCCACACGGCGACCCAGTCATTCCGAACGGAATCGCCCTGTGCAAGATTCATCACGCTGCGTATGATCGGAATCTGATGGGGATACAGCCGGACTACAAGGTGGTGATCAATCACGAGCTTCTTGAGGAAGTTGACGGCCCCATGCTGAAGCACGGAATCCAAGATATGCACGGTCGAGATCTTCGACTGCCCAGACGGAGGTCTGCTCATCCTGACAAGGTTCGGCTTGAAGAAAGATTTAGTGAGTTTGTTTCTGCAGGGTGATGAAGAACCCGTGGGGAGTGCACGAGGATCGGTGCCGAGTCAGCGACGTCGAGGAGTGACACGAATGGATTCGGCTGATCTCTCGGATTTCTTGGAGGCAACCTCCGTTATTCGTGACCTGCCGGTTGTCAGACGCGTTCGATCCGACCGCGGTGAAGATATTGAGTGATCCGACGTCAGGACGCACTCCTGACCCCTAATGGGGGGTCACCAGCTCGTAGACGAAGTCAGCGCGGGCAATCAAATCCGATTCGTGCGACACGACAACGAGCGATGCGCCGCGATTGAGCTCAACTGTGAGAAGCGAGAGCACGAGTGCGCGATTTGCGGGATCAAGCTCCGCGGTTGGCTCGTCCATGATGATCACGTCAGCGTCCATCGCCAGTGCTCGGGCGATGGCCACGCGCTGCCGCTGGCCCCCCGAGAGCTCGGCCACTGTTCGTGTGGCGCAGGATAGAAGACCCACGGCGTTAAGTGACTGAGCCGTACGATCTCGAATCTCATCTTTGGCCAACGAACGAACCTGAAGTGGCAGGGAAACCGCTTCTGTTGCGGTGAGCACCGAAAGCAGGCCGAAGTCCTGCGTCACGAGGGCCAGGCGGGCGGACAAGGTCCCCAGCTGCGTCAGCGGCGCGCCATCGAGCGTCACTTCACCGCGATCGGGCATGATGATTCCCGCCAGGGTGTGTGCGAGCGTGGTCTTGCCGGAGCCTGACGCACCCGTGATCACGAGCATCTGGCCAGCAGTGACGAGCAAATCGACGTCGTCGAGGAGTACTCGTGCGCCGTAGTCGACGCCGACCGCCGTGGCTCGAAACTCGTTCTTGCTCATGATGTGGGTCCCTCGTCGTGGGCGCGGCGTAGTTCGACACCGTGGGCCAGTCGAATGACACGCACGAGGCTGTCCGGTGGCAGTAAGTCGAGTACGTCGGGGGGCAGATGCAGACTGCCGTCGCGACCGACGACGGCGTACTCGGTCCCGTCGCGTCCTTCGGCTCCGACGCGGCCGTCGCGAATTGTCACGGTTCGTTCGAGTCGGGACGCGACCTCTGCGTCGTGGGTGACGACGATAACCGTAATACCGAGCTCTCGATGGATCGTTGAGACGGTTTCGATCACCTGGTCTCGCTCATCATTACTCAGTTGGCTCGTCGGTTCGTCAATGAGCAGCAGGCGCGGAAGGACCGCGACACCCGCGACGAGTGCCACTCGTTGACGCTCGCCGCTCGACATCTCGGCGACGCGCCGATCGGCGAGATCACCGATGCCGAAGAGCTCCAGCAATTCCACCGCACCGCGCGAAGGAGGATCTCGACGCTTGCGAGCGCCGTGCTGAGCGAACCAGACGTTCTCGCGCGCGGTCGCGTACGAGAGCAGTTTCGCCGAGGCGCCCTGGACGACCAGTGAGACATCACGCGATCGCAGACGAGCGAGCTCGTCGGTGCCGAGGCGGCCGATGTCGTACTCATCAATCATGATCGAGCCGGCCGACGGCGCGAACTCACCGGCGAGCAGACCGAGTACCGTTGACTTTCCAGCCCCCGACGGCCCGAGCA
>JABEUQ010000060.1 GCA_013044265.1 Acidimicrobiaceae bacterium
CCTCGAGCTCCTCGGAATACCGGCCTCCGTCTATGCCGCGACGAAATCAGCATCCTCATAATTCGTGAGATATCGGTCGACCAACGTGCGGAAAGGGAGGTTCAATGCAGCACGCGAGCACGTTCTCCGCGCTGTGGCCGCCGGGTAGGTCACCGATCAGATTGAGTCGACTGGCCCGATCCACGAGGGTGACGATGGCCGACTTGCCACCCGCTCCCACGATGAGGTCGCCCTCGAAGTGGCCGACTTCACGGCGAGCACTCGCGATCTTGGGACGCAAGTGGATCAGGTTGAACGTGCCCAATGGGCTGGCCCTCTTCGGTGCCTCTCCGCCTCGACAGCGTCGGCGCCGTCGAGCTCGCTTGCGGTGCAGGTGACGTCCGAGCCCCGCGGAAAGCCCTCGCGTGCCGTGTGCGTAGACACCCTGGTAGATCGTCTCGGGCGAGACCGTGTCGCCCCCGATGCCACCCGCGCGGGCCAGTTCGATGGCGATGGTGGTCGGTGAGTCCTTCAAGCTCAGGCGCCTCTCAACGTGACGCGCCAGCTCGACGTTCGCTTGGAACGTCGTGGACCTGGGGCGCGACCGCAGTCGCTCGCTTCGCCCCTGAGCCTTCACGGCGCAGTAACGGGAGCACCCGCCGTTGCGCTTTACCTCGCGAGTGATCGTCGACGGTGCTCGAGCCAGACGCCGAGCGATGTCGCTCAGGGACTCCTTTGATTCAATCCCTACACGGATTTCCTCGCGCTCGTGCGCGGTGAGGGCGGCACCTGCCATGATGAGTTCTCCAACGGTTCGCTGTTCGGGTGTGCCCGACCATCATGGTCGGTCCGTTGCAGCGACCGTTGGAACTCGCCGAGGTTTGCGTAGATCTCCTCGGTGCGAAGCGACACGGTACCTGGAAGATCAGACCGCATCCAGTGATTGAGATAGTCAGCGACGATGAGCGTATCCGTTCCAATTGCCTTGCCTCTGATTGAGTTTCGTAGAAAGTAGTCCACACGAGCAATCGCTTCCTCTCTGGTGGCTGCTTTCAGGTAGCGCCGCTCACGCTTCCCATTCTCTGACGGCAGCGAAATCGCCCCCATCCAATGGCCATTTTGTTGATAGACAGATCCAGTCCCCTTCGTACGTCGGTTTGTCACGGTTCTCTTCCCCTGGCGCAACTCCACCCACCGAAGCGGGATCGATACACCCAAACGAAATTGCCAATCCGCCCTTCAGAAGAGGCCGAGAGACTCAAAATGCACATTGAATCGGTCCAGGTCATAGTCTCCAGCGAACCAGTAGCGATTCACCTTGACATAGGGCTCAGCGCGTGAATGTCAACTGAATCGTTGCTGAAGCGCTTGCCGAGGCCACAAAGGCGAGATGTCCCTCAGCGGTAACCGTGAGACCGAGGTTGATCTCAGTTAGGCGGAAGCCGGGCGACGCCGTGGCAGCTGTATCAGCCGCCTGCCCTAGCGTATTCACCTGAGCGATTCGTTGCTTCCACTCCTCGTTCAATGCGTCGAAGTCGAACTTCTTCTCCTCCTTATGGAAGACTGCCCTAAGACGGCCTGCTTCAGGTTGGAAAGTGTCTTCCGGGTTGGGGGGAAGAGTAGTAGATCCTCCACCAGCCCCTGCAGCGTCGACAATGACTCTGAACTTGTTTTGGGTTTCTTCAGTCATGATTTGCATCCTCTCAACTATTAGTGGCTATTCTCGATATTCGGCTTGAATGATGACTCGGAGCTGGTTAGCTGATTGTGACAGGCCAGCGATCTCGCCGTTCGCCTTCATGTAGGAACCCAGGTAGTTGCCGATCACAGCGCCGTTCTGTGCATCCACTCGGGAGCCCGAATCTCCACTGACTCCGCATTGGGACAACTCGATTCGAACCGGAAGGGCCGACGCCGTGAGCACACCGAGGGATGTACAGACGTTGGTGACGAAACCCCCATGTCTACCCGATAGACCGGTAAACGAACACTGGGTTCCCATGGTTGCCGCCTGAAGAATCGGAAGAGAACGATTCGACGGAGGGAGCAATGGGTCACTAGTGAGCGCGATGTCTAGGCACCCTGGGGCCAAGTCCGTTACCGTGCCGGTGCTGCCATCTTCGTACTCAACGGTTGGGAATCCTTGCACGACGTGTGCCGCAGTCAGCCAGCCTTCGCGTTCGTATTGAGTACCCACTCGTGTTTTCGCTCGTGACACCGATCCGTCTCTGGGAATCCGGATGGAACGACCTGCATGAAGCGTGACGGCTATTGCACGCTCAATAACAGGGAACACGTAACCTTCTAGCTCTATCGGTTCCCTCTCACGGAGAGAATTGGCATCCGCCACTCGGGCATCGATGTACCGGATGACGCCGAATCGTCCAATGTCAGACTCGTCGGGTAGGACTAGACCGACTGCCGACCATTGGAAACCAGGAGGATCGGGTTCACCACCATTCTGAAAAACGGTCTCAGAGAGACGCAGAGTCCAGTACCAGGATGCCAATAGGCCATCGTCCATACTGAGCAACTCACTTCTCGTTATGTCATTCCAGAGATTGCTATAGATACCGCGCCATTGATTGTTCAATGGTTGCGGAATATCGAAGAGCCATTGTCGGTCAAATTCCACGGAAACTCCTCACCGATTTACAAACCTTATGTCCAATTGAACGACAACTACTTAACCGCCCCGAGTTCCCAGGGCACGAGATCGTCTGAGAACAATGGTTACTCCTCTCTTGGTCGCAGTTCAAACTCCTCACCGTCAACCCTCGAAAGTGAATAGCTCCTCGACCTTGAAACGAGCCTGGGTCTAGCCATTTGTCTAGCCGCGGGACGTGAGGGCGGTGACGTGACGGGCACTAAATCCTTGTAGAGAAGTTCTTCCATCGCCATGGCCAGAGGATAGGCCCTAACATCCAGGGAATAGCTCGGGAAGAATAGAGAGCAATTGATCTGAGATCTGCACTACCAGCCGATTCACCGTGCCCGTCCCTGAATCAGGGTGCCAGATCCAAACAGGCCTCATTTTAGGTTCTCCTCGGGCTTGTGTGGGTGAATTCTGATCATCATGCGAGCGTTGAGGTGGGTAGTTCGATGGTGAGACCGCCGCAGCAGAGATAGATCATGGCGATGACTGCTTCGGCCGAGTGGTGCCCGTAGCCGCGGTGGTTGATGAGACGGATCTTGGAGTTGAGCCCCTCGAGCTTCGAGTTCGAGAGATTGAGCTCGATCGCCGCTAGGATTCGCTCGCGATTCTTGCGCACGGTCTTCGCCAGCTTCACGAACGCCGGGATCCGTGAACGACTGGCCCAGCGCAACCACCACTCGAGGTGCGCCGGCGCGGCGGCGGGGTCGGCTAAGCGGTAGAGGTCGCGCAGAGCTTCCTTCAACTGCCAACTGCGATAGAGCAGGGAGTTGTTGCGCCGCAGTTCGTGCAACACCGCGAGCTGTCCGTCGCTCAAGCTGGCCGGATCCTTCAACAGCGCCCAGCGAGTGTGCTTGGTCCAGCGGGCATGGTCGTGGGGCCGGGCTTCGTCGAGCTTCGGGCGACCGGGGGACCTCTTCGCCAGAACGCGGCGTTCTTCGTTCCAGGCCCAGCGCCGAGCTTGATTGATCGCTTCGTTCGCGAGCCAGATGAGGTGGAAGGGGTCGACGCACTGGCGCACGTGGGGGCCCTTCTCGTTGACTGCTTTCTCGAAGGCGATGCCCATATCCAGGCTGATGGCCTCGAGTTTTGCCACCCGCTGCGGCCCGAGCTCGTCGAAGAAAGCTGCAAGGGTGGCGGCGCTCTTGCCCGCCTTCGCCCAGACGACCCGGCCCTCGCGGTCGTGGTCGGCGACCACGGTCAGGTAGCGATGACCCTTTCTGTAGGAGACCTCGTCGACCCCGAGGCGGGCCAGCCCCTCGAAGCGGTCATCGTTGAGCACTTCACCCACGACGTCGATGACGATCTTGGCGACCGCCTCCCAACTCACCCGCAACAACTTCGTGATGGTGGTCTTGTCGACACGCTGGGCGAGCCACGCAACCACCGCGCAGAAGTCCTTCGTGTGGCGAGCCCCGGGTCGGGCCCACGGCACGTCCTCGGTGCGCACTCGTCGGCACTTCGGACACTCGATCCGACAGATCTCGGCTTCGAGAAAGCACTTGGTCAATCCAAGGTCGAGGTGTCGCCAACGACGAGTCGAGCGGTCGTAGTGCGACTTGGTGGTCCATCCGCAGGGACACTGGTGAGAACGCTTGCGCCGGCGGATCCTCACGACGACGCCTTCGGGCGCAAACGTCACGCCCGAAACGGCGACTCCGTGGATCGCGATGATGCGGTTAAATGCAGTGGTGGCGCGCATGTAGTTCCTCTCGGTTTTGGTGGCGCTTCGGAAATTAACGGGGTGCGATGGTGGCGAGTAGATCCCAGTTGGGCTTGCCGGCGTAGAGCAGGGCGCGGACTCGGTAGTTTCGAAACCGTC
>JABEUQ010000061.1 GCA_013044265.1 Acidimicrobiaceae bacterium
AGCTCCCCCGGCCGTCGTCGCCGGGATGCTCGGCTACAGCCCGAGTCGCAGCGAGAACCTCGCCGCCGAATACGGCGCGACCTGGCAGCGCTACCCAGGCATCGCACGCCAGCCCCGACGTCCACCACGGATAAACGACTGAACTCGTCACTCGGGATCACGTCAGAGCGCCAGTTAAAGTGAGCATTGTTGCGACCGTTGAGTCACATGGACGTGCCAACGACGTGATGACCATTCGACGCCTCAGCATTGGCTCGGGCTACAAGTACCTACTCAAGTCCATCGCCGTCGGTGACGGTCCTGAGGCAACCGACAGTTCGGACCTCGTTCGCTACTACTCAGAGAGCGGCACTCCGCCGGGAGTCTTTCTCGGAGTGGGACTGGTCGGTCTCGACGATGGCCGCGGCGTCGTCGTCGGGCAGTCCGTGACGGGAGAGAACCTCCAGCGGATGCTCCAGGACTGCGCCGATCCCATTACTGGCCAAGTACTTGGACGGGTTCCCAGTACGAAGGCTGTGGCTGGTTTCGACCTGACCTTCAGCCCTTCCAAGAGCGTGTCCGTGGCCTGGGCGCTGGCCGACAAGGCCACCCGCGAAGTCATCTACCGATGCCACCTGGAGGCCATTTCCCAGGTTCTCGCCTACGCCGAGCGCGAGGTCTTTCACTCCCGTTCAGGTAAACAAGGCTGCGTCGAAGAGGACATCGTGGGGGTCGTCGCGGCGAGCTTCACCCACTTCGATTCCAGGGATGGTGACCCCCAACTCCACGATCACGTTGTCATCCTCAACAGGGTCCAGACCACGAACGACGGCGCCTGGCGGACCTTGGATAGCCGGGGGCTCTTCGCCTCCACAGTGATGCTCTCTGAGATGCACCAGGGCGTCCTTTCGGACCTCCTCACCGCCGAACTCGGCTGGGACTGGACCGCCCATACCCGGCGCTCGAGCACCGCCCCGAAGTGGGAGGTGGCGGGAATCTCGAAGCGCTTGATGGACGAGTTCTCCACCCGGACGACGTCAATTCTGGCCGCCAAGGATCGTCTTATCGCCCAGTTCGAGGAGGATCACGGGCGCGCCCCGACTGACGTCGAGGTGATCAAGCTGCGCCAGACGGCCACCCTCGCAACTCGGCGAGCCAAGAGTGGAAGAGGTTTGGGTGATCTGACCGAGGCGTGGGCTTCTCAGGCCGCGCCGTTCCTGGACGATGAGCCAACAGCGTGGGTTCACGAACTTGGTGGACGCGACGTTGCCGCCTTCACCAGCGCCGAGTTCGAGGACGCCATTCTGCTCGATATTGCGAACGCCGCCCTCGAGGTCGTGAGCGCCAAGCGGCCGACGTTCTCTCGCGCCAACGTCCAAGCGGAGGTATTTCGCCAGATGCAGGGCGTGCGTTTCACAACGCCAACCGAGCGGATCCTTACCGCTACTCGCGCGACCAACTTCGCCGTCGCCCAGGCGCTCCTCATCACCACTCCCGACCTACATCACACGCCGCGCTTGCTACTGCGCAGTGACGGCACCTCCAAGTTCCTCAGAACCGGGCACTGGCTCTACACCACCGCGACACTGCTCGACGCCGAGGCACGTCTTATCGACGCGGGCCAGCGCCTCGACGCGCAAGTCGTCTCAAGTACCACGGTTGCGGAAGTCACCGGACAACGACTCCCCGGCAAGGGCTTCAAACTTTCGAACGACCAGGCTCGCTGCGTGGAACAGATCACGACCTCAGGTCGCCTCCTCGACGTACTCGTCGGACCAGCGGGCACGGGTAAGTCCACGACCATGGCGGGACTGCGAGCGGCGTGGGAACTAGAGCAGGGTGCCGGTTCGGTCGTCGGACTCGCACCTTCAGCGGCGGCCGCCGAAGTCCTGGGTGACGACATGGGAATCGACACCGACAATCTCGCCAAGTGGCTCTACGAGCACCGCCAGCACGGCCAACGAAAGCGAGAACTCGATGAGTTGCACGAGAAGGTCCGACTGATCGAGCGCAGTGGTCGAGTACCGAGTTCCGGACTGCGCTCGGACATCGCCCGACGCGAAGCAGCGCTAGAGAGATGGACCCTTCGCCCCGGGCAGCTGGTGGTGGTCGACGAGGCCAGTTTGGCCTCGACCTTCGCACTCGATGAACTCACGTCGGCCGCGCTCGACGCTCACGCCAAGGTCGTCCTCGTCGGGGACTGGGCCCAACTCTCCAGTGTGGACGCTGGAGGTATGTTCCGCACCCTCGTGCGCGACCGCGGCGAGGAAGCGTCCACGCTCGGTGACGTTCGTCGCTTCCGGGACACTTGGGAGAAGGAGGCCAGTCTCGGGGTCCGCGATGGCGCCAACCCCGCTCTCACTACCTACGCCGCTCATGGACGAATCGCTGACGGCACCCGTGATCAGATGCTCGACGCTCTCTATACTGCGTGGAAAGCCGACACCCGCCGCGGCCTGAACTCGCTCATGCTCGCCAGTGACAGCGCGACAGTGAACGAGCTAAATGCTCGCGCCCGTGGCGACCGAGTCGCCAGTGGTGTCGTAATCGAAGCAGGGGTCGAGGTCGCGGGGACGATGACGGCCGGCGTCAACGACCTCGTCGTGACACGCGAGAACAACCGTCGTTTTAAGACGGAGACGGGCTGGGTCAAGAACGGCGATGTGTGGACTGTCTCGGCGACCCACGATGACGGTTCACTAACCGTCACTCGATTGGAAGGAGGTGGTTCGGTGGTCCTACCAGCCGCTTACGTTCACGAGAACGTGGAACTCGCCTACGCCACGACGGTGCACCGCGCCCAGGGGCGCACCGTCGACACCGCCCACGCGTTCGTCAGTCCCACTACCACTCGCGAAGTGCTCTACGTAGCCGTGACGAGGGGGTCGAACTCCAATCATCTCTACGTGGACACCAACTACGACCCCGATCCTTCGACTGGACACGATGGCCTGACCGAGATTCCGAACGCCGCAGAAGTTCTCGCCAGCGTTCTGCGTCACGAAGGGGCCGACGTGTCCGCGACGGACATGATCCGATCGACCCAGACTCAATCCATCGCCGCACTCGTCGCCGAGTACGACACCATTGTCTCCATGGCCGAGGGTCCGCGCTGGGATGAGGCACTGAGCCAGTCGGGTCTCAGCGACGCTGAACTCTCCCAGGTCAAGGCCTCCCCCGCATATCCAGCACTACTCGCGCAACTGCGAGACGCGGAGAGTCGAGGTTTCGACGTTCACACCGAACTGCCAATGCTGGTCATGGGTCGCTCGTTCGACTACGCCGAGGACGTCGCCAGCGTCCTGCACCACCGCATCGATCGCTACGTCACCGGAGTGGGCTACCCCAGCCCACCGGCGGATGAACTGGTGGCTGGCCTCTTTCCTCGCCCGAACGGGATCACCGACCCCGATGTCCTACTCGCACTTGACGATCGCGCTAGCGCGATTGAACAGCGTGCCCGTACGCTCGCTGAAGAAGCAATCGAACGTGGCGACCCCTGGGTGTCGAAGTTCGGTGACCCTCCCCCGTCGGACGAATTGCATGAGCGGTGGGTGCTCGAGGTGGCAGCCGGCGCGGCCTACTTCGACCGCTGGGGCGTTGAGGGTCCTGACACTCTCCTCGACGATGCCCCGGTCAGCCACGAACAAGATGCGCAGCGCAGTCGCGTACTGGTTGCTACCCGGCGGGCTTTCACACTCACAGAGTTCGCGGCCACGCCGACTACTCAGTCTTATGAGCCGATGAGCGTCGATCTGTCCGAGCCGCCAATCGCGTATTTCGAGTTTGATCGCTAAGTATCAAGACCTAAACCGTCTCAAGTGCTTGACGAGCCGAGATTCCGGACGGCTAGTCCTCAAAGAAATTCTCGTCGATTTTGTAGACCTTGTATACGTTTTCTACTGTGACGCCAATTTGATGTTCGAGCATCAGGTCTGCGAGTTGGGCACCGTCAACGAGAACGATTCTCGGTTGAGGGAGACCCGCGGCGAACTTCCGGGCGCCTTCTGTGAAACGACTCGTCGTTATGAAGACTCCGCGAGTTGCACCCTTTCCGTGGACTGCTCCCACGAAGGACTGAATCACTTCTGGTCCGATGGAACTCTCCTCCTTATATCTCTTCGCTTGCACATAGACCTGATCCAGCCCGAGTTTGTCCTGATTGATTACACCGTCAACGCCTCCGTCTCCCGGCCCCCCTAGGTGAGCGATATCGTCCTCGCCTTCTCCGTATCCCATGGCGTGAAGGACTTGCAGCACAACTTCTTCAAGAAAGCGAGGTGACTCGCTTCGAATTCGTTCAAGCAAATCTGCCACGATGATCGAACGAAGTCGCGTGACGCCCGCATCGATCAATTCGTCCGGCGTGATGTCGCTCTCGATAGGTTCTATCGAATCGCCTTCTCCGGACTTCCCCTTCTTGTCCAATGCCCGTTCGGCAGTTCGACGAGTCCAATCCTTAAACCCTTCAGTCGTCTTAAGGAAGGCGACCGTGATGCCCTCGGGGTATTTCGCGAGGATTTGCTGGCCAAAGTCGGTGATCTGAAGGTGACCCCGTTTAGGTCTAGCAATCGCACGGGCTTGGAATAAGTACTCGCAGGCGAAATAGGCGCGGCTTATGGCGCGATTGTTACCTCCCCCCAACTTCTCTGAACGTTCGGCCTCAGGAAGATTCAGGCTGTCTATGACGTGCTCGTAGAAGTCCTTCGCACGCCACTCTTGGCCGTCAGAGAGATCTTCAAGGACTTTGTTGAAGAGTTCGTGGAATTTGGGAATCGTCATGGCCAGAGAATAGGTCCAAATGGATGAAGTCCTCGGGTTGCCGGCAGCGGCTTTCATTGGAAATTAGGCTCTGCGATAACCATGGCACCGAACCTCAAACCTGAAGAGCGGGCTCGCGACCTCATTGACGAGCAATTGACGCGCGCTGGCTGGTTTGTGTGCGACCGCAAGGACATCGAGCTGTTCAACCATCAAGGGGTGGCCGTGCGTGAGGTCATCATGGCTACCGAGCACGGACGTGCCGACTATCTTCTCTACGTCGATAGACAGATAGTCGGTGTCATCGAGGCCAAGCCTGTGGGGACGACTCTGTCAGGAGTGCAGTGGCAGTCCGCAATGTACGCCGAGGGTCTACCCGAGACCTATCGTGATGGCGCAGTGCTGAAAGACGATCGCTTGCCTTTCGTCTACGAAGCGTCGGGCACTGAGACCCAGTTTACGAGTGGTTTCGACCCGTACCCACGTGCGCGCAAAATCTTCAACTTCCAAGAGCCCGCGACGCTGGCTCGATTCATCCGTGACAGCGTCAATGACCCCAATGCTCCAACGTGGCCAGGCAAGGTCCTTTCGATGCCCTCCTTCGACCACTATTCCCTTCGCCCAGCACAAAGAGCGTCAATTGCAGCGCTAGAGCATTCGCTTTCGTCGGGTACCCATTCACGCTCACTCGTCCAGATGGCGACCGGTGCTGGAAAGACTCGTATGGCCGTTACCGAGGCGTATCGCCTTCTTAAATATGGTGGCTTCAACCGTGTTCTCTTTCTCGTAGACCGCAACAACCTCGGCGACCAAACACTTCGTGAGTTCCGTGACTTCACAACACCCGATGATGGTCGCAAGTTCTCGGAACTCTATAACGTCGACAAGTTGACCAGCGCGGGCTTAGCGCAGTCCAGCAGTGTCGTCATCTCCACCATCCAACGCGTCTTCGCCGGTCTGAGGGGCATGGAGATTCCTGAAGACGACGACCCACAGATCGACGGCTACGTGCCACCAGCGCCGGTCACGGTTGAATACTCGGCTGCTATGCCGCCAGAAACCTTTGACCTCGTCATCGTGGATGAATGTCACCGCTCCATTTACGGTCTGTGGCGTGGGGTGGTTGAGTACTTCGACGCGCACGTCGTGGGGTTAACTGCGACACCAACGAAGCAGACTCTCGGCTTCTTCCAACAGAACCTCGTGTCTGAGTACACCTATGCCGAGTCCGTGGCCGATGGCGTGAATGTCGACTTCGAGGTCTATCGGATTCAGACTGAGATTACGAAGAAGGGTGCGACCATCGAGGCGGGCACGATCGTGCCAAAGATGGACCGACGAACGCGACAACAACGTTGGGAAACCCTCGACGAGGACTTTGACTACACGGGAAGTGAACTCGATCGTGCGGTTACCAGCAAGGCCCAGATTCGTCTCGTCCTCGAAACGTTCCGTGACCGGCTCTACAGCGAAATCTTTCCCGGTCGTTCCGTAGTCCCCAAGACGCTCATCTTTGCTAAAGACGACAATCACGCCGAAGAGATTGTGTTGATGGCTAGAGAAGTGTTCGGCAAGGGTAACGACTTCGCCGCCAAGATTACCTACAACGCCAAAGATCCCAAGGCGCTGCTCCAGAAGTTCCGAAACTCGCCTGACCTGCGCATCGTGGTCACGGTG
>JABEUQ010000062.1 GCA_013044265.1 Acidimicrobiaceae bacterium
GCCCAGATGTTTCACGTGAAACATCTGGGCTTGACGACAACAATGGAATCTGATTGAATGCCCTTTGTTTGTTCGATAGCGATATGTAACAAGCAGGGAAGAGGCATATGTCAGACGCCGCCAAAATGAGGATTTTTGCTGTGGCCAACCAAAAGGGTGGGGTTGGAAAGACCACTACAACCACATCTTTGGGCGCAGCTTTGGCAGAGGCTGGTAAGCGAGTCTTGATTGTTGACCTTGATCCACAAGGTAATGCCACCACAGGCCTAGGTGTAGATGGTCGACGCTTCGAGAAATCTGTCTATGACGTTCTCTTGAATGACGTGCCGATGGTGGATATTGTGGAACCCACTGGCTTTAATAACCTTTTCGTTGCTCCCGCAACACTTGACCTCGCAGGTGTCGAGCAAGAACTCACAGCAGTTATTTCACGTGAATTGCGCCTCAAGAAAGCAATTGCCTCGGTGGATGGTGATTTTGACTACGTTTTTATCGACTGCCCGCCATCTCTCGGACTGATAACAATTAACGCTTTTGCTGCAGCTACGGACATTATGGTTCCCGTGCAAACCGAGTTCTACGCACTTGAGGGGCTGACTCAACTCCAGGCCATCATTGATCTAGTCCAGAAGAACCTCAATCCAGACTTGAAGATTTCCAAAGTTGTCCTTACGATGTACGACGCGCGTAATACCCTTTCTCAAGACGTAGCGCTCGAAGTCCGACGGCACTTTGCTGAAGAACTCTGTCGAACAAAGATTCCACGAACGGTTCGTCTTGCGGAGGCGCCATCATTTGGTCAGCCCATTACAGTTTTCGATCCCCAATCCAAGGGCGCCAAAGCGTACCGCCAGTTAGCAGAGGAGATCATGAATGGTTAGAAAGCCCGGACTCGGTAAGGGCCTTGGGGCCCTAATTCCTGAAGGACAAGTAGTGGCGGAGGACGTTGAAGTGGTGGTGGCGCAAGGACCGTTGCGTCAGGTTCCGGTTTCGGCGATCAGCCCCAACCAGTTCCAACCTCGCAAAGCCTTCAATGACGAGAGTTTGCAGTCGCTAGCTTCGTCGGTGCGCGAGCTAGGTGTCCTACAACCCATCATTGTTCGCCCACTTGAGGGTGAGCCGAATCGTTACGAATTGATAGCAGGGGAGCGACGCTGGCGAGCCGCCGGTATTGCTGGTCTGGCGACTGTGCCCGTCTTGGTGCAAGATTCAGTGAATGATCGCCTTTCTCTCGAGCAGGCAGTTGTAGAGAATCTTCACCGAGTCGATCTTCACCCCTTAGAAGAAGCCGCCGCATATCAGCAGTTGATCGACGAGTTTGATTTGACCCATGAACAGGTAGCCCAGCGTGTTGGAAAAAGTCGAGCCAATATCACTAATACTCTTCGACTCTTACAACTTGGAGAAACAGCCCAGGCGTCACTTGCCCAGTCACAAATATCAGCTGGACACGCCAGATCGTTGCTGGCTATTACTGACCCAGAGGCCCAAGCGACCATGGTGGCACGAATCATTAAAAATGAGCTTTCGGTTCGTGCGACTGAAGAAGCAGTCAAGATCTTTCTTGAGCCCCGCACCACAGATGTCCCAGCGGCCACCGTGCCTGACATATCAGGTAAACCTCCGCGTTTGCGTCCAGTCCCAGACGCCAGTGTGGCTGAGCTCGAACAATTACTCGAGGACTATCTCAATACTCGTGTGCACGTTGACCTAAAGGGTCGCAATGGACGGATCATCATTGATTTTGCAGACTTGGATGACCTAGAGAGGATTTACATCTCTATCTCACAGGTAAAGTAACCTTCAACCTTCAAGATAACCTTCTTCTTGAAGTTATCCCCAAGTTGTGGATGAACCTGTGGGTTACCCTGCAAATTGAAGGTTTTTCAGTCAATTTGACCTTTATATCCCGGAGTTCGGATTCTTTTCAACCAGATTAACTGTGGAAAAAGTCGCGGATGGCTAGAGCGAAAGCTTTTGATAGTTGCTCTGATTCCCCGGTGGGCATCTGAGCATGTTCCACGTGAAGCGTTGTCATCTGGGTTTCTCTCAGAATTGGCAGAGCCATACCGGTGATCTCAATACGCAGTGCCACGTCATCTCGTGCGATGGCATTTGCCACGGTGCTGGCGAGTTGCTCACCGCGGCGTGAGTAGGACTTATAACTAGCCCAGTAATGAAGGTGGATACCACCCCAGTCTGGCTGCTGACTGAGAGAAATGACGCCGAGTGCACCGACGGCGTTGGCGTGAGCAGCTACCTGCTCCACTGACCAAGACTCGCGAGAAGAACTGAAATCAGCCTCAGGCAATAAACGGGCAATCACTTCAGACATCGAACTTGGTCCCCAAATAACAATCGGTCCGCGCTGAGGGCGATCGAATCCAGCTTCATCACGCGCTTCGTTGACTAGGGTGCGATCACTAATGGGGGAGAAGCGTCGTAATTCGATCAAGGTGCGTTGGGTCAATGTTCCACTAGTTTCAAGACCGCAATTACGTTGGAATTCACTAAGGGCACGGTCGAGTAATGGACCAAAAACTCCGTCGACCCGGCCAGGATTGAAACCTAATTGAGAAAGACGGACTTGTAACTCAGCGACATCATCACCTCGTAAATATGGTTTTACCAGGAATAAAAGACGATCACCGAGTTTCCACCCTGCCTCAAGTAGGAGGGCCCATGTGGTGTTATCAACAACACCCGTGATCGCTAAACCGCGCGAGCGTTGAAAGGCCTCCACGGTTGCTTGGGTGGCCTCTGAGAACGTATCTCCGAGGTTCTCAAGGGGAACGAGGCCAAGTGAGGTCAAGCGGTCATGAAGTTCACGAACGCGCCGAGACGAAGTCCCGATGGAGAGAGAGGTGGTGTCCAGAAATTACGACGTTAGAGGTTGGCGGTGATCTCTTGAAGGAGGGCGCCCTTGGGCTTAGCACCCACCAGTCGAGCCACGACTTCACCATTCTTGAATAACAACAAGGTGGGAATGCTCATAACTGAGAATTTCGTAGCGGTCGCGACATTGACGTCAACATCCAATTTGCCGATGACAAATTTTTCGCTCTGCTCATCAGCGAATTCTTCGAGAATTGGCGCAATCATCTTGCAGGGGCCGCACCACTCGGCCCAGAAGTCCACCAGAATCGGTTTTTCCGACGAGCGCACGGCCTCGTCGAAGGTGGCGTCGGTCAATGTCGTGATCTTCTCGTTCATGGCTATCTCCAGATGTGGCGTCGAACACGCGCGGCGCAGTGACCACCTTAGCGAGGAGTCGCTAGAGACCCTGCGATTCGAGCCAACGTTCGGCGTCAATGGCCGCGATGCAGCCCGAACCCGCTGAGGTGATGGCTTGGCGATATACGTGGTCCTGAACGTCGCCAGCGGCGAACAGACCATCAATCGACGTGAAGGAGCCTAAGCCGGTACGAACGTATCCGTTGTCTTCGAGTTCGAGATCGTCCTGCACCAGAGCTGTGTTGGGGACGTGTCCAATCGCTACGAATATTCCCGTCACGTCGAGGACCCGTTCTTCTGAGGTGGAAGTGTCACGTACTCGAAGCCCGCTGACACGATCAGAACCGAGCACCTCAAGTGCTTGGCAATTCCACGCGAAGCGAATCTTCTCGTTGGCGAAGACTCGTTCCTGCATGATTTTCGACGCACGCAGGGAATCACGACGGTGCACGATCGTGACCGAATTCGCGAATCGGGTTAAGAAGAGGGCTTCTTCCATGGCGGAGTCTCCTCCACCCACCACCGCGATATCGTGGCCCCGAAAGAAGAAGCCGTCACAAGTAGCGCAAGTCGAAAGACCGTGACTCAGGAGTCGTTCTTCACCTGGGACATTCATCATGAGCGACTTAGCACCGGTGGCGAGAATTACGGCGTCAGCGGTGATACTGGGTTCGACGTCGTCAGTCAGCCATGCTCGAAATGGTCGCGACGTGGTATCGAGTTTTTGCACCTTGGTGACGTGTAGTTCGGCACCGAATCGTTCAGCTTGGGCACGCATGCGCTCCATCAACTCAGGTCCGGTGAGTGCCTCAGGGAAACCCGGGAAGTTCTCGATATCCGTGGTGAGCATTAGCTGACCACCGGGCTGATCGGTGGTAGAAGAGGGTTCCCCTTCGATCACTATGGGGTTGAGTTGAGCTCGGCCGGCGTAGATGGCAGCCGTGAGACCCGCAGGGCCTGAACCAATGATGAGAACACGAGTATGAGTCATGGTTTCCTTAGTGAGACGGGCCGGCGCTTACGCCAGATAAACAGACCCGCGCTAGTTGAGATAGCCGACACCACGAGGTAGGTGATCCACACGTGGTGACCAAAGAGGTAGATGGTAGAAAAACGTACGAAGCCAATAACTAAAGCACTGGCCACGACGAGGGCGACGACAAACAGTATGAAGCCATACGCAACGAAGCGGCCAGCGAGCAGAATCGGCCGCAGGACGCGGTCGTGCAGCGTGTCCATGAACTGGTCAAAATAGGAGAACAGCCGGTCGACAATGTCGGGTTCGTGTTGATCGGGACCTTGACTCACGTCTAAAACTTAGTGGTGTTCGTTGCCCCGTGCTTCGAGCCACGTGAGGCCAATCAATCCTGGACCTCCGTGAGTGCCGACCGTGGGCCCCATGTCGGCGATCAACATTGGAAATTCAACGCTGATGTCAGCGACCAGGGCGCGTAGGGCGGCGACTTGATCGGACTGGGCATGAATGAGCGCCAAACGTCGCAGAGGGGCGTGTGATTTGGCCGTGGCGGATATGGAGGCCATCGCGCGCGAGGTTGTGCGCTGACGTCCAGCCTCGGCGACCAGGCCATCGTGTAGTTCAAGAAGCGGCTTGATCGAGAGGACCTGACCAATGAGTGCCTTGGCACCTCCGACACGACCCCCCTTGATGAGGTGGTCCAAAGTATCGAGCATTGCCACTACTCCGAGGCGTGAGCGCAACGCCAGGGCGTGCTGCTCAAGTTCATCCAAGGAGGCACCCTCGAGAGATCGTTCGGCGACGTCGATAGCGAGAAGGCCCTGGGCCATCGAGACTGCCTGGGAGTCCACGACTCGAACGTCGAGGAGTTGCGCCATTGATTCTGCGGCGACGAGCGCAGACTGGTAGGTCCCCGAGAGCGCACTCGACAGCACTATGACGATGACGCCACTACAACCATCTGCCACCGCCTCTTCGTACGCGGTGCGGAATGCTCCCGGCGACGGAGCCGAAGTCTCTGGCAAGGTCCGCGACTGTGCGCAGCGTCGCCAGAACTCTTCTGTAGAAAGGGTGACGCGATCGACGAATTCCTCTTCGCCGAAACGGATTGAGAGTGACACCATGGTGATCTGGAGTCGATCGAGTTCACTCTGCGGTAAGTCGCTGGCGCTATCGCATACCACTCGAATCTTGGTCACAATTCCCTCCAGTCGCTTCCAGCCTTACACCTTTCGTCGATCGTGTGCAGTACTGCGCTGGGCGACTAGGACAAACAGGATGTAGGTGAATGCGCCGAGCGTGGCGGCGAGCATCCCCCGTGCCACGAGACCGGCGCCGCGCGTCCACGTGGGCGTGGACCACGCGGCGGCCATGACGACACCCATAGCGAGCGACGCGTACATGCTGCGCCGCACGTGAACACTCCAGACCGTCGAGATTATGGATACGCCTCGCAATGAGAGAACTCCGAGCGCGACGACCGCCGCGCCGGTGTAGGCAATGGACACACTGGCGGTGAGACCGGCGAGGGAGTGGCGACCCAGCAGTACACACAAGGCAATGGTTAAAGCGTTCTGCAGGGCGTACAGGGCGAAGACGTCTGCTGCACGCTGCATAGCCTGTAGGCCTCGTACACAGAGTTGGAAGAGGGTGAATCCCGGTAGTCCCGCCGCGAGGATGGCTAGAACAGTGCCTGCGGGCAGTTGGGTAGAACTGTTGAGGTGGTTTAACAAAATTCCAACGAGTGGCTGGGCGAGAATCATCATGGCCACCGTGGAAGGAATGATGATGACCAAGGATTGGCGCAACCCGAAACTCAGCCGCTCGCTCAGTGAAAGCAAATCTCTGCGAGTGGCGAATTCAGCGAGTTGAGGGGTGAGCACTCCCAGAACAGAGACCACCACGACGGCGTAGGGCATTTGCATGAACGACCAACCGTAGGTGTAAGCACTGACCGGACCGCTACCACCGGTGCCGAAGGCAAAGGCCAACAAGACGTACAAGGATGCTTGATTAGCAATCACCACCATGAGCGTCCACGAGCCCAGACGGCCGATCGTTCGCAGCGCGGGGTCGTGGACATCAAAACGAAAACGCAATCGCCCGAGGTCGCTTTTCATCAACGATGGCCACATGACGAGGAACTGAACAGCGACACCGAAAGTAGTGCCCAGTCCTAGCAACCACAGGTCTCTCGATCCGCTGATTGAAGTGATGCTAGGGGTCGGATCAACGAGGTGGAACCACACCAGAACGGCGATACAGATGATGTTGTTCGCCACCGGTGCCCACGAACCGATGGCGAACTTGCCGCGTACATTGAGCAAGGCAGTCGCTATCCCGATGACTCCGTAGAAGAAGATCTGGGGAACGAACCAGCGCAAGAACTCTGTCGCCACGCGACGCTGGGCGTGCAGCGCTTGTACTTGGGAGGAATTCGAGGTGCGCTGCAGGAACGTGAAACCATCAATGATTAAAGGAGCGAGTATCCACGCGACCACCGAGGCGACCACCATGACCACGAAGCCTGCAGTCACGACCGTCGAGATTGATCGCCACGCCCGACGCTCACCGTCGAGGGCGAGTCGTTCAACCACGACCGGGATGAAAGTGGCACTGAGAACGCCACCAATCACTAGGTCGAACAACATATTGGGGATGGTGTTGGCGAGGTTAAACGCGTCGGCCAAAGGGGTAAAGCCAAGAACCCACGCCAGGACGAGGACTCGCAGAAGACCGCTCAAGCGAGAGGCCGCCGTTCCACCAGCCATGGAAAGAACGCGACCACCGTGCGTGGCGCCGCGGCTCATCGTGCGTGCCGCCCCCGGGACTTGCGACGATACGTGCGCAACCACCACCAGGCCAGCACAAAGAGCGAGGTGCCACTCAAGAGGTAACCAACCACGGAGGTACCCACACCGCGCACCTGTACCGCGGCGTGAGCAAGGACTAGTTGGCCATCGGGTGTGGTGACTTCCAACTGCAGCGTCAAAGAACTACCTTGACGGTCGGTTGCGGCAATGCGCAAGGGAGTTGTTGAGGTGGAGAGCTGAACGACGTAGACCTTCTTGTTATTTGGGAAGGACAGCTGATTGGTGATCAGATGCAGGAGCACGGTCACTGGGTAATGGACGGAACTGAACAGGGTGATGGGCAGTTCACTACTCGCACCAGTCAGAGTGATACCAGAGTCATCGATGCGAAATCCGTTGAGCTGCGTATTGAGATACGCCGTCGCTGCCGATATCGCGCGCTGGCGATTGCTCGAACTGCCAGACTCCTCTGAGGTCGCTAGGTAGAGCTGCAGGGCGGCGGTTTGAGTGGGCGAGGCAATGGCGTGCAAGTAGGAATTCGTGTGGCTGATAAGGGTCGTCAAAGAGGACACGTTGGCGCTCGACCAGGCCGAGGTCGTACTGAAGTTCAGCGTGAGTTCGCTAGGGCTGTTGTTGGTTCCGATCAGTGACGAGTTGAATGATGAGGCGAGCGTACTAGGGGTGATAAAGGGGTTGGACTGGCTCGCTTGAAGTAAGTCGTTGACGTACGTTGGTGATATCGAGCCGACATTCAGGGGCACGATGACCGTACGCAGTGATGAGGCATTGGGCGCTTCGAAGTGCAAAAACGCCAAAGTTGCGAGGGTCATCGCCGCGCGCCGACCGGGTTCGATGGCGGTGTCGCTCGCTAATTGTTCGAGACCCCCATCGGTGCTGAGTGCCGTTACCGACGTTGCCCCCGTCACTCGAAAAGGTGCCCCCCACCCCAGAGTGTTCGAGGGGGCTGGTGTGAAACTCGCGTCCGGTACGACGACGTCGCTCGAACCCACCTGCGACAGTGCGTCGAGAGTTGCTGGGGAAGGGGGAGTTGCGAGGAAGACAGGGCCATCGGTGAATCGACCCGTGATGGTCCTCAAAAGAGAGCTGGCAAGACTTACCTGCTGGGTGACCTCGGAAGAAAATCCGTTGGCGGCCAGTCCTGCGAGGTCGGCATTGGGTGGCGGGGAGACAATCGCCCGGTGTTGAGAGCTCGCGAGGGCTTCAGAGAGCGCACTGCGCCACGTTCTGTTCGTTGAATCCAACATGGCTTGGCTCAGGGGTAGGTAACTCACCGCGAACGTCAGGGGGAATGAGGGATAATTGGCAATGACGCCGAAGTTGGACTCCGCGAGTGCTGACGCCGTCCACGCCATTGAGTCGACCATTGGCACGAAATCGACGAGTAGGGGGTGTAGGACGCTGGCGACATGCACGGTGATCATTGACCATTCGACAGAGCGAACGTTATTAATGGTGACCGCGATGCTCATTGGATAGACCCCGTCGCACGCCGTCGCGGAACAGGGCAGTCGAAGATGAAGTGGTTGAGTGCCGCAAAGAGGACTCGGACCGGTGCCCTGGGCACTAAATAGCGAAACGTGCAAATTCAGGGTTGACCCCGTGATGCAGGTTGGAGTAGCAATCGCAGTTGAAGAGAGTGCCGTGGTGCTGGGACCGGTGCCGTTCATTAGCGCCGTTATCTCGGAGCGATAAACGATTTGAGGATACAGCGACAATTGCACGACGTTCGTCGTGCCCTTGGTCACGGCGAGGGTGAGAGCGAACCGTGAGACCCCCGCTCCCGACATATTGGCCACTGCATCTTGGGAGATCACCGAGAAGGGCGTCGTCTGAGCCTGCGCGGCCAAGGGCCACGTCAGCGTCGCGAGGCCAAGGAGTACGACGCTAAGCGCCCGCCACCAGGTTGAAAATCGGTGGAACATGCTGACACAGGCTACTTGCGACGGCGGAGGTGCGGCGTCTCTCGTAACCTTGAATCGCAGTGAATGAAATCGATGACTTTCCACAGCGGCTGGCGCGTGTTGCGCAATGGTCCGTCCCGCTCGCTCTCGCCTTCGCCGAAGCGGGATTCACCCTGTACGCCGTCGGTGGCTCGATACGCGACGCCGTCTTGGGAATTGAGCCCGATGACGACTTCGAGATTGACTACACCACCAATGCCCGGCCCGACGATATTGCGCGTCTGATGACCCCGTTGTGTACGGGTCTTTGGGAGCAAGGTCGATCATTCGGCACCATTGGTGGCATAGTGCGCGCCAACGGACTCAAGGCCGAAATCACCACCTTCCGCTCCGAGGAGTACGTGGATCATTCGCGCAAACCCGCCGTTCAATGGGGAGACTCGCTCCAGGCGGACTTGAGTCGTCGTGACTTCACGATGAACGCCCTCGCACTCGACGTGATCAATCTTCTGAGCCAACCCGATGGGGTACAGACGTTCTTCGACTACTTCGGGGGCTTCGCCGACCTCCATGACCGCGTCCTTCGTACGCCGATTGATCCTGAGGTGCTGTTCACGGATGATCCGTTGCGCATGTTGCGGGCCGCGCGTTTCGCCGCGCGCTTCAACTTGAAGATCGACCCGGCCCTCGAAGCGGCGGCCATCACGACAGCTGAGAAACTCACGATCGTCTCCCAAGAGCGGATTCGGGCGGAATTGGATCTGCTGATGGTGACCGAGCAACCCTCGATTGGACTGGACTTTATTGTGCGTACGGGACTCGCACCGTACTTCATCCCTGAACTGCCGATGCTGCGCTTAGAGCAAGATCCGATCCATCAACACAAGGATGTTTTAAAACACACCTGGGCGGTGGTCGATAAGACGTCGCCCTTGCTGACACTGCGTTTGGCCGCACTGTTCCACGACATTGGCAAACCTGCGACACGGGCCATCACCGAGGAGGGGGTGACGTTTCGCTTCCACGAAGTGGTGGGCGCCAAGATGACGCGTAAGCGCATGACTGCGCTGAAGTATTCCAAGAACATGATCGATGACGTCAGCACGTTGGTCGAACTGCATCTACGTTTTCATACCTACAAGTTGGGCTGGAGTGACGCGGCGGTTCGGCGATACGTCAACGACGCCGGCGCGCTGCTCAATGAACTCAATGAACTGACGCGCTGTGATTCGACCACGCGTAATTGGCGCAAAGCTGCCGAATTGTCGCGACGAATGGATGAATTTGAAGTGCGCATCGCGCAACTTCGAGAACAAGAGGACCTTGATAATCAGCGTCCCGCGCTCGACGGTGTCGAAGTGATGGAGTTACTGGGTCTTCAACCTGGTCCCGCGGTGGGCCGCGCCATGAAGTTTTTGATGGAGATACGTCGTGAAGATGGTGAAATCACCCGAGCCGAGGCGACGTATCGAATTCGCGAGTGGTGGAGCGAGCAGGCGTAGACCCCTTCGGTAAACTCGGTGCTTGATGGGGCATGGTGATTGCATACGAGCACCCGAGTTTGCAGCCGAAGTATCTCCTAGACACCGACCAGAGTCGGTGCTTCGGTTGACGCTTCATCGGGGTGTGCCGCTTCGTCGGTGTTCTAACGACCTGGTCTTACCTCCCCTCCACGTCCAGCCACGGAGCTTGTCGCCGCGGAAGTGGGATCACTCCCTTGAGTCCTGGCCCACCTAGCCAGGTTGGTAGCTGCATTGAGGTCGGTCCATCTCAAAACCGCAGGCCTCACAGTGAAACGTTCTGACGCCCAGGGGCAGCGTGGCTTTTGGCACCCCGCAAGATGAGCAGGTCTTTGATGAAGCAAAGAATCGGTCGGCCTTCACAACTCTTGAGCCGTACCACGTGGACTTGTACTCGAGCTGCCTCGTGAACTCACCCCACGCCGCATCCGAGATGTGCTTGGCCAGGGCGTGGTTCTTCAACGTGCCCTTGACGTTGAGGTCCTCGATGACGACGAGGTCATAGTTCTTGGTGAGATAGGAGGTGGTCTCGTGCAATAGGTTCTTGCGAGCGTTGGCGGTGCTCGTGTGGATCTTTTGCACCCGGGCATTGGCCCTCTTGCACCGGTTAGAGGGGCCACGCCCTTCCTGGGACCTTGTCGCCTCGAAGCCACGCGCTGGGCGTGAGCCAGACGAGCCTCGTTCTTTTGGAAGTTCCGGGGGTTCGCGACGCTGAGCACCTGCTCACCCGCTGGCGTAGATCCGGTGTAGAGGGTGGAAATACCTACGTCGATGCCGATGACTCTCACGGGTGCTCTGGTGGCTGGCGCCACCCGATCCACTTCCAGGGTGAAGGAGATGAAGAACTTAGCCCCACGCTCTGAGACCGTGGCTGAAAGGATGCGACCAGTGCCTCGCTGCAGATGCCGGTACATCTTGCGCGTCGACTCGTAGGTCTTGAGATCCCCGACGCGGCTGATCCGCACGTGGTGAGAATCAGTGAGCGTGACGGCCCCGTTTATGAAGGTGACCGACCCGCCCCGACCGCGCTTCTTGAAGGTGGGGAACTTGGTGCGATCACTTCGCCAGTTGGTGAAGGCTCTCGAAAGGTGCACGTGGGCGTAGTTGTAACTGCTGATGCCGTTCTCAAGCCACCACGGGGCCAGCTCGTCGCGCCTTTGGTACCAGAGGCGCTGGAGGTCGAACTGACCAGTACCCCAGAAGTCCTCTTTGGGGACATCCTCTCCGGCGCCTTTTCGAGCTTGGTTGGGGTCGAAGTTCTCACTCACCAACCCCAGCAGGGCGTTCTAGCAGAACCTGGTAGCTCCCAAGTGACTACGAAGAGCAGTGACCTGCTCGGGGCGGGGGTCGATTTCGTACTTGTACGCCTGGATGATCTTGGTGAGAGAAGGGGACTCGGGCACGTGTCCAGTATCGGCACCTGATGTGACACACATACCCCATCAAGCACCGGGTTTACCGAAGGGGGGCGTAGATATGACAAGCCCCCGCCGTTTGGCGGGGGCTTGCACTACAGCTGGGGGGAATTACGGCCAGACGGGGTTCTCGCCGCCGTTGGCGAAGTCCTCAATCATGTTGTGAGCGATGTCATCGTGGAACTGCACGGGCGGCGACTTCATGAAGTAGGCGCTGGGTCCCAGGACGGGTCCGCCAATACCACGGTCGAGGGCCAACTTCGCACAACGCACCGCGTCGATGATGACACCCGCGGAGTTGGGCGAGTCCCAGACCTCGAGCTTGAGTTCGACGTTGAGGGGCACGTCTCCAAAGTTGCGACCCTCCATGCGGATATAGGCCCACTTACGGTCCTTGAGCCACGGCACGTGGTCGCTCGGTCCAATGTGGACGTCATCGGCGTCCATGACGTAGTTCTCGATCTGCGACGTCACCGCCTGGGTTTTGGAGACCTTCTTCGACTCCAGGCGCTCGCGGTCGAGCATGTTCTTGAAGTCCATATTGCCACCAACGTTGAGTTGGTAGGTGTGGTCCAGAGCAAGACCGCGGTCCTCGAAGAGGCGCGCGAGCACGCGATGCACGATCGTCGCCCCGACCTGACTCTTGATGTCGTCTCCAATGATGGGCAGGCCAGCGTCACTGAACTTCTTAGCCCAAACGGGGTCCGACGCGATGAAGACCGGAATCGCGTTGACAAAAGCGCACCCCGCGTCAATCGCTGCTTGGGCGTACATGCGCTGGGCGTCTTCGGAGCCCACGGGCAAATACGACACGAGGACTTCAGCACGAGCGTCGCGCAACGCCTGAGCGACGTCGACGGCCTCGGCCGGCGACTCGTCGATGACGGCACGGTAGTACTTGTTCAGCCCGTCCATCGTTGGTCCGCGTTGTACGCTCACGCCGAGTGAGGGAACATCGGCGAACTTGATGGTGTTGTTCATCCCACCCTCGATCGCCTTGCCCAAGTCGTTACCCACCTTGGTGGCGTCAACGTCGAAAGCGGCCACGAATTCGAGGTCACTGACGTGATAATTACCGAGCATGACGTGCATCAGGCCCGGAACACTGTCACCAGCCTTCGCGTCCTTGTAGTACGTCACACCCTGGATGAGTGAACTGGCGCAGTTTCCGACGCCGGCGATGGCCACACGAATCTTCTCCATGGCTCTCCTTTCCTACTTCGCTTCAGGCGCGAAGGTTTGTTGATTATTTCGTTCGGTGGACAACAGATTGTCGATCCACTCGAGGTCCAACTCGACGCCCTTGACCGCGTGCGCCATGACGCTGCGGGCGTAGGTATCGAGTTGCTCATTGCGAGCACCGGACTGCATTTCAGCCAGTCGCTCCACAAGATCGGTGCGGCGCCGCTCTAGGAGCGTGACGCGCAGAGAAGGAGTTAGGTATTTCGCCAGGGCCATACGCAAAGAGAAATTGCGAGAGTCGTCGAGGGTCGCCGGGTCGCCCAGGAGCGAGACGAACTCCTCGCGTCCACGCAGCGTGATGCGATAGACCTTGCGCGAACGTCGACCTAGGCCCTGGGTAGCGCGCAGGGCGCGCAGGGATGCGCGCTCACCCGATAACGAACCGGTCGATAGGGCGTTGCCCCGCGGTTCACTGGCCACCACGGCCTCGACGAAGCCCTGGCGCTCGAGGCGATTGAGTGCGGGGTAGATCGAGCCGAATGAGATGTTGGCCGAAACGGCTAAACGGTCGCGCACCTGGGTGCGAATCTCGTAACCGTGGTGGTCCCGGTCCATCAGGAGGCCCAGGATTGCAATATCCAACATGTTTTTTATCATATCAAATCGATATATCGAACGTTACGTCGTGACGAAAGTATGACGATGAGCCGACTTCTTACAGGCGATTGGTAATGTCACGCGTAATGGATTCGAGCTTTCGCACTTCTACGGCCGATGGAGCCGTCGTTGAGTTCGGTCTCGTTCGTCACGCCCTATTGGCCAAGATCGCCGCGGGTACCCTGCGCGCCAGTGACATCTGCGACGCTCACCCGGAGCTGTTGCGCGCGGCCAAGAACATCGGACGTACGACCGGCGAGAGATGTCCCGTGTGTTGCGACGTCGAGTTAGTCGAAGTGACGTACGTGTTTGGTGCGCGTCTGCCCGCGGGAGGAACGTGTCCGACCTCGCGCGCCGAGTTGCTCAAGCTCGAGCGACGCGCTGAACCCGTCCAGTGTTACGCCGTAGAAGTGTGCACGGGTTGTAATTTCCACCACCTCGTGCGTAAGTGGTCCGCCGGTGGGCGAACCGCGCGTCGCGCGATCGTTAAGCAGAACCGATCGTGAGCGAAGCGAACGCACCGTCGCTGCGCGCGCGAAAGCGCCGCAACGGCGCCGCACCCATCGTCATGATCACCGCCTACGACGAGCCGACGGCGCGCTACGCGGATGCCGCCGACGTGGACGTGTTGTTAGTGGGGGACTCCCTGGCCAATGTCGTGCTCGGTCACGAGGACACCCTGCACGTGAGCATCGAGGAGATGGCGCACCACGTACGCGCAGTGGCGGCGGCGCGCCCGCGGGCGCACGTGGTGGCCGATATGCCGTGGCTGAGTTACCACGTCGGCACTGACGCCGCCGTAGCGAACGCGGGCATACTCATTCGTGCCGGGGCCCAGAGCGTAAAGCTCGAGGGTGGAGCAACCCGCCGAGAGGTCGTGCGTGCGCTGATCGAGGCCGAGATTCCCGTCATGGGGCACTTGGGGCTGACGCCGCAAAGCGTTTTGGCCTTCGGTGGGTACAAGGTGCAGGGCAAGACCCGTGACGCCGCGAAGATGCTCTTGGAGGACGCCCTGGTCCTGCAGAGCGAAGGTATCTACGCCGTGGTGATCGAGGGAGTACCAGCCCTGGTGGGGGCCCAACTCACGCTGGCACTCGACATCCCGACCATTGGCATTGGCGCCGGACCCGCTACCGATGGTCAGGTCCTAGTAATCCATGATCTCTTGGGCCTCACCAAGCGGACCCCGGCGAAATTCGTGCGTCAATACGCCGATCTGGGTACTGCCATCACCGACGCGGTGTCGCGGTACGCCCACGACGTACGCAGCGGAGGGTTCCCGGACGCCAACGAGTCCTACGCGAACCCCCCCGAACTCCTCGACTAGCCATTTTTAAGGCGTTCGGATAGACTTTTCGTTCTCGCAAGCGCGAGGAAGTACCACATACCCTGCTCTGTTTTCCGCAGAGCCCGGATTCGTCTGGACCAGAGGGAAAGGAAAGTGGCCATGAGGCCTTATGAAACCATGATTGTGTTCGACACGGCCGTCGACGCACAGTCCATCCAAGTTGCTCTCGACCGAGCCCTAGAAACCATCCGATCGAATTCCGGAACCCCCGGGAACATCGACCGTTGGGGCAAGCGTCCCTTGGCGTACGAGATCAACAAGCGTAAAGAGGGTTACTACGTGCTCGTGGAATTCACCGGCGAGGCGACGACAGTCGACGAGTTGGACCGAATTCTCACGCTCTCTGACGAAGTCCTGCGCTTCAAGATTCTTCGACGCAACGAGCGAGCCAGCGCCAGCCGTGTCACGGCCCAGGCGTAGGTTCGGACGCTTCGCGACTAAGGAGAGTAAATGGCCGATAACACCATCACCGTCGTGGGTAACGTCACCCGCGACCCCGAACTTAAGTTCCTGAACTCGGGTCAGGCCGCACTGCGAATGTCCGTAGCGGTGAGCCGCCGCTGGCAGAACCGCCAGACCCAGGAGTGGGAGGAGAAGACCTCGTTCTTCGATGTCTCGGCCTACGGTCCGATGGCGGAGAACAGCGCGTCGTCACTCACGAAGGGTTCGCGAGTCGTCGTGACCGGTCGCATGGAGCAGCGCTCCTGGGAGACCGAGTCGGGCGAGAAGCGCAACGCCTTTGAGATTGTCGCTGACGAGATCGCCCCGTCTCTACGTTGGGCGACCGCCGTGGTCACCCGCACACCCCGTGGCGAAGGAGGGTCGTCGGGATACTCCGAGCGTCCAGCCCCCGCCCGTACCAACGAAACCAGTACCTACGCTTTTGATGAGGAGCCCTTCTAATGCCCCGTAAGAATATGCCCACCCTGCCCAAGAGGGCACCCAAGATCGACACTCGCCGTGGTGCCAAGAAGAAGCCCTGCTCCTTCTGTCAGCACGGCGTTGGCTCAGTTGACTACAAGGACTTGGCTCAGTTGCGCAAGTACATCTCGGACCGCGGCAAGATCCGTGGCCGCAAGGTGTCGGGGAACTGTCAGCAGCACCAGCGTGACGTGACGGACTCCATTAAGACCGCTCGCGAACTGGCGCTCTTGCCCTACACCCAGCGCACCGTGACCGAGCGTCGCTCGGGACGAGGCGGACGTGACGACCGTGGCCCGCGTGGCCCGCGTCCCGACCGTGATGGTGCCGAGCGTTCGACTGAGGCCGAGGTCGCTGTCGAGGCCGTCGAAGCCGACTTCGTGAGTGACGTTGACGTTGAGGAGGTGGGCGAATGAAAGTCCTTCTGCGTTCAGACGTCCGTGGCGTAGGACGCCGTGGCGACATCGTCGAGGTGAAGTCGGGCTACGCGCGCAACTTCCTCTTGCCGACGGGTGCGGCCCTGCAGGCCAATGACACCATGGAGTTGCAGGCCGCGTCGATGCGTAAAGCTCGTGACCTGCGTGACGCCCATAGCCGTAGCGCCGCCGAGACTCAGCGCGGCGTCATTGAGTCCGCCACGGTGACCGTGTCGGCACGCGCCGGATCCAACGGCCGCCTCTTTGGTTCGATCACGGAAGCCGACGTTGTCAATGCGCTGCGCACGGCGACCAACATCTCGTTGGACCGCCACGCCATCATCATGGACGAGCACCTGAAGGAAGTGGGACCGGCTACCGTGTCGGCGCACCTCTTCGAGGGTGTTGTCGCCACCATCAAAGTAGAGGTCGTAGCGAAGTAACGCTGCGTAATTGTGTATTGACGCCGGGGCGCAATGCCCCGGCGTCGTGCTGTTCGATCAGATGTCACATGGTGTTGTCACTATGACAACATGTGGTTTCACACAGGGATATCCCCACGTTGTTGTTCTTGTAGAGCACAGGCATTATCGACGACCGTTGTTACCTCATGACACAACTTGAATCAGACCGCGGCCGCTCCACCCCTGCTACTCCCGCGGGACGGCTCCCCCCGAGTGCCATTGAGATGGAAGAGTCGCTCATTGGGGCCATGCTCCTCTCACCCGAAGCAGTCTCGATTTCCTACGAGATTGTGGACCCCGAGGACTTCTATCGACCCCTGCACGCGCAGATCTTCACCGCGATCTTGGCCCTAGCGAATGCGGGCGAACCGGTGGACTACGTGACGGTTCAAGCCAAGTTGCAAGAGCAGGGAGCCGCCGCTGTTGAGGTGGGACTGCTCTCTTCGCTGCAGATGAACACGCCCTCCGCGGCGAACGCGCGACACTACGCCGAAATCGTGCACGAGAAGGCTCAACAACGCCGCCTGATTGCGGTGGCTGGCGAAATCGTCGACGACGCGTACGTCGCGACTGACGACGTCGTGGGTCTCATCGACGACGCCGAGCGCAAGATTAATCAGATCGGTGACACCAACCGGATTGATACCGTCTCGCCACTGCAACGACTGCTCGTGGCTGAGGCCAACATTCTCGAGGAACGCGGCGAGACACGTGGCCAGTTCAACGGTCTCGAGACCGGGTATCGCTCCCTCGACCTTGTGCTGCAGGGCCTTCAGCCCCACAGTCTGACCATCGTGGGTGCTCGCCCAGCGATGGGAAAGACCGCTTTTGCTCTAGGGATCCTCACGCACGTGGGCGCCGTGGTCAATCGCCCGGCGTTGTTTTTCTCGCTCGAGATGAGCCGTCAAGAGCTGGCCGAACGTATCTTGGCTTCGACCGCGCGCATCGACTCCTCGAAGTTGCGCACCGGAGACTTGAGCGACGCTGACTGGAACCGCGCGCAGGACGCCTTTGGTTACTTGCAGTCGGCCAAGGTTTTCATCGACGACAATCCGAGTCTGACGGTGATGGACGTACGCTCGCGGGCTCGTCGGATCAAGCAGCAAAACGGCGACCTGGGGGTGGTCATCATTGACTACCTGCAGTTGATGAGTTCTCGAGGCAAGTCCGAGAATCGCCAGGTGGAGGTCTCGGAGATGAGTCGAGCACTCAAGATCCTCGCGCGCGAATTGAGCTGTCCGGTCATCGCTCTTTCGCAGTTGTCGCGAAAGCTCGAGGAGCGTTCCGACAAGCGGCCGATGATGAGTGACTTGCGCGAGTCGGGATCACTCGAACAAGATGCCGATGTTGTCTTGTTCCTCTACCGTGCTGAGCAGTACGGCGAAGTTCCTAACGACAAGAAGTCCGAGGCGGAAATTATCGTGGGTAAGAATCGAAATGGACCCACCCGCACCGCACACCTGACGTGGCGTGGCGAGTTTGCGCGTTTCGACAACGTGGCGGACACCAGCAACTTCTAATTCTTTTGGTGGCTTGGGGGTATCCCCCACCCGGAGTAACCGCGTAGATTTCAGGCTTTTCACACCAACGAAGCGAACTCTGATCTTACAGCGTGTGTCCTA
>JABEUQ010000063.1 GCA_013044265.1 Acidimicrobiaceae bacterium
GGACCCTTCGTGATGCAAATGGTCGTGAGCGTTCGGGCATTACTCTGCGCTCCGACAGCGTCGAGGTCGAGGCCAAACCAGCGCGATGAGCGTAAGACGCTGGTTGATGCAGCGGCTTCCACTGGTCATCAGTTGGCCGCTCGTGGCCGAGCAGATTGGGCTTCACGGTACACGGGTCACCGCTGTCACCGAGACCGCACTCGGTCACGCCATTGAGTTAGAACTCCAACCAAATAACTCCGTAGTCCGAGTTGGGATGATGGCCGACCAGTTGGCGGTGGCGTTCGGTATTGCCCGCGTGCGAGTGCTGGCGGACCCGCTGTACTCGCACCGAGTAACCGTCCTGCTGGACCAACAACTCAGCATCGGGAGCGTTCCCTATCAGCCGGAACACAATCCGGTTGGCCTACCGCTGAACCCACTCCGAGCAATGCCCATCGGCCTCGATGACAACGGCGACGAAGTAGCGGCCTCGTTCTACGGTCAGTCCATTCTCATTGGAGGGAATCCCGGGTCCGGTAAGTCAGTCGCCATGAGAGTCATTCTCGCTGGACTGGCCGCCTCGCGCAACGTCTGTCTTGTGGGCATTGACCCCAAACACGCCGAGTTGTCAATGTGGCGTCCACGTTTCACCCAACTCGTCCTCGGCAACGAAGTAGAGCCAACAGCGTCACTACTCACTGAACTCCTTGCCGAAGTGCAGCGACGAGCGGAGTATCTCGCCACCGCGCAAACGGCCACGCTCCAACCGACCAATGAGCATCCGTGGATCGTTCTGGTCATTGACGAATGGGCGGAACTCGGCGCAGCGGGTGACGCGAAACAACGCACCCACATCGAAGCACTTCTACGCCGCTATCTAAGTCTCGGCAGGGCCGTAGGGTGCACGGCTCTATTGATCACACAGAGACCTACGAGCGATTCGGTAAACCCTGGGACACGGGCGCTGACCACGCACCGCTTCGCGCTGAAGTGTGGTGACCGATACCAGGCGGAGGCAATTCTGGGAGTGGGTACATACGTTCCTGACCAACTTGTATCTGGTGCCCCAGGCCGCGCTCTTTGGAGCGACGGAGGACCGGCAACAGCACTCCAGTTTTACAACCTCGCAGACGAACAAATCAGCGGTCTGGTCTATGCCCCTTTGAGACCGCGCTGACTCCGCCGAAGATTCGCTTCCCAGAGTCCGCACAAAGGCGCCTCCGGACGCGATGAGATCAACCCGTATAGCGTCGATCACTTTCGACAAACTCGGGACCCGATGGGGCGAGGTAATTGAGTGTGGGTTCAGATCATGGGTCCGACGTGACCTACTAGGAATGCCACCTTCCATTGACGCCTGTTTGTGGCCTTACGTAATGCTGGTGCACGGTGAGCAATAATTGATTCGATGACAAAATTGGTGACACCAGTCCTACCGCCCGGCTCGCTGAGCGGTCGTGAACAGCCCGTTCTTGCCGTCGAAAATCGGTTTGTGCTTCGACCCTGGGCCAAAGATGATGTCCCGGCACTGGTCGCCGCATACGCAGATCCCGACATCCAATACTGGCACTTCAACTCAATGAGTGAGGCTGAGGCGGAGGATTTGATAGCGAAATGGAACGACGCTTGGAAGAACGAGACAGGCGCTCACTGGGCGCTCACGAACCTATCGGAGGACTTCGCCATTGGGCGAATTAGCCTGCGCGCGTGGATCGAAGGGGGTTTTGGGGAGGTCTCGTACTGGGTTGCGCCCCAATCCCGAGGAGTTGGAGCAGCCTCATGCGCGCTCGGCACTCTCAGCGAATGGCTGCTTGAAGATTTGGGGCTTCACCGTCTGGGGCTCGAACACTCAATCCACAACCCTGCGTCATGTCGCGTTGCTTCAAAGGCAGGGTACGAACTGGAGGGCACGATGAAGAGTGCGTTACTGCACGCCGATGGATGGCACGACATGCACTTGCACGCGAGGATCAGCCAAGAAAGATTCGCTGACTAAGCACTCGGAGAGTGCCCGTTGCCTCCGATGTCGCTGTCATCGCATGAGCCGCCCGCCTAGCCACTAAGTCTCTCAAGAAGTTCGCGGAGGGATCGAATTGAGTCGCCGTCCCAGTCGAGCTCTTCATCGGGTCGGTCAATTCCAGTCTCGCTGGATTCAACAACTCGAATCGCTTCCATGCCGAGGGATCGAGCACCGCTCAACTCCCCACTCCCTCCGTCTCCGACGAAGACGCAATCTTCCGAAGAGACCCCAATCGCCTCCGTCACAGCGAGGTACACACGGGGATCAGGCTTTCGAAGGCCCACGTCACAAGAAAATGCGACGGCCTCGACATAGTCATATAGCCATGTAGAAGTCCAAATCGTTGGAGTCTCAATGGAGCAGTCAGTGACGACCCCAAGTCGGTATCCTGCAGTTCTAAGGCTCTGCAACACTGGTTCCGCCTGACGTGGCTCCAGAAGTTCGCGTGCAAATTCGAGTCTTCTTGCGATGGCGAGGTCTACCTGGTGATGGCTCGGGAAACCGCCGAGACGTTTGGCCAACTCCAAGTAGGTTTCGGCCAAATTGCCAAGTTGTCCCCTTGTCCGAGCGTCGAAGGTTGAACGCACCAATGCGGCAAAGGGTTCAGCATCAACTCCAAGAATTGTGCCAACTTCGCGGGAGATTTCATTCCGGGAATCGATTGTGCCAGCGGGGACCAATGTTCCGTAGAGATCAAAAAGTACGGCGCGTGCCATGGGGTCGATGATAGGTGGACTGCTTCCTCTTGCCACGCAGGGTGGCGGGCGGTTGAGTTGCGATCCCACGTGTTCGTTGTCTTCATTTCGCCGGCCGGACGTGACGAGAATGCCACCTTGAGTATGCGCCAGAAAAAAGCGCGCACATACTCAAGCCATGAAGAACACCCTTCAATCAAGCACCCGCCGAGGCGGTGTGGTCGTCCAGCACGACAACACCATCTCGGGACCGGCCTGCCTTGGCGACGCGATGTCGGCTCTTGCCCGTATTGCCGCCGAGTTGCTGCTTGACCTCAACAACAGCGAGGTCATTCCCGTAGCCGCATAACGCGACTATCTCCCAGCCACTCGGAGTGGCTATTCCCGAAGTCGGGGCTTCTTCGGAGGCCCCGATTTTGCTTTCCCGCCGCTTTCTTCTGTTGGCGTTCCGATGTCTAAGTCCCCAAGGTTTAGCGAAGTCCGAACCGTTACTCTTCCATCGAGGTCGTCATTGCGCTTTCGTGATGGTAAAATTGAAATCTCAAAACCGAGCGCTTCGAGAATCTCGACGCGGCGCTGATTGTCAGCCAAGTTCCAAAGCCTGCCAACGTCCACGATGATGCTTCGCAGTTCTTCAATCTGTGGCACTTGTTCTGCGTTCTCTTCAATCGTGAGCCGTTCGGCCTCGCAGTGTTCGAGATTCTCTCGGACCATTGCAAGAGCCGCCTGCGCATCAGACGCGGTGACACCCTTCTCAAAATCGTGTGTCTGTAAACTCAACGCAAGTGAGGCGCGTTGGTCATTGAGTTTCTTGATTTCACGATCCAGTCTTTTTCTCTTGTCGTCAGATTCGGAAAGTGCGAGATTGCGTTCTCGCAGAGCGGCATCAAGTCGAGGCTTGATGCGAATGGGTAGTTCGTTCATGAACGACGCGAGCCGTGCTTCAAGGTCCTCCACCTTTACCGATCCCGGTCGGCCCGTGCATGCA
>JABEUQ010000064.1 GCA_013044265.1 Acidimicrobiaceae bacterium
CGCGGCGCCGCGCCGTCGCCGACGGTGACTCAGGAGGTAGTGAGTTGAGTGACGCCTTGCTGGAAGCTCGCCACCTGTCGCGTCACTTCGTGGTGCACACGGGACACGGACTTATTCGACCCAAGAAGATTGTCCGTGCGGTTGACGACGTTTCCTTGAGTCTGAACGCGGGTCGCGTCACGGCGATCGTGGGTGAGAGCGGGTCAGGTAAGTCGGTACTCGCGCGCATGCTCGCGCGCATCGTGACACCGACCTCGGGTGAACTTCTCTTGAGCGGTGTAGCTCTCCCGGTGAAGTCACCGAGGAATTTGGCCTACGCCTCGGAGGTCCAATTGGTCCTTCAGGACCCCTTCGCCTCGATCAATCCAGTGCATAAGGTGCGTCATTCTCTCGAGCGCCCCCTGTTGATCCACGGCACCCCTCGTAGTGAACTCGAGAGTCGATCGCGCGCGGCACTCACTCGCGTGTCCTTAGATCCGCCCGAACGCTACCTTGATCGCTACCCTCACGAGCTCTCGGGTGGACAACTGCAGCGAGTCTCCATCGCTCGTGCTCTGTGCGTGAATCCTCAGGTGTTGCTCGCCGACGAACCCATTTCGATGCTCGATGTCTCGGTGCGTCTGGGGGTGCTCAATCTGTTGCGCGGACTATGCGATGACGAGAAACTGGCGGTCCTCTACATCACTCACGACATTGCGTCGGCGCGATACATTGCCGACGAGACCATTGTCATGTACGCGGGCCAAGTCGTTGAGCACTCCGACGCAACGGCACTGATTGATGGACCCACCCATCCCTACACCCAATTACTCATCGCCTCGGTACCCGATCCGAGCGATCCACTGCGCCAAGCACCCGAGATTGAAGACCGTGCCGGTCAAGGCCAACTGCCTGCGCAGGGGTGTCGTTTTGCCCCCCGGTGCCCCCACGCGATGGACGTGTGCCGCACGTCGCCGCCGCCGTTATTTGAGGTCGCGGTAGGTCACGAGTCGCGCTGCTGGCTCCACGAATCGGCAGCCAAAGTGTCCATTCAAGGGCGAGAAAAGGGGGGGATGGCTTCGACGACGTAACGTTTTTACTAGATGTCGGTATGGCGGTTGTCTCTAGGGGATTCCTTGGTGAAACGTCCAGCCGGCCGCGCAGTACCCATCAGGACTTACACGGTCAAAAAAGTAGTCGGCGCTAGCCGGCTGGACAATTCAAAGGATACTAATGATTAGAAAGATAGCCATCATCGCCTCGGCGATGTCGTGCTTGACACTGGGCATCATCAGCGCCAACGGCGCCGGTGCCGCCCCAGCGCAGCACGTGTTAACCGAGGAAGGCAACGTCGGGGTGACTTTCACCCAGAACTTCAACCCGTTCAACTCCAACTCGCTGGCCGCGCAGATGAGCATCAAGTCGCTCACCTACGAACCGCTCTTCGAGATTGACTTCCTCAAGGCCAACACTTCGTACCCGTGGCTGGCCACGAGTTACAAGTGGACCAACGGGGGACGTACCATCACCTTCACCATTCGTAACGGCGTGAAGTGGAGCGACGGCAAGCCGCTGACCCCCGCCGACGTTGCGTATACGTTCAACCTGATTGGTCAGAACCCCGCCGCCAACTATTCGGGCGTTCCGCAGATGACGAACGCGGCGACCGTCAAGGGTGACACGGTATCGTTGAACTTCGCGTCACCGGCCTATCAGGACATCACGGCCATTGCCGGCAGCACGTTGATCGTGCCCGAGCACATCTGGTCTAAGGTGATCAATCCTGCCAAGGCCGCCATCACTAACCCGGTTGGTTCGGGACCGTACATCTTAAAGAGCTACTCGTCGCAGCTGGTGTCCTACAAGGTGAACCCGAAGTATTGGGGTGGCACGCCCGCGGCGACGCAGGTGAACATCCCCTCGTATTCGAGTAACGCCTCGGCGACGACGGCACTGGCTAATGGTCAACTCGACTGGGCGGGTAACGACATCGCCAACATCAATTCGGTGTTCGTCAGCAAGAATCCCAAGACCAACCACTACTACTTCGCTGGTGGCAACACCGTGACGTTGGAGTTCAACGTCAAGTACGGAGCGTTGAGTGACCCGATTGTTCGTGCCGCCATTAGCGCAGGCATCAACCGCTCGGCATTGGCCTCCAAGGGTGAGAGTGGTTACGAGACACCGGCGACTTCCTCGAGCGGATTGATTCTGCCGAACCAGAGTGCCTTCCTCGCCCCTTCGGCGAAGAACGACCTCTTGCCCACGAGCAGCCCGACCAAGGTCGCCACGTTGCTCTCGAGTGACGGCTACACCAAGAACGCGAGTGGCATGTGGACCAAGAACGGCCAGGAGATCTCCTTCAACATCGAAGACCCGACGGCCTACTCGGACTACTACGCGGACTCGCAGTTGATCGCCAGCTCGCTCCAAGCGGTGGGCATCAATGCCACCGTTGACGGGGTGCAGGCTTCGCAGTGGTACACCGACCTTGCTGCTGGCACTTTCCAGAGTGCTATTCACTGGGGTGCCGGTGGCGCCAATCCGTTCCAGCAGTACCAGAACTGGTTGGACTACAACACCTTCGTGGCGCCCAATCCGACCAACGCCGCTGGTGACTTCGGTCGCTACCAGAGCCCCGGCGCCGAGGCGGCGATCAAGAAGCTCGAGACCACTAGCCCACTCGACACCGCGGGCGTCACCAGCGCCGTGCGGACCCTGGGCAGCATCTTGACGAACCAAGTACCGGTGGCTCCGCTGCTCTACGGTGCGGACTGGAACGTCTACTCGACGGCCCACTTCACTGGTTGGGTGACCGCGGCGAACCCCTACATGGACCCGTCGCCCTCGGACCCCGCGCTGCCCATTATCTTGATGCACCTCAAGGTGGTGAAGTAGCACATTCGTAGTCCCGGCGGCCTCTCACCCTTGAGGAGGCCGCCGGGACCCGCGAAGAGGAAGAAGTATTTCCGTCGTTTCGACGTGCGGCCTCGCGTTCTCCCAACTCAGTGAGGCCGCACGAAGAAACGACTCCGTAGTACACGACTATCAATCAGTAGGAGATTCTCCCCGTGACAAGTTCCACTACCAACGATCGCACTCGACATTTCCCGCCGACGTTCCTCTGGGGAGCGGCGACGGCGTCGTACCAGATCGAGGGGGCCAGCACTGTTGACGGTCGCGGTCCCTCCATTTGGGATACCTTCAGCCACACCCCCGGAGCGGTGTGGAACGATGACAATGGTGACGTCGCCTGCGACCACTACCACCGCATGGACGAGGACCTTGATCTCATGGCCGACCTGGACATTGGCGCGTACCGCTTCTCGGTGGCGTGGCCGAGAATCATCCCCGATGGGACCGGCCAGGTCAATCAGCGCGGTCTGGACTTTTATCGCAGGCTCGTCGACGGGCTGCGCGACCGTGATATCGAACCAACGCTGACGCTCTATCACTGGGACCTGCCCCAGCCTCTCGAAGACCGCGGTGGTTGGACGGTGCGCGACACCGCGGAGGCTTTCGCGGCCTTCGTCGAAGTTGTTGCGCGCACTTTTGGCGACGACGTGGAGCGCTGGATCACTCTGAATGAGCCCTGGTGTTCGTCATGGTTGGGTTACGGCTCGGGTCACCACGCGCCAGGCATTCGCGACATCGGTATGGCCGCAGCCGCGAATCACCATCTTCTCCTGGCCCACGGCCTCGCGGTGCCAATCCTTCGCGAGACCATTGCACAAGCCAAGGTGGGTATCACGTTGAACTTGAGCGATCATCGCCCCGGGAGCGAGGACCCGCTCGACGTCGCCGCCGCCCGTCGTGCTGACGGCAACTTGAATCGCCTATTTCTCGATCCGATCTTTCATGGCCGCTACCCCGAGGATATGCTCGCGCACTACTCAAAATTCTCACCGGGTTTCTCGGTCGTCCACGAAGGGGACCTCGAGTTGATCTCGCGCCCCATCGACTTTCTCGGAGTGAACTACTACTCGCCCGTCACCGTTGTGGACGAGTCACGCGCCACTGAAGCGCGCACGGCTGGCTACATCGTGGCAACGGGCGACCAGTTCCCCGACCTGTGCTTGCGAGGCCTCGAGACGCCCGGACGCGACAGGACTGCCATGGACTGGGAAATCCAGGCCGCGGGGCTGACGGCGCTGCTCGTTCACATTCGTGATGAGTACAGCACCCTGCCGATCTACATCACCGAGAACGGCGCTGCTTTCGATGACTACGTTGACCCCAACGGGCGCGTTCTCGACTTCAATCGTGTCGCGTACCTTCAAGAACACATCTCGGCGGTCCACGACGCGATTGACGCTGGCGTCAACGTTCAGGGTTACTTCGTCTGGAGTCTGCTCGATAACTTCGAGTGGGCCTTTGGCTATTCACGACGTTTCGGTATCGTGTGGGTGGATTTTCCTACGGGCACACGTCTGCCCAAGGAAAGCTTTCACTGGTACCGCGACGCAATCGCGTCGAACACGGTGCAGTACGCTCAGTCGCCCGGAAGTCGTTAATTCCGTTGGGTCCGATCTAAGAGCGCAAAGCACGGTGTCGCGAAGACGTCAATCTTCGCGCGAAGTATTCAGCCAAGGAGTAATCGATGACACGCCACCGTCGAAGCGGCTCCGTCGAGCAAGAACCGCTTCGACGGTGGCGTGTCACGTTCGCCGCATTGGGCGTGCGATCGTATCGTCAGTGGTTCTTCAGTCAGATCCTCTCGGCTTCGGGAACCATGACCCAGATCGTCGCACTTTCGTGGTTAGTCTTGCAATTGACCCACAGTGGGGTAGCTCTTGGCCTCATGACGACGGCGGCACTCTCGCCGATGCTGATTGCGGGCCCCTTCTCGGGGGCGCTGGTAGATCGGGTGGACCGTCGCGTACTGCTCATTGTGACTCAGAGCCTCTACATCGCACTTTCGATGTTGATGGCAATCGTGACCGCGACGGGCACAGTTCGAGTGTGGATGATTTTCGCGATTGCGTTCTGCTCGGGGGTGGTTGGAGCGCCCGACACAGCGGCGCGTCAGGTGTACGCCAATGACCTCGTTGGTCCCGAACGACTAAATAGCGCAGTCAGCTTGAACGAAGTCGTGATCAATGCGTCGCGCGTGATCGGCCCGGCTCTCGGCGGCCTGCTACTCGCCACGGCCGGCGTGAGCGCGTGTTGTTGGGCAAACACCCTCTCATTCGTACCGTCCCTGATGGTGCTGGTGACACATCGACACGTCGAATTCTCACCGCGGCCGAGAAGTCGGGACCACGATACGCGCTTCGTCGTCGCGTGGCGATACGCATGGCGAAATCCGACCATTCGTATCGCCTTGCTGCTCGCAGCAGCGTCGGGGATGCTCTTCAACATGAACGTCCCTCTCCCGCTGCTGGCGTCGCGCGTCTTTCACCTCGGCGCGGGGGGGTATGGGTTGATGATGTCGGCCTTCGGAGTCGGGGGAATCCTCGGGGGCTTGGCCGCCGCGGCATCCCACGCGGCCCCGAGCCGGCGCCGCGTCCTCGTTCTAGCCTTGACGACGGGAATCATGGTTGTCGTGACGGCTAATGCTCGCAATCTTGGTGAACTCTACGCGGGCCTGGTCGCGACCGGATGTGTGTCGATCTGGTTCGTCGCACGCGCCAATGCCCTGGTGCAATTCGAAACCGAACTGGCCCTACGGGGACGAGTGATGGCCATGTGGTCGATGGCCCTGCCTGGATGCATGCCCGTGCTGAGTCCGCTGGTGGGATGGGTGGGTACCGTGCTGGGGGCGCGGGAAAGCTTCGCGTTGTCCGGCGCGACAATGTTGGTCTTGGTGGGTACGAGTTGGTTCAGCGCTCCGGAACGTTCCCGCTCACACTGACGCGGGTCGAACGCCACGCCTGGGCGATTTCCTCTGCCATCGAGCGGTAGTGTTCGAGACCACGTGTTTCGAGACCCGGAATCTTTGCGCGGTCATCCCAGGACCGCAGCGCCATGGCGGTCACGAAACCCGGGTGTGCCTCAAATCGCTCACGCTCGTCGGTGATGAGGGGACCTCCCTGGGCGACGAAAGTGACCTGGGAAGCCTCGGAGAGCTCATCGTAGTAGTCCGGATCAATGGTGCAACGCCAGCGCTTAGCGGTCACGTGCAACGCGACTGGTTGGGCGACGTCAGGGCCGAAGAGTGGTGCCAAAACGCGCGCACCCAGGGCCGCGTGGTCGTCACTCACCACCACGTCGTCGTCGGGCGACTCACTGTCAATCAAGAACCAGCCCACGTCATGAAAGAGTGCGGCGGCGATGAGTTCGCGGGTCGCGCCGTCGTCGAAGGCGAGGGCCGCGCACTGCAGCGCGTGCTCGAGATCGGTGACGTCGTCGTCGTACTTACGATGACCGTGGTGCTCGTAGAGGGCGAAGAGTTCGTCCAGTGAGGTGGGCTCGGGCAACGACACTTCAGCGACCCGTGATTGCGGCGGCGATACTCAGCATGGCATCACCCTAGGGAACCCGAGTTAATACGCGGTGTCGGTTCAGTCACGACAACGTACTCACGGGTGTCACCTGTGAGTAACCCGGAACGTTGTCCCCGTTCTCACCAGAGGCCCGGCAGCAAACGCCAGCGAACGTGCTGGCGATATCGCGCGTAGGCCGACGACTCGGTGAGCAGTCGCTCCTCGGCTCGGGCTCGTCCGACATTACAGCCAGTGATGACGACCATCACCATGACGTTGCGCCACGAGATGCTCTGCAGGACGTAGCCCAGTTGCATCACGACGTACGAAGCGTAGAGCGGATGTCGAACAACCGCGTAGGGTCCGGCGACTTTGAGTCCTCGGTCCGCGGCGGCGAATCCGAAGGAACGTCCAAGAGTTGCGAAGGACACCACGCAGACGGCGAGTCCCACTGCCTGCAAGAGCGAACCCGTGACGATCCCCCAGTGCGGGTGGGCACCGTGTGGACGAAAGAGTACGCCACCGAAGGTTCCCGCGAAGGCGAGCGCCCAGTCACTCGTGCGGATGCTCAATCGACGTGCCGGGCGTCGCACTAGGTAGGCCAGGACGACCCAGAGTTGTTCGCCAAGGAAGCCGGCGCCGATGAGTGAGCGGGTGACTTCGTAGTGCCGATAGCCCGACCACGCGAACCAGCCGGCGCCGGCGGCCCCCACGACGTTGGCCACACCCCGGCTCACCTGCGTAGTGCGCGGCGAGGTAGGCGACGCGCCACGTGGCGGCGGGCGAAGGTTCGTGGGCACCGGACTCACGGCGTCACCGGGGCCGAGGACGAAGCGGCGCATTGCAGTCGTCGCCCCCACAGGGTGTCGACGCTCAGTCGCCCGGCCCCGAAGATCACGACGACCACCGACAAGACGCACAGTGTCAAGTTGAACTCGTAGCCCGGCGTCGTGGAGAGTGAGTTGATCCCGTTGGTCCACGTGACCGTGATCATGGCCATTATCTGGTCCCCTGCGAGGGCGAGGCCCGCCACCCGCGTCAGGAGCCCGAGCGCCATGGCGCACGCACCGCCGAATTCGATCACGCCACCAAGGACCGCGAAGAACATGCCCGGTCGCAGGTGTGCGGTTCCGGCGAAGTACACCGCGGTGCGGTTCAGACCGGGTCCGTGGAACCAACCGAAGAGCTTGCCCGCGCCGTAGTAGGTGAATATCCACACGAGGGCGACCCGTACTGCCAGAAGAGCGAAGTCGGCGCCCACCGCGCCCGGCGTGGCGCGCAGCAGGGTGCGTGCAAGCAGGGGCGCACGCTCGCCGCGAGCGGCGGGCGACGTCGCCACTAGCGCGTCCCCTCAGGGGACCGGTCGTCATCGAGTCGACGAAAGGGTGCGACGAGTTGTGCCAGGACGACCACCACGTGCCGAGGCCGATCGCCAGCTTGTTCGACGAGTAGTGGCCGCCCGGGTAGACCGGTGTCGATGCGAATCGTGGCGGAGGTGGGAAAGACGGCGCGATGTGAGAGTTGATCCCAAATGGTGAGGGCGAAACCAAGATTTACGTCTTGACGGCCCTCGAGTCGGTGGTGGATGCGGTGATAGTTGGGGCTCACGAAGATTCGTCCCAACGGGCCGAAACTCAAGTTGGTGTTGGAGTGCTCGAAGGCTACGATGGCCGCGTAGGCGACGAGCAGCGCGGTGGGAACGGCGCCGTTCGCCAGCAGGATGACCCCCGGTACCAAGGTGATGAGGTACGACACGTGGATCAGCGGATGGGTACGAAAGACGGTGAGTACGCTCATGTCCTCTTGGGAGTGGTGCAATTCGTGAAAGCGCCAGAGCATCTCGACGCGGTGATTCGCCAAGTGGGCCAACCAATTACATGCGTCCATCGCCACGAAGATGACGCCAATGACGACCCAGTGCGGAAGGCGCCCCAGACGGGGCGCCACGATCCAGGGTGCGCCACGACGAACCACCTCGGAGAACGATAACGACAGTGCCACCACGAGGGGGGCGACGAGGGTGGCGTTGAGAACGGTGTAGAGCGCGGCGTGTCGATAACCGCGTGCGAAGACCGGTCGTCGCTGCGCAGGGCGCAGGCGTTCCACCACGAGGAAGACGCCGAGGGACGCTACCGTCACTGGCCCGACCAGGACGACGCGAAGGTTGGTCATGGTCGCGACGAAACTGGCGCCGCCCCAGCGATTGGCCGTTCCAACCGCGATGAGCACGATGGCCACGGCGACGATGCTGAACGCGGGGAGGTAGAGATGCGAGTTGTACCACCGTCGACGTGTCGGCCCCGCTGTTGGACCTCTCGTGGCGGCCCTCACGTTGTGGTGTCGCAGGTCAAAAACCGATACCACCGGCACCTCCCCCCGCGGTGGCCGTCGAAGTCGAAGTCGACGTCGTGGTCGGAGTTGATACGCCGCCGTTGGCGGGCTTGACCACGACCACTGACCACTTACCCCACGTATCGCTCTCATTGCCTCTGACCTGACCGGGAGCGGTGTCCAAGACGAACCAGTAGAGGGGCCTGCCCCCGTAGGTCACTTGGAGTCGTCCCCCCGCACGCTTGATTGTCCCGATCTTCGCGACGCTCACGCCACGACCCGCCGTCACCTTGGTCGATCCCTTGGGGAGAAGCACTTCGGGCCAGTAGGAGAGGCATTTTGCAGTACAGGCGATCTTGGAAGGAGTCAACGTGTACACAGTGCGCGTGCTCTGGAGGATCTCCCCGAAGTTCTTCGTGGTGAGCGTCGAAATCACCAGACCCGCGGGTGAGTGGCCGCTGGCGGCGCTCGCCGTGGCGCTACCGGCGAGGCCAGCGAGTAATACCGAGAGGCTCGCAATGGTGACGACGATACGATTTCCCTGGGCGCGGGGTGATCGGTGTGCGGGGGTGATTTTCATCGAACGGGTCTCCTGTGGTTAAGGGGGTGCTGAACGCAGAGAGGGCGACCCGTGGCACGAGTGCTGGTGGCCTCCCTCACTACTGAGTTGTACGCAGGGCGGACCACGAGGGATCACTCCCGAGGGAGAAATTTCTCAGGTCGACACCGTGGCCGAGGCGAGCACGTGACCCTTGGCGTCGGTCACCCGTGCGCTGCGGACGGCGCTGCTCGCCGCGTTCACCTGTGCGGCCCACGCACCGTAGCCGTGGACCACGTTGAAGACTCCCACGTCGAGGACGTGACCGTTCTTCAAGGTGACCGTGCACCAGGCGGTGCCTGACCACCCGGCGTCGTCGAAGGACATATAAATCCATGTGGGTGTCCCCGCGCTTAACCAGACCTGCCCGAGGGTGCGGCCCGCCGACGTGAGAGCTTCGCTAATCGGTGCCGCGGTGCTGAGCGAGGGCGTGTTCGGGCGCTGCGTCGGCGCGTGGTGACCAAGGGTGAACCCGGCGGCTACGAGTACCACCGCCGCGGCCACGAGTGCGACCCCTCGCAGTGCGCGCACGGGTTGACGCGCCGACTCGCCATGGTAGCGATCGAGGAGGCGTGACTCGAACCCCACCGGCGGTTCGGCCCGGGGCGCCAACTCAACGAGGCGGTCGCCCACGGCCGAGAGGGCATCGAGTTCGCCGCGGCACTGCGGACACAACGCCACGTGCGCGAGAACGCGCGAACGCTCGCGACCGGTCAAGATGCCGAGAGCGAATTCGCTCAGGACCGTGCTGACCTCGACGCACTCAGGGTTCGAATTCGTCACGGCATCTCCTCGAAGACGGCGTCGCGCAGGCGTATCATGCCCAAGCGCAGTCGACTCTTGGCGGTTCCGAGAGGGATTGATTCGCTGGTCGCGATCTCGGCGGCGGTACGACCGTAGACGGCGGCTAGTACCACGCAACGTCGCTGGTCGAGGGGTAGCGAGGTGAGTGCCGTCCAGGCGCGCGCTGCCTCGTCGGCGTTCGCCGCCACGTCCTCGGGGGGCGTATCACGACTCACCAAGTTCACGAAGACGAGGTCCCCAGGGGCGACGGGCGTTGCCCGACGTACGCGAAGTGCGTCGATGGCGAGGTTACGGGTGATGGTGAGGACCCAGGTGCTCACCGCGGCGCGGCGCACGTCGTAGACCGCGGCGTGGCGAAAGATGCGAAGGAAAGCTTCTTGAGCGACGTCTTCAGCGATACCGGGGTCACCCACGATCCCGAGTGCCAGACCGAAGAGGCGACGCTGGTATCGTCGCACGAAGAGCAACGTCGCCTCGTTGTCACCCAGCGCGATGCCCGAGAGCAGGGTCTCGTCCGAGACCTCGTCGTCAGTGTCGCGTCGTCGTATCACCACCCTGATAGTACGGTGCGGGTCCGGCCAGGGATCACTTTCCCCGGGCGCGCGACGTACAAAATCGATCAGTGCCAACGCGCCACGCATCGGCCCCGACGCAATTTCCTGCGGGGTGAACCAGTGGTTGTCATTGAAGATTCTTGGCGGAGGGAGTGGGATTTGAACCCACGGTGGGCAAGCCCACGCCGGTTTTCAAGACCGGTACATTCGGCCACTCTGTCATCCCTCCGTCGACGATTCTAGACGACGGAGGGATTAGCCTTTTTTACCGCGTGCTCGCGCTCGGCCAGCCTGGTCCAAGATCACCTTGCGCAACCGCACCGACTTGGGTGTGACTTCAACAGCTTCGTCGTCGGCGATGAACTCCAGGGCCTGCTCCAGGGAGAAGACGGTGGCGGGTGTGATGCGCTCGGTGTGGTCTGAACCCGAGGCGCGCATGTTCGTGAGCTTCTTTTCCTTGGTGGGGTTCACGTTCATCTCGTCAGCGCGCGCGTTCTCACCGACAATCATGCCTTCGTAGACCTCCACGCCGGGGCCGACGAACAGCGTGCCACGGGGCTCAAGGTCGATGAGGGCGTTGGCGGTGGTGGGTCCACGGCGGTCCGCGACCAGCACACCGCTCTGGCGCAGACGGATGTCGCCGAACCAGGGTTCGTAACCGTCGAAGTTGGTGTGCATCATGCCCGCGCCACGCGTCTCAGTCATGAAGTCGGTCCGGATGCCTACGAGCCCACGGGCGGGGATACGCCATTCGAGGCGCACCCAGCCAGTGCCGTGGTTGATGAGGTCGGTCATCGTCCCTTTTCGGGTGGCGAGCAGCGTCGTGATGTTGCCAACGAACTCCTCGGGCGTGTCGATAGTCACGTGCTCGACCGGCTCATTGACCTTGCCGTCTATCAGGCGAGTAACGACTTGAGGCTTGCCCACGGTGAGTTCAAAACCTTCGCGGCGCATGGTCTCGATCAATACCGCTAGCTGCAGTTCGCCGCGGCCTTGAACCTCCCAGGCGTCGGGGCGCTCGGTGGGCAATACACGCAATGACACGTTGCCAACGAGTTCTTTGTCGAGTCGGTCCTTCACTTGACGCGCGGTGAGGAGTTTGCCTTCGGTTCCGGCGACCGGCGAAGTGTTGATACCAATCGTCATCGAAAGACTGGGTTCGTCCACCTTGAGGGGGGTCAGGGCAACGGGGTTGTCGGGGTCCGCGAGAGTTTCACCAATGGTGATCTCCTCGAAGCCGGCAACGGCGACGATATCGCCAGGCCCGGCGCTCTCGGCCGGGACACGGTCGAGAGCCTCGGTGATGAAGAGCTCAGTAATCTTGGCGAATTCGATGGTGCCGTCGATGCGACACCATGCCACGCGTTGGCCGCGGACGAGTTCACCGTTAACGACACGGCAGAGTGCTAGTCGCCCGAGGTAGGGAGAGGCATCGAGGTTGCAAACGAGAGCCTGGAGACCGTGACCTTCTTCGTAGACAGGGCAGGGGACGTAGTCGGCAATGGTCTGAAAAAGCGGTGAGAGGTCACCCGATGTGTCATTGATGTCGCTCGAGGCCCAACCCTGGCGCGCCGAGGCGTACAAGATGGGAAAGGAGATCTGGTGCTCGTCGGCGTCGAGGTCGAGAAATAGGTTTTCGACCTCTTCCACAACTGCTTCGGTGCGGGCGTCGGGTCGGTCCACCTTATTGATCACGAGTACCACGGGTAGACGCGCCTCGAGAGTCTTGCGCAGAACGAAACGCGTTTGGGGAAGCGGGCCTTCGGCGGCGTCAACGAGCAGAACGACGGCGTCAACCATGGCGAGGCCACGCTCCACTTCACCACCGAAGTCGGCGTGACCGGGGGTGTCGATGATATTGATCGTCAGATCGTTCCACTTGACGGCGGTGTTCTTGGCGAGAATGGTGATGCCCTTCTCTCGCTCGAGGTCACCGGAGTCCATTATGCGGTCGGTGACCGCTTCGTGGGCGGTGAAGGAACCCGTCTGTCGCAACATGGCGTCCACGAGTGTGGTCTTTCCATGGTCGACGTGGGCGATAATGGCAATATTTCGGAGGGAGGTGCGCAGAGTCATGACCCATCCACGCTACTAGGCGCACCGCCTCCTTCGATTATTCCACTTTTTTAGACCACACGCACGAGGTTGTGACGACGTTGGACAACTGCCGCACGGATGAAGTCTCGCGCTCCCGAGCGCACGTTCTCCATTGTCCCCTCGACCCCCAATATCAGGCCCGCGTCGGGCCAGAGGCCCAAGTAACGGCGCGGCGCGAGTCCCTCCGGGTGAGCCAGCGTCTCGACCACGAGGTCGCTACGAAGCCCAGGACCAGCACTTTTACCCGGACTGCCCGATCGAATTCTCACCACGACGCGCTGTGCGTCGTCGCCGATCACGACGTCGCGGCGACCGCGCAGAGTAGTGCGGGCTGCCGCCACGTCGTAGTACACGTCGCTCGCGGGTACCCGCCACGTCACTGAGAGTCCCCTGACGCATTCGAGGGTCTGCGTGGCCCAATTGACGGCCTCGGCCGTGATGAGTCCGAGTACGGGGTGTGATACACCGGCGAGCCAGTGTCCGAGCGATCCGGAGCGCGCGTAGCCCTTGACACTGCGAAGCAACTGATCAGCGATCTCATCGCGCACTGCATTCAAGATCGTGTCAGGTGTGCGCAGCACCCGACGCAGCGCATTGTTGCCAAGTATGCGCCGCGCCGTCGCGGGCGACCAGGCGAAGGGACCAGGAGTTCGACCCGCTTGTTCGACCATCCAAGCGTCCAGGCGCCGGTGTTCGGTGTTGGGAACAGCGCGAAATCGACTGGCCAGACTGGCGCGGTGCTCTTCGTTGATAGTGGTCGATTGCGCCGGTGCCAGTTCAACGAGTTCTCGGAGATCCTCGGTACTGAGGCGACGCTGCAGGAGGTCGCTCACGGGGCGTCCTTCACAATCGCCAGGGTGTGGACCAGATCGTCCACGGCGCGCACGAGGAGCTCGTTGTCAACGTCGAGGGTCCAGAACTCTCCCGTTGCGCTCGAGAAGATCGAAGTGCGTAGAGGCACCACCGAGACGCGCAGCGTCTGCACCAGGGCGTGAAAACGCATGACGCGTTCCGCCCCCTGTGCGAGCGGCGACGTGGTCACGTCGACCAGGACCACGCTCGCGAGATCACTGTAGGTGGAGCCCACCACCAAGTCCACGACGTCACGAAGTTGAACGTTGCCTCCTCCGAGCATCTGGTTCGCACGCTGGGACGTGCGCGGCCACCAGTTACTCGAGATGGTCCCGATACCCCGGGCGAGAGTAAGAAAGTGTGCATCAACGTCGGCACGAAGGCGCGCCGTCTGATCAGCGTCGAGGTGATCGACGGCGCTGAGGAGTTCATCGTTGGGACGCTCGCCACGCCACGCTGCGAGGGCATCATCGTAAGGATTCTCGACGTGTACTTGCGCGACGAGGAGGCGCAACAGGGTCGAGATGGCGACGCCACGTGCGCGTCCCAGGGAGAAGTCAGTTGTCGCACGGCTCTGGTCGCCGCGGCACATCGTTGCGCTGCTGATGATCACGCCACGCTCGCGGCGCTCGGACCCGAAGATCTCAAAGACGTAGTCTTCGAGGACGGCCCGCAATCCGGCGGCGGTGGAGTCGTCGCGGTGGGGTCGTCGCGTTCGGTCGCCGCGTAGTACTTCGGTCAGTAGCCCGGGGCTCGATTCAGTCAACAACGTCACTCGTCAACTTTGACGATGCGCTGTGACATCGCTAGCCTGACGATATGAACGGTGCCGTTTTCTCGCTAGCCTTCGATCTGGTTTTCGGGTTTTTCGTTGTCGCGATGATTGTCTTAACGGTGTTGACGATTCGCTTCGTTATCCGGCGCGACCGCGAACGGCGCTAGTCCTTATTATCGAGGCGCCCCTCGAGTTCCTTCAGTGAGCGATCGAGGTCGGCAATGGCGCGTTCGATGACAGACAGACGTGAGGCTAACGACGCGTCCACGCGCTCATCCACTCGACGGTCCACCTGGTCACGTAGGCGAGAGTCGAGCGAATCTACGAGTGGTTGGGCCAGGTTTTTGAGGCGCGCCAATAAGTCCTGGTTCGTCTCGTTGGTGGACGTGTCGTCGCTCATGTCGTGAAGTCTACGGGGCGCAGTAGACGCCCGCGTTGAACTGCAGCGTGTTGTATTGACCCGACCAAGGTGGGTTCATCAGCGTCTTCTCCTGCGCGCGTAGCGTGGCGGTGGGCGAACAGACGGCGTTAAAAGCGATGTAGCCCAGGATATTGTGGCCGCTGGAACCGGCGACACGTATTGGGCCGCCCCCACCGAAGGCGATTGCTTGAAATACGGGCACCGCGGTATTTGTCAGCCCGTAATTACGGTACTCGGACATCGAGGCGTAGACCCCGGGGTGCAGATTGGGGTCGACGTCGTTCATACCGGTGGCCCATCCGTTGAGCATCGCTGTCCAGTACGTGGCGTGCTTGGCGATGACGGCGTTGGAGGAACCGGCGGGCGCGTCGAGAGCCGAGTGATTATCGGGGTAGCCCTCGGGGTCGAGAATGACCCAGTTCGGCTTCAAATTCAATCCGCTCAAGTGGTATTTATCGATTTGTTGGGCTACCCATTGCCCGGCCAGAAAACCGTGGCTGTAATACGACGCCACCGTCTGATCGGCTGGCGTCAAAGGTCCACTGACCGTCCAAAAGGAGAGCCAGGTCTCGCGCTTCTTCGAGGCAACAATGCTCTGGCCCATCAAGTAATCCGGCGACCGATTAAGAGGGGTCGGTGGGGCGAATCCCACCCAGGGGGCATTCAAGGTGCCCATTCCGCCGGTCTCGGAGATGATCGGCCACCCGTCGGAAATTGCGCGGCCCCAATCGTTAGAGGGAATGGCGTAGACCCCGACACCGCGCGCAGAGACGGTGCCCAGTCCCGGAGCGAAGAGTTGCAGGGAAGTCCCATTGAACACACCCGTGACTCCTATGGCAGTCGTAGCGGTCGTGGCTCCCGAGCTGAGCGAGACGTCATTCGATGTCCAAGTAATCGCGGGCAGAGTGTCGGTGTAATCGTAAATATCGCCCCAATTGGCCGCACGACCAGCCACGTTGATCGAGGTCGACGTGGCATTCAAGAAGATGGAACCCGTCCACACCGGAGATCCGCTGATGACCGCAGTCAAGTCCCGATATTTCCAGGTCACCGGGAATGTCGCGATGTGACTAACTGCACTCTTGGATAGCGACTGTACGTGCGTCGCAGCCACCGCAGCCACCGCAACGGTAGTTGTAGTTGTTGAAGTTGAAATTGAAGTTGAAATTGAAGTTGAAGTTGAAGTTGTTGATGTTGATGTTGTAGATGTCGAGGTAGTAGGCGTCGAAGTCGAAGTCGAAGTCGAAGTAGGAGGCGTCGCCGCCGTGGCGCTAGAAGACGAGTTGATAAAGAGTTGGACGTGGCCGGCACTAGAGAGGCTGGCCACGTAAATCGCCGACCCGTTCGTCGATATAGATAATTGTCCGGTGCTCGGTGGACTCGCTGAGATGTTGGTGACGTCGGTCATGGTCCACTGACCCGATCCCACCACGGGCTGGGAAAAATATTCAACGTGGCCAGCAGTGCTAGTGGCCGCGAACGCGTTGGTAATCCCGGGCATCGAGACAGGTGTATTCAACAACGTGGGCGAGCTCGTCATTGCGGTGACGTCGCTCGCGGGGCCCAGTGATGGAGCGATATTCATCTGATGCCACTGCATTGGAAGAACGATGGCGTCGCCCTTGGTTGAAAGATCGAAGATCGCCCCGGACAATCCCGAGACCGATGCGCTGACTAAGCCCGGGCTCATGGGTATGTGGCTGGCCACCGTGAGGTCAGTGATGCTGAAGAGCGCAGACGCGCCATTAAGGCCCCCCGGACTCGGAGTCGTGTTGGCAGGCGTCGCATGCGATCTGACGCGTTCTCGGAGACTCGTGTTGCGCGGTGCGAGCACCGCAGTGTGAGGAGTGATGAGGATGAGATGCCCCACGGTGCTCACGTAAACCATGTCGATATTGCCGAAGGGGTCGAGGAAGACGTTGGGATCCGACGCCGCAGTGGGGGCGTTGGTGAGTGTGGTCATGTCGTAAAAAGAAGTCGCCGCGTTCGCGTTACGCACGAAGAGGCCGAGGTGGCCATTGTCGAGACGCGCACTCAGTGCAAACTCGCCATCGCCAGTCACTCCGTGTGCATTGCCAATGATTGAATGGCCAGATAAATCACTAGTGAGCCCCTGGGTACTCCACGCGCCAGCAGGGGTGCTGTCGTATTGATACAGCGGAGCGGCGCCGTTCGACGCCGTCGCAAAACTGAGACCCACGGTGGGAAGTGTTGCGCCGATGATGACGATATTGGCCACCAAAGTTGCTCGTCGAAACTTCACTCAGGTCCTTTGACTATGGGGAACGTCCTCGCTAAAACACGTATGTCCAGCCTAGTTGTCGCAATATTTAGAAATGGCTTAGCGCAACGTTCTGAAGCGAATTGCTCTCGATATCGGGCTGAATCCATTGCCGTTGCGCGCACGGACAATGACGAGGTACCCGTTGGCAGCCTTCAGATTTGTCAGTACGATGCTGGTGGAATTCGCCGGGTACGAGTGCCAAGTTCGTCCGCCATCAATGCTGACCTGTATTGCGACGACGAATGGGGTATTCGCGCTCTTCGCCCTTAACGAGATCACCGCACCTTTAACTCGCGGCGTCACGCCCGTTACCGTAGGCGTCAAGGGCTTCATGAGGGCAAGCGGCACGGCGTGAATCACGACGGTCTTGGTGTAGAGAGGCACTCCATTCAAATTCACGCTGAGCACGACTGACGTGGGTTCGCTCGCCGTCAGGGTGAAGACTGCGTTACCGTTCGGGTCACTGGTAACCGTGTAGTTCGATGCGCTTTGGGCCCGAGCACTCGCGGGGTCAGAATTAATAATGATTTTTCCGGCGCTACCTTGGGCTGAGAGGGTGACCACGGTGTTAATTACCGGACTGCCACTGGCGTCTCGAAGTGCCACGGTAAAGCGTGAAGGGCTGAGTGCGTACGAGGTCCTAGTCGACGCCACCAGGGTGCTCTGAGTAGGACTGGCTGGACTCGGGCAGAGGTCGTTGACGAAAGTCGTGTCCGGGCTACCCAGGCCCGAGGCCATGTCGTAACCCACACCCGCGGCGTAGACACCGGTACCGAAGAGGGCGTTATTGCCGGTGGTGACGTCAACGAAACCCTTACCGCTACGGGCTAGGGAGTAGAGAGTTGGGTTGATGAAGCCTAACCGTGAGACATTGCACACTTGGGCCGCTGTCGCGACGAGGGCACTGACCAGAGGCGAACCGATAGAGGTACCGCCAATGGCGCACCATCCCTGACAGGAGTTAGCCGTGCTGGTGAAATAGTTGATGAATCCGGTGGCGGGATCGGCCATCACCGAGAGGTCCGGCACCATGCGCATGGTCGCGGCGGCGGTAATTCCGGGGGCGTTCTGCCAACTCGGGCGCGACCAGATCTGGGAGACACCGCCGCCGCCAGCACCACCATTGGCGTTCCACACGGTCTGAGTGACTGGGGAGAGGGAGCTCACGGTCAGTCCGCCCACTCCAGTGACGAAGGGCTGCGACGCGGGGTCATCGACGGCAGGTGCATTAGACACGATGCCCGTGCAATCTGAGGATCCATTGTCTCCGGATGCGGCCACTACTGTCTGCCCCTGAGCGGCCATCTGTTCAAAAATCACTTGTTCTGCCTGCACCGCACCAGTCGGGTCGATTTCGCAATCACCCCAGGAGGTCGTGACAATCGAAGCGGTGTTGTCGTTAGCAATCTTGGCGTAGAGGTCAACGGGACCTGACGAGGCGTTGGGCGCCTGATAGATCTCAATGGCGGCCCCGGGGGCGAGCGCACCAGCTGCTTCGACGTCCATGGTTGCTTCGTTGCTGAAGCCACCTTGAGCACCGCCATCGACATTGACCGTGGTGGTCGAAGGATTTAGGCCGTAGCACTGAAAAAAAACTGCGGTGTCGGCAGCTTTGTACTGACCAAGTTCGTAGATAGCAATGGTCTGTCCGACGCCAGTCTTGCCAGCGCTCCACGCCCCGGTGAGACCGTAGAGTTGGGCCTGCTGCTGCACGGTGTAACCACCGCTGGCGGCACCGGTTGTTGCGCCAGCGCACGTTCCCGGTACTGCCCGAGGCGCGCTCGTGTGTGGTGACACGACGCTCGACGCGGGTGACCTGACACTCGAAGCGGGTGACACGATTCGCGACGCGGGTGACACGACGCTCGAGAGACCGGCCACCGCACTCACGTCGTGAGCAATAGTTGCGGGCAACGTAGCCGCGCGGGCGAATTGGGCGCGCAATGTTCCATTAGCCAGGCGCACGGTTTCTACCGGTGTGGCAAAGGCTCGCGAGATATCACTCGTGCGACCCGACATCTCTAACAAGGTCCGACTCGTCGTGACTAAGCGGACATGCAGGCCGAATCCCTCCAGGTATGAGCGCACCGTGTTCAGCGCGGAAGCACTCGCGCCGTAACGCGCGGCGAATTGGGTGGGAGTGAGGAAGCGGCGGTACTGGGGAGACGATGGAGTGCTCAGAGCGGTTAAGAAACTGTTCAGACCCGCCGCATCTCGCAGAGTGAGGGCGACATCGAAATTGGCGGTGAGCATTTGCGCGACGACGTGATCTTGCGTCGGTAGTGCTCCCGAACTGGCCACGACAACGCGCGCGTCGGCGGCGCTCGCGATACTGGTAATGGGCATGGCGAGCGCCACGAAAGCGAGGCTCGCTGCTAAAAGTGGCGCGATGTAACGGCGCAAAAGTGACGGCATACCAACAGCCTAGGAAACCTGACCACCGACTGCGATCACACGGACCCGTTGGTGCTAAAAGTTAGTGAAATTTTAAGACTTCCCCGCAATGGGATATCCCGCCGCGGCGTAGCGCTTAGAGAGGTCATTGCACTCTTCGCAGATTGTTTCGGGAATTACACCCCAGCGCATCAACCATCCAAAAGCGGTACAGCCAAGACAAAAGCCGAGAAATCCTTCGAGTGAGGCGGCCGCGACTAGGGGGACAAGGAACCAGCGCGCGAAGGACCAGCCGACGCTCAGCCACGTGGTCGTGGCCGCGAGAGTCAGTACCGCACCAATACCTTGGGCGAAGCGCTTCGGTGGACCCGGAACGAACTTCTGCCAACGCATCAGTCGCGGACCGCTGATACGGGTAGCGAACTGTCCGAGGGGTGAGAGAGTCGGCCCGGTTGCGACACGCGCCAAGAAGCCGTAGGTCAACGGAATGAGAATCCAAGCCCAATTCGTTACGAGAGAAACTAGGCACATGGTCACGACCCCGAGAGCCACGCTGCGCGCTGCCGCGTCGTTCACGGGGTTAGGAAAGGTGAATAACTTCTTCATGCCATAAATCTTAGTGAAAAAGTCATCTATTACGCCACTAGGCGGTTTACGCCAGGTGAATGGTGGTGAATACACCAATACCGACAATGAGTGCGCGCACCGTGCGCGGCGAGAGGCGAGTGATGAGCCACGTGCCAACCACACCCCCGACGAGGGTGCCAGCCAAGAGAGCGAACACCGCCCAGAGCACCAGGTGCCCACGAATGACAAAGATCAATGCCGCGAAGAGATTGATGATCGTTGACAAGACGCTACGTAGGCCCTGTAGTTCGGCTAATTCCATTGGGAGAGCGACGGCCATCACGGCCAGCAACAAGATTCCGAGTCCCGCGCCGAAGTAACCCCCGTAGATTGCAATGAGGAATACGCCGACGAGGAGGAACCAGCGCCTTCCCGGATGCGAGTGGTCAATGTGGGCCAGGCGTCGGGTAATGACGGGCGCGGTCGCAAACAGGAGAGTTCCTGCGCCGATGAGCCAGGGCACGACGGTACGAAACGTAGTGGCCGGAAAAGCGAATAGCAACGCGCAGCCCAACGCGGCGCCCAGTCCGCACGGGGCCAGCAGTGTGAGCAGCAGATTACGGTGTGGGGTGATTTGGCCCCGGAAACGCCACATTCCACCGACGTAACTGGGGCAGACACCCACCGAAGTGGAGACGTTGGCCGCCAGTGGCGCGATATTCAGAGCCAGCATTGCGGGAAAAGTGATGAACGAACCCCCGCCCGCGACGCCATTAGAGATGCCTGCCGCAACGCCCACCACCAGCATTAGAGGTAGTCGCCACGCGAGAGGCAGAGTCGTGGCCCACATTCTTACTACTCTACGAAGGTGAAATCTTCGCAACATTGCTTCGTTAATACCGAGGCGGGCGCCCGCTCTCATCTACCGTGGGCGATGTGTATCTGATGACTGGCGAATTAATCATCCCCCACGACGCACCGAGCGACCTTATTCGAGCAGCGGGGGGCATTGTTATTCGTCCGGTCGCTAACGGACGTTTCGAAGTGGCTTGTATCTTTCGCGAGGCTCGCGCCGACTGGACGTTTCCCAAGGGCAAACTCGACCCGGGTGAAACTTTCGAACAGGCCGCACTGCGTGAGGTCTGGGAGGAAACGGGGATGCATTGCGACGTGATTCGTTTCGCGGGTACCACGAATTACACGCACCGTAAGGGCAAACCCAAGATCGTGGCCTATTACCTCATGAGTGTGGCGACCGGTGAATTCGCACCGAACGACGAAGTGGATGAATTGGTGTGGCTTCCCCTTGAGCAGGTGCGTGAACACCTCACCTGGGACCGTGATCAAGAGCTTTTCGACCTCGTGATGACGATGTCTGAAATTCGAGCTCAGGCGTCATAGGGTACGGGGGGACTTGATCAAGTTCCCCGACAGTCTCGCTTACGACCGCCGAACGTGACGGCGCTCAGCGTCCTAGTGGACATCTGGCGCTTTCGCTGGGTATCGCTCGCGCCAGGGCTAAATTATTGGCATGAAGCGTCGGATAGATGGTTCGATTGAAGGTCCACCAACGACCGCGCGAACTGCCATCTGTCCTCTTCGGAGTGCGATGAGGGGCACGCGCTTTCGTGACGCGTGATGTGAGCATGATCCACTGGGCGTGCAGTCAGATTGCTTGAATCGGCCACGACGTGATGGCGTCGGTTGGGTCTCTTGGCGGACTCGTCAAATAGAACCCATCCTCTGGGTTCGGTGCGACCGGGAAACCGTAGTGAGAAATCTTGAGCAAATTTCTCGTTGTGGGGCCACATGAGTAAGATGAAGCCACCTGGAGAGGTGGGTGAGTTCGGTTTAAACCACATTCCTGCTAAGAATGCGGCCTGCGAAAGTGGGCCCGAGGGTTCGAATCCCTCCCTCTCCGCCATCAACACCGAGCGCCTAGCGCTCGGTGTTGGCGTCTTACGAGGAGAGGCTCATGCGCTACTGGATCGAAACGCTGGGCTGCCCGAAGAACCACGTCGACTCAGAAAAGCTTGCGGGTTTGCTGGTATCTCAGGGTTATGAACTCGCAGTCTCGGCTGCCGAGGCCGATCTCGTCGTTGCCAACACCTGCGCCTTTATCGAGGCCGCTCGCGAAGAGTCCATTGAAACCGTGCTCGAACTTGCGGACGCTAAACGTGTCGGCGCTCGTCTCGTGGTGACGGGTTGCATGGCGGAACGATACGGCGAAGAATTGGCCGCCGCTTTACCTGAAGTGGACTTGGTCGCCGGTTTTAATGAGAGTTTGACCGCCCTCGCTCCCGCCACGCCGGTGGCGCTGCGTAAACGTCCGACCCCAGCTTTCGATCTGCTCAACCTGCCTCGGCCCGCCACCGCCGCGCCCTGGGCCTACGTCAAAATCGCCGAGGGCTGCGATCGTCGATGTGGGTTTTGCGCGATCCCCACCTTTCGCGGTGACCAACGCTCTCGATCGACCGAGGAGATTCTCGGTGAGGCTCGGGCTCTCGTCGCGGGTGGTGTGCAGGAAATCGTCCTGATCGCCCAGGACCTGGCGTCGTGGGGCAATGATCGTCGTCGGGCGTCGCTGGGCGAAGCCGTCGAAGTGCTCGATGAGGGTGGCACTCAGCCGCTGATTGAACTCACCCGCATCTTGTCCAGCGAGGTTGAGCGCGTGCGGTTGCTCTACCTCTACCCTTCGGGGCTCACGTCGGGCTTGATCGAAACGATACTTGCGACGGGGGTGCCGTATTTTGACCTCTCACTGCAGCACTCCTCACGTCCCATGTTGCGCGCGATGCGTCGCTGGGGTGACGGCGAGCGGTTCCTGGAGCGTATTGCGGCTATTCGTGCGGTAGATCACGACGCGACCTTTCGCTCGTCGTTCATTCTGGGTTATCCCGGTGAGACCGAAGAGGACCAGGCGAATCTGTTGGAGTTCATCGAAGAGGCGCAGTTGGACTGGGCCGGCTTCTTCACCTTCTCCGACGAGGACGGTACGTACGCTCACGACCTATCGGGACACGTACCCCACGAACTTGCTTTGGAGCGGCTGCGTGAGGTCTCGGAGTTGCAGGATCAGATCACTGCGACGCGACGCGACTCATTGGTGGGAACGCAGCAGCGCGTTTTGATTGATGCCCCCGGTGTCGGTCGTAGTGTACGAGAGTGTCCAGAAATTGATGGCATTGTGATAGTTGACCCGGCGCTACGCGTCGGGTCTTTTGCGGAGGTGCAGATCGTGGCGAGCCACGGGACGGATGTGGAGGGGGTGACGCTGTGACGACGCGCGAACGAATCTATGGCGAGTCGGCTCTCTTGACCCCGGCCAACCTCATGACCATCTTCCGACTGGCAGTTGCACCGGTGTTCATGTACATGATTGTCACGCATCGAATTTCATGGTGGACGACCATCGTCGGTGCCCTGGCGGCGGTATCGGACTACTTCGACGGAATTGTGGCGCGACGCCATGGCACCACTACGTCCGGGGCGTTCCTCGATCCCCTCGCCGACAAGGTTGTCGTGCTGGGCGGCCTCTACGCCATCATTATTTCTCGACCTCACGGAGTGGCGAGTTTTATCATTCCCTCCATCATCATCACGTTGCGTGAAGTGTGGATGAGCGTGCATCGATCTCGTGCGGCAAAACTCGGTGTGTCAATTCCCGCAGTCAAGATCGCTAAGTGGAAGACCTTCGTGCAGGACTGGGCAATCGCGTTCTGCGTGATCCCGCTCACCGCACGGCACCTGTGGATTGCTGACGTGACCATTTGGGTCGCGGTGGTGATGACGGTGTACACCGGCTGGCGGTACTACGTCGATGGCAAAGTTGTGTTCGCTCGTGCGCGTTGAGATCGTTGCGGTGGGTACGGAGCTTCTGCTCGGTCAGATTCCTGATACAAATTCTCAATGGCTCGGTGAACGTTTAGCGGCCAACGGCATCGCCTCGCACTTTCACCAGCACGTTGGCGATAATCACGAACGTATTGTCGCGGCGTTTCGTATCGCGTTGAGTCGTAGCGATGCCGTCATCGTCTGTGGTGGACTCGGCCCCACCCAGGACGACATCACCCGTGCCGCCCTCGCCGAAATCATGGGCGTTGACTTGGTGCGTCACGACGACATCGTGGAGAAGATCAGGTCGTTCTTTGATGCGCGTGGACGCACAATGTCGCTCAACAACCTCCTCCAAGCCGACGTGCCCGCGGGTGCCACAATCATCGAGCAGGTGCGCGGAACCGCGCCGGGACTCATCTGTCCGGTTGGCGACCAGGTGATGTACGCGGTTCCCGGTGTGCCCTACGAGATGAGCGACATGTTTGAACGCGCCATCTTGCCCGACCTCCTCAATCGCCAACGCGCCCAGGGCCATACCTCGGTCATCGTGTCGCGCGTGTTGCGCACTTGGGGCGCGAGCGAGTCTGGTCTCGCCGAGGCCGTGGCTGAGCGCTTTGACGCACTAGTCGATTCTGATCGAGTCACGATTGCCTTCTTGGCCTCGGGTATCGAGGGCATCAAGGTACGCATCACGGCACGAGGCAACGACCGTGAACACGCCCTGGCGTTACTCGACGAGGAGGAGCAGCTGGTGCGTGCGCTGATTGAGGCGGCCTTCGGCGATATCATTTTCGGTCTCGATGATGAGACGATGGAGCACGCCATCGCTCAACGACTTTTGGCTCGTGGCTTAAGTTTAGGACTAGCTGAATCTCTCACCGGTGGGCTCATCGCGAGTCGTCTGGTCAACGTGCCCGGTGCATCACAGTGGTTCCGTGGCGGGATTGTGAGCTACGCCTCTCAGGTGAAGTTCGATCTCTTGAATGTCACGCCGGGTCCCGTGGTGAGTGCCTCGGCGGCACAGGAGATGGCGCTGGGCGCTCGCGCGCTCTTAGGCACCGACGTGGCCCTGGCGGTCACCGGTGTCGCTGGACCGGACGAGCAAGATGGACAGGGTCCGGGCACGGTCTTCGTGGGGTTGGCGATTGGCGACGAGGTTACCCACGTGCAACTTCGCGTTCCTGGGGACCGCGCACGCGTGCGTTCTTTTAGCGCCATCGGAGCGCTCGACGCATTGCGCCGTGGTCTTGACCGGCTGGCTTGAGGTTTTTCAGAGAAATACGTACTACGAACACTTGTTCGTAGTACGGTTCTTTCTAGCGGAGAGCGACCGATGTGACTAGGGGTCTGTAACGTCCCCCAAGTGACGAAGAACAAGGAGACACCAATGGCAACCGACGATCGCGCCAAGGCCCTCGAATCGGCCCTCGGCCAGATTGAGAAGCAGTTCGGCAAAGGTTCAATCATGCGCATGGGTGAGAACTTGCACATGAACATCGAATCCATCCCCACTGGCGCTCTCGCCCTGGACATGGCGCTCGGCATTGGTGGTCTGCCCCGGGGGCGCATCGTCGAGCTCTACGGCCCCGAGTCGTCGGGTAAGTCGACTCTGGCCATGCACGTGGTCGCCGAGGCGCAGCGCAATGGTGGTGTGTGCGCCTACATTGACGCCGAACACGCGATGGATCCGGTCTACGCCCGCGCCATTGGCGTGAATGTGGATGATTTGCTGATTTCTCAGCCCGACACGGGCGAACAGGCGTTAGAGATCTGCGACATGTTGATTCGCTCAGGCGCTCTCGACGTCATCATCATTGACTCGGTCGCGGCTCTGACACCACGTGCCGAAATCGAAGGTGACATGGGAGATTCTCACGTCGGCCTACAGGCGCGACTGATGAGTCAGGCGTTGCGCAAACTCACTGGCGGACTATCTAAATCCAATACTGTGGCCGTATTCATCAACCAGCTTCGCGAGAAGATTGGCGTCATGTACGGTTCGCCCGAAGTGACTCCCGGTGGTCGCGCCCTCAAGTTCTATGCGAGCGTTCGACTCGACATTCGACGTATTGAGTCGATTAAGGATGGTACCGAGGTGGTGGGTAATCGTACCCGCGTCAAGGTAGTCAAGAATAAGTGCGCTGCTCCCTTCAAACAGGCTGAATTCGACATCATGTACGGACAGGGCATTAGTCGTGAGGGCTCGGTGCTGGACGTTGCGGTGGAACTTGGTTTCGTCAAGAAGGCCGGAGCCTGGTTCACCTACGAGGGTGAGCAGATGGGTCAGGGTCGCGAGAACGTGAAGGGCTTCCTGCGTGAGAACCCTCAGACGATGGCGGAGATTGACGGTCGGGTGCGTGAGCATATGGCGAATGCGTTGCTACCTGACGTGGTAGGGGGCGAGGTCGACATCGATATCGACGCCCCGTTGACGCTGGACTAGAGCGTCGCACTCGAGGGTCGCACTCGAGGGTGGAGGTCCATTTTCCGCGGAGTTTGACCTCACCACTAGCGTTGGCTCAGTGAACTTGAGACTTCGTTACCGTCAGTGGTTGGGTGAGCGCATTCGCGTCGCTCGTCGCTACGCGAATGAAGTCGCCGCCGTGGCGCCGCATGATTACTATGCACGCCAGTTCTTCTACTTCGGGCGAGGAGCTGGATTGATGGCACCGCAGGGCGTCATCTACAACGAGCGCTATCTCTCTATCGGAGATGAGACGCTCGTTGGCCCGAACGTCTGCCTCACCGCTGGTATCAACGGTGATCAAGAGATGCTGCACGCGCCAGTGGTGAGTATCGGCAAGAAGTGCGTCATCGGACGCGGTTCTCATATCATCGGGCACTGGTCTATCACGCTGGGTGACGAGATCCAGACGGGACCCTACGTGTACATCACCGATCAGAATCACACGTATTTGGACCCCGACGTGCCCGTGGGCTGGCAAACTCCCGAAGAATCGGCCGTCTCAATCGGATCGGGCAGTTGGCTGGGGACCAACGTCGTCATACTGCCCGGCACTCATCTCGGACGAAATACCACGGTGGCCGCGGGCGCCGTCGTGCGCGGGACGTTTCCTGATCACGTGGTGCTCGGGGGAGTCCCGGCGAGGATCATTCGCCACTTCACGCTCGAGTCGGGTTGGCAGTCTGGTTCGCCCGAGTGAAGCAACATATCGGCGTTGACCTCGCGCCACTTCGCATCTCGAGGGAATACCGCAGACTCTACGTGGCGGGCTTCATCACTGCTTTGGGATCGCAAGCCACGTACGTCACGATTCCCTATCAACTCAAACAGCTCACCCACTCACCCTTCGACGTGGGTGCGTTGGGTCTCTTCGAACTTGTGCCGTTGATCGTTTTCGGCCTCTACGGGGGCGTCCTGGCAGATCGCATGAATCGCCGCCGCCTCATCATCACCATGGAGGTTCTGTTGATGATCGCGACGGGTATCGTGCTGATGAACGCGTTATTACCTCACCCTCAAGTCTGGATCCTCTACGCCGATGCGGTCGTGGCCGCCGCGGTGTCGAGTGTGCAGCGTCCGAGCATCGAAGCGCTCAATCAAGCCTTTGTGCCCCATGATTTACAACGTGCCGCGTCGGCCCTCGCCAACATCCGCTACACCACGGCGTCCATCATCGGTCCCGCACTCGGCGGATTGGTGGCGGTCAGCGCTGGTCCGGGCATCGTCTACGGAGCGAACCTGGTGACTTTCGCCCTCTCGCTGTTCTTGTTATCGGGTCTCGCCCAGCAGGTACCACCGGCGCCACACGGCGACAACGATCGTGCAGCATTACGGGCAGGTCTCAGCTTCCTGCGTTCGCGACCCGACATCGTGGGCACCTACATCATTGATCTGCTGGCGATGACTTTCGCCTTTCCCGTCGCGATGCTGCCCTTCGTCGCCGCGCGCTTTCATTCGAGTTACGCACTCTCCCTCCTCTACTGCGGCCTGCCCACTGGGGCTCTGATCTTCACAGTGCTCTCGGGTTGGACGAGGAGAGTGCGCCACTACGGACGCGGAGTGGTCTTCGCGGCGACCTTGTGGGGTCTGGGTATCGCGCTCTTCGGCTTCTCGTCATCGTTGTGGTTAGTACTCGTGGGTCTCGCAATCGCCGGTGGGGCCGACTCACTCAGTGGCATTTTTCGATCGACCATGTGGAACGAGTCGATCCCGTCCGACATTCGCGGGCGGATGGCGGGCATGGAGATGATCTCGTATTCCCTAGGTCCGACTGCGGGCCAGTTCCGGGCGGGCGTGATGGCGGCGTGGACGAGTCTGCGTTTCTCTCTCACCTTTGGTGGGCTCGCGTGTTCGGGCTCAGTGGCGGTCGTGGGCGCGGCTCTGCCATCTCTGTGGCACTTCGACTCGCGTAGCGACGTCAACGTGGCGATGGTGCGAGAACTGCGTTCGCGCGAGGAGCATCTCGGTGAGTCTGAGGAAACCCCCTAGCATTTAGCCGTGTCGCACACTACGTACCTCGTCACTGTTTCCGGACCCGACCGCGTCGGAGTGGGCGCCGAGCTCTTCGCGGCGCTCGCTCAGGTGAGTACCGAGGGTGGTCAACTCTCGGACGTCGCTCAGATCACTATTCGCGGCTCCCTGGTGCTGTGCGCTGAGGTGAGCGTGGATGAGTCAGTGAGCGAGGACGATCTTCGCGCCGCGTTAGCCGTGCGCGACATTCACCGCGACGGTATTGTCGCGACGGTCGAACGCGTGACGCCTGATCCGGTGCAGGCGGGCGGGCGGTTGTTGGTGACACTGCTCGCGCAACGCATCGGCGCCGACCAACTCGAGGAAGTTTTTCGGGCAATCGCTTCGGTGCAGGCAACGTGTGAACGAATTGTGCACTTGGCGAGCTACCCGGTCGACTGCTACGAACTCGTGGTGCGTGGCAACGATCACGTGGCATTACGCGAAGCTCTGACTGTCGTCGCGCAGGCCAGTGGAGTCGACCTCGCGGTTCAGCGCGCCGGGCTGCACCGACGGGCCAAGCACCTCGTCGTTATGGACGCCGACTCGACGTTGCTCCAGGACGAGGTGATTGACCTGCTCGCCGTGGAGGCCCAGTGCGCCGGTGAGGTCGCCAAGATCACCGAGCGCGCGATGGCCGGAGAGTTGGACTTCGCGGAGTCCCTGCGACGACGTGTCGCCCTGCTGGCGGGTTTGGATGCCAGCGTGCTCGACCGCGTGCGAGAGAAACTGCGTCTCACACCTGGCGCGCGCACACTGCTACGTACCCTGCATCGACTCGGCTACGTGCCCGCCGTCGTATCGGGTGGTTTCGTCGAGGTGCTCGCACCGCTGCTGGTAGAACTGCACGTGGACTACCTCGAGGCCAACCGACTTGAGATCGTGGACGGCATCATCACCGGCCGTCTCGCGGGGCCCATCGTTGACCGTGCCGGCAAGGCACGGGCGCTGGAGCGTTTCGCCGCCGAAGTAGGGGTACCTCTCGCGCAGACGGTCGCGGTGGGCGACGGTGCCAATGACATTGACATGATCTCGGTGGCCGGACTCGGCATTGCTTTCAATGCCAAGCCGGTCGTACGCGAGCACGCTGACGCGGCCCTCTCCGTTCCCTACTTGGACGCGGTCCTTTACTTCCTCGGCATCAGCCGCGAGGAGATAGAGACTGAGTAGCGAGAGGACTTCAGCGCAGGCTGAGGTCCGTGGGCCCACTAGCCCATACTCCGGTCATCCACGCCTCGATCTCGTCGGGGTCGCGAGGTAGCGCCGCCGACAAGTTGCGATGACCATCCGCGGTCACCAGAACATCGTCCTCGATGCGCACACCGATCCCGCGGTACTCCTCGGGCACGGTGAGGTCGTTGGCTTGAAAGTAGAGTCCCGGCTCGATGGTCAAGACGTAGCCCTCGTGCAGGACTCCGTGATATTTCTCGTTACGGGCGTTGGCGCAGTCGTGGACGTCGATCCCCAGCATGTGGCTGGTCCCGTGCAGCGTGTAGCGACGAAACAGTTGTCGGTCGGGACGCAGGGCCTCCTCGGGCGTCTCGCGCAAGATGCCCATATCGAAGAGTCCCTCTGTCATCACCTTCATCGCGACGTGGTGAGGTGTACGAAATTCGACACCGGGCCGAACGGCGTCCAAGGCCGCTTGTTGGGCTGCGAGCACTAATTCATAGACCCGCCGTTGCACCGGAGAGAAACGGCCGTTGACTGGGATGGTGCGCGTCACGTCGGCGGTGTAGAGCTGGTGGCATTCGACGCCCGCATCGAGCAACAATAAGTCGCCGTCGTGGACATCCCCGTTGTTGCGCGTCCAGTGCAACACCGTGGCGTGCGTGCCCGTCGCCGCAATGGTGTCGTAACCGACGTCGTTGCCTTCGACGCGCGCGCGCAAGTTGAAAACTCCTTCGATGACGCGTTCGCCGCGACCAATCGCTTGGGGGAGCGCGCGCACTACATCTTCGAAGCCCGAGACGGTGTGGCCGATGGCTTCTTCGAGTTGGGCGACTTCGTAGTCGTCCTTGACGAGGCGCATCTCCGAGAGTTGAGCGCTGAGGCGTTCATCGTCGACGTCGCTCGCAACGAGGGCATCGATGGCGGCGTCGAAGCCGCGTACGCACAGCACACGGGTCGCCATGAGTGACGCGAGGTCCTTCTCGAGACGATCCAGGGGTGCGGTGTCGATGCCGTAGTAGCTCGCGCACTCACCGACGCCGCGCCGCGCGCCAACCCAGAGCTCGCCGTAGCGTGCGTCGGTGAAGAAATCGTGCGTTGAGAAATCACGTCGTGGTGCGACGTAGAGGGTGCAACGAGGCCCCGCCGCACTTGGTGCGATGACGAGGACCGCATCGGGCTCTTGACATCCAGTGAGGTAGAAGAAGTCGGTGCCGGCACGAAAGCGATAATCCGTGTCGTTGGCGCGCACCTTGGGATTTCCGGTGGGCACGACCAGGGTACAGTCGCTGAAGTAGCGACCGACCTCATCACGTCGTGCCGCGAAATTGGCTCGTGCGGGATGCACTTCGGGGCTGGGGTCGAGCGTCGCCCACTGCGAGGTCATGTGCTCAACGAGGACGCGTGGGATGGCGGGGCGGTGATATCCGGCCCAGACCCAGTGCTCGGAGACTGGGTGGTCCTCAGAAACGTCGGGTTCGGGTTCGGGGAGGCGAGCGTCAGTCATGACGTCCAACTTACCGTCGAGGTGGTGGCTACTCGTCGAGGGTGAATTATTTCCCGGTCGCGCGCGCGACGAAACGCCACGCGCTCGGCAGCGCGACTCCGGCCACGATGGCCTTGGCCAGGTCGAAGATCAGATAAGGCGTCATGCCAATCGTCACGGCCTTGGCGAGTGACATGTGCAGGTCAATGGCCAGCCACGGTACGCCGATCGCGTAGATGGCGAGCTCGCCAATGATGAAGAGGCCGAGCGCACTGACGACGTTGCGGTCGTTGCCCTTGGCAGCGAGCCAACTCATCAGGGTGACTGAGAGGACGAAGCCCAGTAGGTAGCCGAACAGTAGCGAGGAGTAACCGCTGGCGTGACCGGCGAACCAGGGCAAACCCGCGAGTCCGAGCGCTACGTAGAGAGCCATAGCGCTGAGCGCGCGGCGCAGGCCGAGCGTGCTGCCCACCAACAGGACTGCGAGAGTCTGGCCGGTGAAGGGCACGACGAAGGGGTGGATGTAGAAGGAGATCTGCGCCATGAGACCAACGAAGGCGGCGGCCCCCACGACTAAAAGGGCGTCGGCGAGCAACGACTGGGGGACGACCACGTCGGCCAGTACCGAGCGGCGGGTGGTGACGGCGACAGTGGACATGAAATCTCCTTCAGGGGTGTCGTGACAACACTGTAGGCGAAGGTTTGTTCCCGGGAGAGCGAAAACTACGCCGAAGCGATCCAACCGTGGTCACGGGCAATCTGCTCGGGGTCGCCGATGCGCAGTCCGCTGCGGTGCTGGAGGGTACGAATCAGACCGCCAGCCTCGTAGAGAGACTCGTGGGTACCGGTATCGAGCCAGGTGGTCGCACGTGAGAGGGTCTGTACGTGGAGCTCGTCGAGCTCGAGATACGCGTTGTTCAGGGCAGTGATCTCGAGCTCGCCGCGGGCGCTCGGGGTCAGAGTCTTCGCAAGAGCGGAAGCCTTCTCGTCGTAGAAGTACAACCCTGGTATCGCGTAGCGGCTCTTGGGTTCTTTGGGCTTTTCTTCGATCGAGAGGACTTTGCCATCCTCGGCGAATTCGACTACGCCGTAGGAGGTGGGGTCGGAGACTTCGTACGCGAAAATCAAAGCACCATCAATATTGGTGTTCTCGCTCAGGTGGCTCCCGAGGCCGGGTCCGTGGAACAAGTTGTCGCCCAGGATGAGGGCGCACTTGTCGCCCGCCAGGAAGTCTTCGCCCAGAATCAGTGCTTGGGCCAGACCGTTGGGCTCGTGCTGTAGCACCCAGGAGATATTGAGACCCAGGTGCGATCCGTCCCCGAGCAGGCGCTGAAAGGCTGCCTGGTCGTGGGGAGTGGTGATGAGCAAGATGTCGCGTAACCCGGTCAGCATGAGGGTGCTGAGAGGGTAATAGATCATTGGCTTGTCGTACACCGGAAGCAATTGCTTCGACGTAGCGCGGGTAATGGGGTAGAGACGCGTGCCACTACCACCGGCCAGAATGATTCCCTTCACTCCATTAGTATAGAAGTCCGTCAACCCCTAGCTAAGGCCGAGGTATCGCCATGCGCATTGTGATTACCGGAGCGGCCGGATTTATAGGTTCTCGCTTCGCTGAGATGTTGCTGGAAGCGCAGCACTTGGGTTACGACGACATCGTGATTCTTGACGCCCTCACGTATTCGGGCCGGCGCGAGAACATCGAGAGCGTTGTGCGCGACTCGCGCGTCAGTTTCGTACAGGGCGACATTACGGACCCCGAAGTGACCGAGGAAGTCCTGCGCGGCGCCCAGGCGGTCGTGCACTTCGCTGCCGAGAGCCACGTGGACCGATCCATCACCGGTGCGCGGACTTTCTTTGAGACCAACGTGATTGGTACCCAGACCCTGCTGGAGAGTGCGCGGCGCCACCAAGTCGAACGCTTCGTGCACGTTTCCACCGACGAGGTCTACGGTTCGATTGCCGAGGGATCGTGGTCGGAGGACCACATTCTCGAGCCCAACTCGCCCTACTCCTCCTCCAAGGCTGGATCGGACTTGGCAGCGCTCGCCTACCACCGCACCTACGGGATGCACGTGTGCGTGACGCGATGCTCGAACAATTACGGTCCTCGACAGTTCCCCGAAAAAGTCATCCCGCTCTTCGTCACCAACCTGATGGATGGACTCAAGGTGCCCCTCTACGGCGACGGGCTCAATGTGCGTGACTGGCTGCACGTGGACGATCATTGCCGCGGTATCTTGCTCGTCCTCGAAGGTGGACGAACGGGCGAGATTTACAACATCGGCGGCGGTACTGAACTCACGAACAAGGAACTCACGTATCGCCTTTTGCAGCTCTGCGACAAGACCGACGCCAGCATCGAACCCGTCGCCGACCGGCTCGGTCACGACCGTCGCTACTCGGTTGACTGCTCGAAGATCAGCAATGAACTGGGTTACAGCCCCCAGGTTCCTTTCGAGGAGGGCCTCGCGGCGGTCGTGCAGTGGTACTTAGACAACGAGACGTGGTGGCGCTCCTTGAAGGAGGCGATGTGAACTTGCGCGAACTCGATATTGCCGGACTCTTCGTGGCGGAGTCGCGGGTCTTCGCGGACGACCGTGGCTATTTTCGCGAGTGGTTCAAATTGAGCGACTTCACGTCAGTGGGGGTCGACTTCGCGGCCGAACAGTCCAACCTCTCATTGTCCACTCGCAACGTGGTGCGTGGCTTGCACTACTCCGTGGCTGCGCGGGGACAAGCCAAGGTCGTCACCTGCGTGTACGGGACCCTCGACGACGTGATCGTGGACATCCGCGTGGGCTCACCCACCTTCGGTGCCGTGGTGACGGTGTCGCTTGCGGCGGACCAGGGGACAACCGTTGTTTTGCCCGCGGGCGTGGCGCACGGATTCTGCGTGACTTCTGACACCGCCGCCCTGTCGTATCTCCTGTCCTCCCCCTACGATGCACCCCACGAGCTCGAAATCTATCCACTCGACCCAGAGATCAACGTGCCGTGGTCACTCAGCGGTGAGGCCATCTTGAGCGAAAAGGACGCTGCCGCGCCGACGCTGGCGCAGCGCCTGGCGGCCGGTGAATTGCCTATCTATTCCTGAGGGACTGGGCTGGTGGGGTCCACATTGCTAGCCTGACTTAAGTGAGTACGGCACCTCTTCGGTTGGTTCACGATGGTGAGCGCGGCGTGTTAGTCCCCGCGGTGATCTCGGTCCCGGCCATACACAACGAGGATGAATTGCGACGTTTCGTTCGTTCCTTCAGTGGGGTGGATGCGGTTGGAGTGGAGAGTCGCGTCGCCAAATTGGGTACGCGCTCGTTGAAGAAGTCGACCAAGATGTCCGCCATCGATATGGCTATCTCAATGGTGGACCTCACTACTCTCGAAGGTTCGGACACCGAAGGTCGGGTGACTTCCCTATGCACGAAGGCTCGCCGTCCCGATCCCAGTGATCTCGCGGTGCCGAGTGTGGCGGCAGTGTGCGTGTATCCCGACCTCGTCGCGCACGCGCGTCACGTCCTCGGTGACGCCACCGTGGCGGTGGCGTCGGTGGCGACGGCGTTCCCCTCCGGACGCGCATCGCGCAACGTGAAACTTCTCGACGTGGCCGACGCCGTCGGCGCGGGTGCGCACGAAGTCGACATGGTCATTGATCGTGGAGCGTTTCTGGCTGGTCGCTGGGGACAGGTCTTCGACGAGATCGTTGCGGTTAAGGCGGCGTGTGGTGGGGCTCACCTCAAGGTCATCTTGGAGACCGGCGAATTAGTGACGTACGACAACGTGAAACGGGCTAGTTGGATCGCCATGTTGGCCGGAGCCGATTTCATCAAGACCTCGACTGGAAAAGTTGGAGTCAACGCGACGTTGCCGGTGGCGCTGGTGATGCTGGAGGCGGCGCGAGACTTCGCCGAGCAAACTGGCCAAATGGTGGGCGTCAAGGTGGCCGGCGGCATCCGCACCACGAAGGATGCGCTCAAGTACTTGGTCGTCGTCAACGAGACGGTGGGCGCATCGTGGCTGACACCTGAGTACTTCCGATTCGGTGCCTCGTCGTTGTTGAATGACTTGTTGATGCAACGACGCAAGCAACGCACCGGGGCGTACGTGCGACCCGACGAATTCTCAGGGGACTGACATGACCGACAACTCACTCACCTCAGAACTCGGCGCGCTTGGTTACGATGCGGCTCTCGAATCAGCATCCCTCGCGCGTCTGCAACCCAGTTACGGTCTCTTCATTGACGGACAGTTCACTGAGCCGTCGCGCCACCAGCAGTTCACCTCTATCAATCCGGCGACCGAGGAGACGATTGCCACCGTAGCGATGGCGAGTTCGAGCGACGTTGACGTCGCCGTGGCATCCGCTCGCCGCGCCTACAACAAGGTCTGGTCCAAAACGTCGGGGGCCGAACGTGCCAAATACCTCTACCGCATCGCGCGACTCATCCAAGAGCGCTCGCGTGAGCTCGCCGTGGTGGAAACGCTTGATAACGGCAAGCCCATCCGAGAGACGCGTGACATCGATGTTCCCCTAGCGGCGGCCTATTTCTTCTACTACGCCGGTTGGGCCGACAAACTCGAATACGCCGGCTACGGGCCGAACCCCCAACCCGTTGGGGTGGCGGGTCAGATCATCCCCTGGAACTTCCCCCTCTTGATGGCGGCGTGGAAGTTGGCGCCGGCCCTCGCGGCGGGCAACACCTGCGTGTTAAAGCCGGCCGAGACGACACCCCTCTCTGCACTGATTCTGGCGGAGATCCTTCAACAGGCGGGACTGCCCGAGGGTGTCGTCAACATTGTGACCGGAGACGGCACCACGGGTGCGGCGTTAGTGGATCACCCGGGTGTCGACAAGATCGCCTTCACGGGATCAACCGAGGTAGGTCGCTTAATCCAAGAGCGCGTGGCCCCGACGTCGAAACGTTTGACCTTAGAGCTAGGTGGCAAGGGAGCCAACATCGTCTTCGACGATGCCCCTATTGATGAGGTGATCGAGGGCATCATCGACGGCATCTTCTACAACCAGGGGCACGTGTGCTGCGCGGGGTCGCGACTCTTGGTGCAGGAATCGGTGGCGGACGAGGTGCTGCGTCGACTCCTTCGTCGCGTCGACCAATTGCGTGTGGGCAATCCCATGGACAAGAACACCGACGTCGGGGCGATCAACTCCGCTGCGCAGCTCGAGCGCATTCGCGAACTCTCCAATTGGGGCGAGCAAGAAGGCGCGACTCGCTACACCAGTTCGTGCGATTTGCCCGCCAAGGGATATTGGTTCGCTCCGACAGTTTTCGCCAACGTGGCCCAGAGCCACCGCATTGCCCGTGAGGAGATCTTCGGTCCAGTGCTCTCCGTGCTGACTTTTCGTACGCCCGAAGAAGCCATCGCCAAAGCGAACAACTCGAAGTACGGTTTGGCCTGCGGTGTATGGAGTGAGAAGGGTAGTCGCACTCTGTGGGTCGCTCAGCGACTACGCGCCGGAGTGATTTGGGCTAATACGTACAACAAGTTCGATCCCACCAGCCCCTTCGGCGGTGTACGTGAATCGGGATTTGGCCGCGAGGGCGGTCGTCACGGACTGGAGGCGTACCTCGATGTCTGAGCGACTCGATGTCAAGAAGACCTACAAGCTGGTGGTCAATGGCGCTTTTCCGCGCTCGGAGTCCGGGCGCAGCTACGAGGTCATGACGGCGGACGGGAAATTTCTGGCCAACGTGGCTCAAGCTTCGCGCAAGGACCTGCGCGAAGCCGTGGTGGCGGCGCGCAGTGCCCAGGTCAAGTGGTGGAACGCCACGGCCTATAACCGTGGACAGGTCATGTATCGCTGGGCCGAGATGGCTGAGGGCCGTCGGGCTGAACTCGTCGAACATGTTCAGTTGGCGGAGGGTGTGAAGAAGAGTGAGGCGCAACGCAGCGTCGCGCGCGCCATTGACCGCATCGTCTGGTACGCCGGTTGGACCGACAAGGCGACTCAAGTGCTCGGGGGTGCGAATCCCGTAGCCGGGCCATTTTTCAACTTCTCGTTGCCCATCCCGAGCGGGGTCATTGGGGTGATCGCCCCCCAAGAGTCGTCACTCGAAGGCTTCGTCGAGGCCGTCGCCGCACCGATCTGCGTGGGCAATGCGGTGGTGGCGCTGGCGAGTGAACGCCGGCCTACTCCGGCGGTGGTACTCGCTGAGATGACGGCGACCGCGGACTTTCCGGGTGGAGTCCTCAACGTGTTAACGGGATGTACGAGTGAGTTGGCGCCGCACCTGGCCACCCACGAAGACGTCGACGGCCTCGACGTGAGCGGCGGCGCGGAATTAGGTGACGAACTCGCCCTCCTCGCCGCTGGATCAATAAAGCGCGTGTACCGTCCACGCGTGAACGACGTGGGAAATTCTCTTCGTCGACTGCGGACCTTTGTCGAGACCTCCACGGTCTGGCACACGATTGGACAATGATGACGCATCCCTACCAACTCGCGACCGAGGCGGCCGACGAACTACGCGTGCGCAGCGGGGTCGACTCCTACGATGTCGCCATCGTGCTGGGCTCGGGCTGGAAGGAAGGTGCCCGGGCGTTGGGGACACCCTTCGCCGAGGTGGCAACGGGGACGCTGCGTGGTTTCGTGGCCCCCACCGTGGTGGGTCACGCTGGTCAGATTTTTTCGCTGGACGTCAACGGGGTCAAGGTGGCGTTGGTGTCGGGTCGCGTGCACCTCTATGAGGGATACACAGCTGATCAGGTGGCACATCCGGTGCGTACGGTGATAGCCGCAGGAGCGCGCAAGGTGGTTCTCACCAACGCGTGCGGTGGTATCGACCCGACCAAAGGTCCCGGTTCGGTCGTAGTCATCAAGGACCACATCAATCTCACCGCTACGTCGCCAATGGAAGGTGACGTCCCACCAGCGCCCTACGGTTCGCGCTTCGTTGATCTGACGGATCTCTACTCACGCCGATTGCGCTCGGCGGTCCTTGAAGCGGCTCCGGAACTCAGTGAAGGCGTCTACGTGGGTTTTCGAGGACCGCACTACGAGACACCCGCCGAAATTGCGATGGCCCGCACAATGGGCGGTACGTTGGTGGGGATGTCGACGGTACTCGAAGCAATCGCCGCTCGCCACATGGGAGCGGAGGTTCTGGGCCTCTGTCTCGTGTCGAACTTCGCGGCGGGCGTGGCCGATGCACCATTGAGTCACTTGGAGGTTCTCGAAGCGGGTCAAGCGGCGACCTCATCGTTAGGTGAGTTACTCGCGCGACTGATGCCAGTGCTATGAACGACGAGTTTTTGTCCTGCGTGGGAGCCTGGCTAGCGGTCGACCCTGACGAGAACGACCGCGCCACGATCGAGAAGTTACTGGACGATCGTAACGAGGACGAGTTACGTCGTCGCTTCGATCCACCGCTGACCTTCGGCACCGCGGGCTTGCGGGGCCCCATGATGTCAGGACCGGCTGGGATGAACCGTTGCACAGTACGTCGTGCGACGCAAGGAGTCATCGCCTGGTTAGACGAGATTGGCGTGGACCGCGAGCGCGGTGTGGTGGTTGGCCGCGACGCGCGATTCGGCTCTGAAGTCTTTAACGATGAGGTAGTGGGCATCTTGTTGGGCGCGGGAGTGCGCGTGTACGAGATGCCCCGTCCCCTCCCGACACCACTGACGGCGTTCGCTCTACAGGCGCTGGGGGCGGCGGCGGCGATCATGATCACCGCGAGTCACAATCCGCCGGCGGACAACGGCTACAAGCTCTATGGGCCCGATGGTTCTCAGATCATTGCCCCTCACGACGCGACGGTGGAGCGCCACGCGAACATTGCGGGCGAAGCTCATTTGGCTGATCGCACTTCACTCCTGCACCAGGTAGTCGACGAGGGCATTCTCGAGAGCTACCGAGAACATATGGCGGGTCGTTTCGGTGTTCTCGCGAGCCCTCTGTCGATTGCCTATACGCCCCTGCACGGGGTGGGTGGCGAGACCATGGCCGAATTGTTCTCGCGTTCGGGATTCGTGAATGTGGCCATCGTCGACGGACAGTTTCTTCCGAACCCCGAATTTCCGGGCCTGCCATTTCCTAATCCCGAGGAACCAGGGGTGCTTGACGCGGGCATCGCGTGCGCCAACGAAGTCGGCGCGGACTTGCTGCTGGCCAATGACCCTGATGCCGACCGAATGGCGGCGGCGGTGCGACGTCGCGATGGCTCGTGGCGGGTCCTACGTGGTGACGAGATTGGATGGCTACTGGGATCCGAAGCCCTCGCTGCTGCGCAGGATGACGACGTCGTGGCGACGACCATCGTATCGTCGTCGATGCTCGAAAAGATGGCCTCGCGCGCGGGCGTGGCCTACGCTACGACGCTGACGGGCTTTAAGTGGATTACGAAGGCGGCGCCCGGTAAACGATTGGCCTTCGCCTACGAGGAGGCCTTGGGCTTCGCGGTGGACCCGTGCGTGGCCGACAAGGATGGCGTGTCGGCGGCCCTGGCCCTGGCACGATTAGCTCACGACCTTTCCCTTCACGGACTGACCCTGCTGGACCGAATCGACGAGCTCGAGGCGCGCTACGGCGTACACGCGGGCTCGCAGTTGTCACTGCGCGTGAGTTCTGGGCACGGGCGCGAGGTCCTGACCACGGTGATGCAAAAGGTGCGCGCCACTCCACCTGAGGTCCTGGGCGGGGTAGGGGTCAGCGAGGTCGTGGACCTCGAAGCGGGCTGGAATGGCCTTGCTCGCACCCAAGGGCTGATCTGGCGACTGGGTACGACCGGGCGCGTTGTGGTGCGCCCCTCGGGCACCGAGCCCAAGCTCAAGGCCTATATCGAGGTGGTGGGCAATTCTGGTGTCGAGGACCTACCCGAGGAGCGAGAGCGCTGCACGGCGATTCTGAACGCCGTGCGTAACGATCTCGCGAGGATTTTGGCCCTCGAGGTCTGATCAGCATTGTTTTCCCGTCTCGGGGTTGCTGCGGTGCGCTCGAGACGGGTGCGCCGTCGGGCCCTGGGTCGAGCGAGACTGCGATGTCGACCTAAATCGCGCCGTCGCGCAGCGCGGCGTAGCCCGGCTTGATCACAGTGTTGATCAGCGCGAGGCGCTGGTCAAACTGAAAAAACGAACTCTTGGCGGCATTCAACGTGAGCCACTCCATGTCCTCGAGCGTCCAGCCGAAGGCATCGCTGCAGGCGGCAAATTCACTCGAGAGGGTAATACCGCTCATGAGACGATTGTCAGTATTAAGGGTCACGCGAAAACGCAACTGACGCAGCAACTCAATGGGGTGCTCGGCGAGTGAGGCGGCGGCTCCGGTATGCACGTTCGACGTGGGACAGACCTCGAGGGGGATGCGACGATCTCGCACGTAGCTCGCGAGTCGTCCCAGGCGATATTCGTCACCCACGCGTTCGATGTCGTCGATGATGCGTACGCCGTGACCCAATCTTTCGGCGTCGCAGAACTGCACGGCCTCCCAAATCGACGGTAGGCCGAAGGCCTCGCCCGCGTGAATGGTCATATGGAAATTCTCGCGTTGAATGAGGTGAAAAGCGGGCAGGTGCTCGGTGGGAGGGAATCCATCCTCGGGTCCGGCGATGTCGAAGCCGCACACGCCGGCGTCGCGGAATCGTACGGCCAGGGCCGCCATCTCCGCGCTACGGTGAGCTTGGCGCATGGCCGAGATCAGCGTCCGTACGATGATGACCTTGCCGAGTGCGCGAGCTTGCGCCGTACCGTGCGCGAAGCCAGCCAGTACCGCCTCGACGACCTCATCGAGGCTGAGCCCTCGCTCCAGGTGTAACTCAGGAGCGAAACGGATCTCGGCGTAGACCACACCATCGAGTGCGAGATCGTAGGCCGTCTCGGAAGCGACGCGCTCAATCTGATCCTTGGTCTGCATGACTGCGGTGGTGTGGGCGAAGCCCTCGAGGTAGCGCACCAGGTCGCTGCCGGGTGCGTCGGCGACGAACCACCGCGACAACTCGTCGACGTCGCTAGTGGGAAGACCCTTGTAACCGATCTCGCGGGCGAGTTCGAGCACCGTGGAGGGTCGCAACCCCCCGTCGAGGTGGTCGTGGAGGAGGACTTTCGGGGCGGCTTTGATGCGGGCGGGGCTTAATGGCGTCGTTGACATGGGTCAAGGCTAGCCAACAGCCTCGCGGGTCTAAATGGAAATACGTTCGATGAGGATCGCCTCGGCCGGAGCAGCCTGGTCACCCAGCGTGACGGTGTTCTCGATAGTCGCCATGCCGCGTTGGAGATGCTCTTCATCGTCGGCGTACAGTTCGAAAAGGGGCTGGTGGGCCACGACGTAATCGCCCTCGCGCACGAGACACTTCACGCCCGCACCGGCGCTGACCGGATCTTCCTTGCGGGCGCGTCCGGCGCCCAAACGCCAAGCGGCCACCCCAACGCCCAGCGCGTCGACTGATTGGATGATGCCATCGTGGGGGGCACTCACCACGTGGTGGTGCCTCGCAATCGGCAGTATGGCCGTGGGATCACCACCTTGAGCTTCGATCATGCGACAGTAGACCTCGTAGGCCGTGCCATCATCGAGTTTTGTTGCGGGGTCGACGTCAATACCCACGAGCTCCAGCATGGTTCGCGCCAGGGACAAGGTAAGTTCTCGTACGTCCTCGGGGCCGGCTCCGCGCAACACATCGACCGATTCGCTGACTTCGAGGGCGTTGCCCACCGCGATACCTAGGGGCTGGTTCATCGCCGTGAGCTGGGCGACGGTGGCAACCCCGTGCGAGTGTCCGAGCCCCACCATCGTGGTGGCCAGTTCGCGTGCGCGCTCGAGAGTTTTGATGAAGGCACCTCGCCCGACCTTGACGTCTAAGACGAGCGCCTGGGTGCCTTCGGCGATCTTCTTGCTCATGATGGATGATGAGATGAGGGGGATCGATTCGACGGTTCCGGTCACGTCACGCAACGCGTAGAGCTTGCGGTCCACGGGGGCGAGTCCCGCGCCCGCGGCACATATCACGGCGCCCACGCTCTCGAGCTGCTCGATCGCCTCCTCGTTGCTCAGGGTGGCTCGCCACCCGGGGATTGACTCGAGCTTGTCCAGAGTGCCACCGGTGTGGCCGAGACCGCGTCCGGAAAGTTGGGGGACTGCGGCTCCGCACGCAGCGACCAGGGGAGCCAGGATGAGCGATATCTTGTCGCCGACGCCGCCCGTCGAGTGCTTGTCCACAGTGGGTCGAGAGAGCCGAGAGAGATCGAGACGCTCACCCGAAGCAATCATGACGTCGGTCCAGCGTTTGAGTTCACGCGCCGAGAGACCCTGAAAGAAGATGGCCATCAGCAGTGCTGAGACCTGCTCGTCAGCGACGGTGCCCGCAACGTAGGAGTTGAGCATCCACTCAATGGCCTCGTCGCTCAGGACCCCGCCATCGCGCTTGGTGGTGATGATGTCAACGGCGGAATGGATGCTCATAGCGTGCTCCTGGTGGGTAGGTCGTCGGGTCCAAAGGCGTGCGGCAGTAGGGCACCCAGCGTGAGCACAGCGTGACCCTCACCTTGATCGATCTCGAGAGCGGCGCCGGCGTGTTCATAGAGCACCTGGCGACAACGTCCACACGGAGCGAGTGGTTCTCCGTCACCGGCCACTACCGCCAACGCTCGTAGGCGGCCGCCACCTTGTCGCACGAGGTCACTCACGAGGGAGCATTCCGCGCACAGCGTCAGGCCGTAGCTGGCATTCTCGACATTGGATCCCACCACGAAGGTTCCCTCGGTGGTGAGGGCGGCGGCGCCCACCAGGACGTTCGAATAGGGCGCGTAGGAACGACGTGTTGCCTCACGGGCCAGGGCGCGCAGTTGAGACCAGGGGACGTCGGCTCGATCGCTCACCTTCCAAGAGTATCCCTCAACCTCGGCGGCTCTTTTCGAGAGCTGCTCACGCTCTACTACGCTTCGCACTCCCAAGCCTCGCGTCCTTCGCGCAGTGCGAAATACACGACCGCCAAACTCGCCACGGCGTCGGCCCACCACCAGTGTCGCCACGCGAGCGAGACGCCGATTAACGTGCTCACGGCCAAGAGTGAGCACAGCGCAGTTTCGGCGGCGTCGGCGAGCAGTAGGCGCGAGAGCGACGCGAGACCGTGCTCGCTTAAACGGTGCGCCGTCGTACGTTTCGACCACGCCAGAAGCGGCATGGCGACTGCGGAAAAAATACTGACTGCGATACCCAAGACATTTTCGTGGGGGTGGTGGCGACCGAGGATCGACCACCCTGCACTCACCACGACGTAGAGCGCCAAGGTATAGAACAATACGGCGAGAAATCGATGTGAGCGGTGCTCGTTCCAGCGTTTCGCACTGCGATTTTGTGCCAGAGTCAGCAGTTGGCCGAGTACGACGAATCCGCTGATCGTCTCAATGACGGAGTCCGCGCCAAAGGCCACGAGGGCCACTGATCCGGCGAGGATTCCACTGATGAGAGCCACCAGAGCCTCGCCCACGGCCACGACGAGCGTCAGGTATTCCAGGCGCACCGCGGAATGTGCCGTGGCCAGACGCTGTGCCTCGAGGTCCATTACTCCAGCCTAGGGATAAGGGGTCACGAGTCGGGTCTAGCAGGAGTCCGCGTGGAACTACACTGCGGCCATTATGACTTCACTCCCCCTCACCCACCTGTCCCTGAACGACGAAGTGGCGACTGCCCTGAGTGAGGGCCGTGCCGTGGTCGCCCTCGAAACAACCATTGTGGTCCACGGTCTACCCGCGCCGCAGAATCTTGAAGTGGCCGCTCAGTGCGAAGCGGTTATTCGTGCGGCCGGCGCGGTGCCCGCGACCATTGGCGTCATCGATGGGGTGATTCGAGTTGGCATGGAGCCTTCGACCCTGGCCGATCTCGCTGATCCGAGTCGGCACTGCGCCAAGCTGTCCGCGCGTGATCTGGGTTTTGCGATTGCGCATAAGTCCAGTGGTGCCACCACCGTTGCCGGTACTATTGCCGCCGCACATTACGCCGGGATCTCCGTCATGGCGACCGGTGGACTCGGTGGCGTGCACCGCGGCGCCAACGTCACGTACGACGAATCGGCGGATCTGAGTGCCCTGTCTCGTATCCCCGTCCTCGTGGTGGCTTCGGGGGTCAAGTCCATTCTCAACATCGGTGCCACGTTGGAGCGTCTTGACTCCCTTGGCGTTCCCGTCACCGGGTATCGAACCTCGAACTTCCCCGGCTTCTATCTCGCGGACTCTGGTTTTCGCCTGGACTGGCGAGTGGAATCACCGGCCCTCGCGGCGGCGGCGTTTGCCGCACATCGACACTGGTCATCATCTGGATTTTTGGTAGCCAACCCCGTGCGGGAGGACTTGCAACTCGACGCCACGCTGCACGATGAGGCCCTCACCGCCGCTCTCTCGCACGCCGCCGCGTCGGGTGCCGTCGGCAAGGACGTGACCCCAGTGATTCTGGCCGAGTTCGCCCGATTTACTGGTGGTGCCAGCGTCCAAGTGAACCGTGACCTCGTTGTCGCCAACGCCGCCTTGTCCGGACAGATCGCCGTGGAACTCGCTCAACTCTCGTGACCCGACGTATCCTTCTGGTTGGTGACGCCATGCTCGACGTCGTGGTGCAACCTCTCACGGCTGTGGCATCGACCAGTGACACACCTTCACGTGTGCGCGTCGCCCGCGGTGGTTCGAGCGCGAACCTCGCGGTGGCCCTACGCTCAGTCGTCGATGAATCGTTTGAAGTGTCTTTCGCGGGCGTCGTGGGAAGCGACGCTGCCGCGTACCTCGTACGCGAGGATTTGGAGCGTTCGCATGTAGAGGCGCGTCTGAGTGAAGTGACTGGCGCCACGGGGGTCGTTGTCGCTCTGGTCGGTGAGCAGGGTCAACGGGCCATGATGACCGATCGTGGCGTCAATCCCACCCTTCGCTACGAGCACGTGGCGGCGTGGATGGATGAATCTCTGGTACACCTGCACGTGTCGGGGTACACGATCCTCGACTCTCGAACGCGCTCCATGGTGCCGCGCCTTCTTGATTTGGCCACTACGTTGGGCGCTACGACATCTGTCGATGTCTGTTCCGTTGAGCCCTTGCGTCAGATGGGCGTTCGAGACTTCATTGTCGCGGCGCACGGTGCCACGATGATTTTCGCCAATGAGGAGGAGGCACTCGTCCTCGCAATGGAGAATGACGTCGACGTGGCCCTCGAAGTCCTCGCTCGGAGTTGGCCCGAAGTTGTGGTGACGCGCGGCGCACGGGGTGCTTTGGTGCGCCATGAAGGACGTGTGTACGCGGCGCGAGCGCACGCTCAGGTGGTCGTCGACACGACGGGAGCTGGTGATGGCGCAACCGGAACGTACTTGGGTGATCGCCTGAATCACCTCGACGTGCAGTCGGCGCTCGAGCACGCGATGGTTGCCGCCGCTCGAGTTGTCCAGGGACTGGGCAGTCGTGGCGTGAAGGATTAGTCGCGCTTGTAGGGCACGCCGTCGCTCGCCGGTGGGCGAACGCGACCGATCAGACCGGCCACCACCGCGATAGTCACGAGGTAAGGGAACATGGTCATGAACTCGGTGGGAATTGGCACGTTCTCGTTCTGGAGTGCGTCGACGAGGTAGGCCGACACGCCGAAAAGGAGAGAAGCGACCACGGCACCCGAAGGTTTCCATTTTCCGAAGATCATCGCGGCCAGGGCGATGTAGCCATATCCCGAAGTAATTCCGGGTTGGAACTGCCCCTGAACGGCAATGAAGGCTACTCCGCCGAGTCCGGCCACGGCACCGCCCAAGATCACCGTTGAGTAGCGCACTCGCGCCACGCTGATACCGACGGATTCGGCAGCCTTCGGGTGCTCTCCGACCGAACGGACGCGTAGTCCCCAGCGCGTACGAAACAGACCAAAGCTGATGAGAGCCACTAAAACGATTGCGGCGTAGAAGAACATCGTTTCGTTAAAGAGCGCGGGGCCGACGATGGGAATCTTCGAGATGAGCGGGATGGCTACGTTCGAAGCATTGTTCCCTACGTTGAGGTTTGGATAGGGGGCGAGGACTTGGATGTTGAGGTAACTCGAGATCGAGCCCATCAGTGTCACGATGACCACGCCAATGATGATTTGGTCGGCGACGTAGCGTACGGCCAGCAGCGCGAGGAGCCACCCGATAAGGGCACCGACGAGAATTCCTACCAGGGCGGCCAGCCAGAAGCTGTTGGTCACTGAATCAATCATCGCGCCAGCCAGAGCCCCACCGATGAACTGACCCTCGATGGCGATGTTGACGACGCCCGCACGTTCACAGAGAACGCCCGAGAGCGATCCGTAGATGAGGACCATGGCAATGGAGAGCGAGCCGATGAGTACCGAAGTGAAGTTGAGCGAGCTCACCGGTGCGGGACCAGGCTGGCGACAGGACCACAGCAACAGGGCAATGAAGAACAGCACCCCACCCACGCCGAAGCGGACGAGTGCGCCCGCCGGACGGCGGACCCACGTCTCCACGCCAACGAGGATCGTGATGAGACCGAGGACTATGTTCGACCACCGAGTCAGCAACGTGAGCGGCGCGAGGTGCCACGGCGCGCCCGACGAAGTGTTGACCGGGGTGAAGGTGAATTGCGAGTGGGCTCCCGCGGCGGAGCCCACTCCAAAGGCGAGCAAGATGAAAAGACCAAGGATGACGGTCAGAATGCCAATAATTCGACGCCGGCCAACGGGTTCGCGGAGCTTCGGGGTGCTGGTGATCGCTGTCGTGGTGTCGAGGGTAGTCATGAACCCCATCCCTTGTTCGCCAACTGGAAGGATTCGGCACTGGAGCGCAGTCGGAAGATTTCGGTGATCAAGACCGGACTCGCGACGAAGAGCACGACGACGGATTGAATAATTGTCGCTAAGTCGAGTGGAATACCCGTGGCAGCCTGCATGGCTCGCCCGCCCACGCCCAGAGCGGCGAAGAGCAGTGAGCCCCACACAATACCGATGGGTTGGAGACGTCCGAGGAGTGCAATGGTGATTGCCGTGAAACCAATACCCGCGGAACCGATCAGGAAACCACCATCGATGTAGTGCGTGGTGCTGGCTGCTTGCACGATGCCCGCCAAGCCAGAAAGGCCACCCGAGACCAAGAAGACCGTTAGGACGATGGTCTTGGGATTGATGCCCGACGCACGGGCAGCATTGGGGTTAGCCCCGGTGATGCGGAAGTCGAACCCGAGTGAGGAACGCTTGAGGAACCAGATGGCGAAAATGACGACTGCCGCGGCCACGAATATCCCGTAGCTGACACGAAGTCCTGATTTCGTCCCGAAGAGGGGATTGAGTGTTGCGGTCGAATCAAAATTACGTGAAATGTCATTTGATTGACCGGGGAGCTGCAGCGCAGTTGACGTCAAGACGTAAATCAAGATGGCGTTGACGACGTAGTTGAACATTAGAGTCACGATGACTTCGTGGGCTCCGGTGTAAGCCTTGAGCACGCCCGGCACCATGCCACAGACTGCTCCGCCGAGGATGCCGGCTATCAAGGTGAGGGGCAGGTGCACGATCATCGGTAGATGAATCATTGACGCCATTGCAGTACCCGCAATGGCCCCCAGGATTGCCTGGCCGTTCGCCCCGATATTGAAGATGCCCGTCTGGAAGGCAATGCCGACACCAATGCTGGCGATTACGAGCGGAGTGGCGTATGTCAACGTCTCGGAGATGGGTGTGAGAGTCTGGTCCCAGCCCTGTCCCGTGGAGATTGAGTGAAAGAACAAGGTGGGGTCAATGATCGAACCGGTCACCATGGCGCGGTAGGCCGCGGCGACCGTATCGAAGGTCAATTTGAGAGTGCTACCAATTGATCCGAGGTGGTGAAAGCTGTATCGCCAGGAATCGAGAATCGGTGCGGACGTCACCATGATGATGAACGCGCCAATCACCACACCAAGAATGAGTGCCAAGACGGTGAGGGTGATTGGGCTGGTGGAGGAATATCGAGCCCACCAACCTCTGGTGGCGGGCGTGCTGACATCGCGTGCCACGTCGACAGGGGTGTCGGTGGGTGACGCGGCGGGTTCGTTAGTCATGGGTCCCTACGGTCGATCCGGCCATTAGCAGTCCAATGTCCTCGCGATTCGTCGAAGGGTCGACAATGCCGGTAATTTGGCCCGCGTACATTACGGCGATACGGTCGCCGAGGGCCACGACCTCGTCGAGTTCCGAGGAGATAATGAAGATGCCGAGTCCTTCATTGCGTTGATTGACTATCTGGCGATGGACGTATTCAATGGAGCCAACGTCGAGGCCGCGGGTTGGTTGCGAAGCCATGAAACAAGTGAGCGGTCGCGAGAGTTCGCGTGCGACGATGACTTTTTGCTGGTTACCCCCTGAGAGTGAGCCAGCGTTCGCGTCGATACCCGTGGTGCGTATGTCGAAGCGTTCGACCAGCACGGTGGCGTTGTCGTCGACGGCGCCGAGGTTACGTGTACCGCGTCGCGCGAAGGGAGCGCGTCGCGGTGTGTTCAGCACGAGGTTGTCAGCCAGACTCATCGAGAGCACGAGCCCGTCGCGTTGGCGATCCTCGGGGACGTGTCCGAGTCCGGCGTCCAGGATTTGGCGCGGGGTGTGGTTGGTGATGTCGTGCCCGCGCAAAGAAATTGTGCCCGATTCCACGTGACGGAGGCCGGAGATGGCCTCAGCGAGCTCGGTTTGACCATTGCCTTGGACTCCCGCGAGGGCAACAATCTCACCGGCGTGCACGTCGAGCGAGACACCGTTGACGACCGCCAGACCTCGGTCGTCACGTACGACAACGTCTTTGAGTTCGAGTACGACATCGCCGAGTTCGGTGGACTCCTTGTGCACGATCAAATTCACCTCTCGCCCGACCATCAAGGCGGCGAGCTGGTTCTCCGTCTCGGTGGGCGCCACGGAGTCGATGATTCGACCCTGGCGGATGACGGTGATGACGTCGGCCACCGCACGGACCTCTTTGAGTTTGTGGGTGATGAAGAGGATTGACTTGCCATCGCGGGCCAGTGAGCGCATGATCTCCATCAGGGCGTCGATCTCCTGGGGTGTCAGCACGGCAGTGGGCTCGTCCAGGATGAGTAGCTCAGCGTCGTGGCTGAGGGCTTTAAGGATTTCGACGCGTTGCTGAAGTCCGATAGGTAGATTCTCGACAACGGCGTCGGGGTCGACGTCGAGACCGAACTTCTTTGAGAGTTCCAGGATCTTCGCGCTGGCGGTCTTATGGTCGAGGCGGTTAAAGGACTTGGTTGGCTCAAAACCCAGCACGACGTTCTCGGCGGCGGTGAAGACGGGTACGAGCATGAAGTGCTGGTGCACCATACCAATACCGTGACGCACCGCTTCACCAGAGTTAGCGAAGCGAACCGGCTCGCCGTTGACAAGGATTTCACCTTCTTCGGCGTGCAAGAGACCGAAGAGTACGTTCATCAACGTCGACTTCCCCGCACCATTCTCACCGAGCAAACAATGAATCTGACCAGGTTCGACCACGAGATCGATCTGGTGGTTCGCGGTGAAGGAGCCGAATCTTTTCGTGATCCCCTTCAGTTCTACACGCATGAGTCTCCATCGTAGCCAGCACAAAGGCCCGGGTCGCGAACGACCCGGGCCTTTGTGACGTCCCGCGTGAGCGGTACGTAAATTACTTCGGTGTCGCCGGGTACGAGTTCGGGTTGACCGAAATCGTACCGCTTTCGATGCCGGCCGTGATCTTGGTCAGCTTGGCCTTCAACGTCGCCGAGGCGCTCGAAGTGTTGAATTCCAGCAGGGTGCCAGCGTTCTTCAGAGTGCCCGAGTAGGTACCACCCTTGAAGGTGCCCTTGGCGGCTGACAGGATGGCGGCGGCCACGGAAGGCTCAACACCCTTGGCAACCGTGGCGTTGTACCACTTGCATTCGGTCGGGTCAGTCGAGCAACCGTTGGAGTCCACCCACGTGATCTGGTGGCCCGCACCGGCCTGCTTAGCGGCGACGACGGAGCCGAGGCCTACTGATCCAGCGACCGGGAACACGAAGTCCGCGCCCTGGGCAAAGAAGCCCGCGGCGATGGTCTTACCGTCAGTCTGTGAAGTGAAGTTACCAACGAAGGTACCGGTGCCGGGGCAGTTGGACAGGGTGCAGGCACCCTTACCAGGGGTGAAGCCCAAGACCTTAACTTTCGACTTGGTCGTCTGATCGTAGTAGCGAACACCAGCGACGAAGCCACTTTCGTACATGGACACCGACGGGAAGTTCATGCCACCGTAGGTGGCGACCACGTGTGTCTTAGAGGTCGCGGCGTCGAGGTACCCACCGAGGAAAGCGGCCTGGTTGGTCTGGTACTGCAGAGCCAGGACATTCTTCGACTTGGTGGTCGGGGCGTCGTCAACGATCGCGAACTTCTGCTTCAAATTAGCGTTAGCTGCTGCCGCGGTTGCCGCGTCCATGTTGAAACCGACGGTCACGATGATGCCGCAACCCTGGTTCTCGAATGTGGTGATGTTCGGCGCGTAGTCGGTCGACGAGGTAGAAGTCAGGTACGACGGCGCAATGTTCGAGTCGGCCTTCTGCGCGTCGAGCGCTCCCTGCCACGCGGACTGGTTAAAGGACTTGTCCTTCACACCACCGGTGTCAATGACGATGCACGCCTTGAACTTGCTTGCCGCTGTCGCGCTAGTCGCGGCAACGCCAATCGTCACGGTTCCTAG
>JABEUQ010000065.1 GCA_013044265.1 Acidimicrobiaceae bacterium
CCGGCCGCCAGGGCGGCGAGAACGTGCAGATGGATGTTCTTGGCAAAGGGGCAGCGGTAGTCGTAGCTCAGTCCGAAAGAAGTCACCCATCCAGCCTATGGACTAGCGCGGCGCGACCGGCACACCCGCTTCGCGACACCGTTCATAAAAAGAACAAAAGCGACACGCATTTTTCGACGGGGTGGCCGGGAAAATTCCGTCATCGTAAAAGTGCCTAATTTTCTTCCACGCCGAGGTGGCAGCTGACGCCCGCGCCTTGATGACGACGTCCGACACATTTTTCTCAATGGTTTCACCTTGACTCACGTACAGCAGTCGAATTTTGGTTGGACGCTCGTGGAGTTTTTCCTCGCACAAGACTGCGTATAGTTCGGCATTGGCGAACGTGTGGGCGTCATAATTGCGATTAGGCAGCGCTCCTGTTTTGTAGTCGACGATGACGAGGTTGCCCTCGTCATCGCGGTCGAGGCGGTCCAAGATGCCGAAGAGTGGCGTGTCGTCGATCGTGACGCCGACGCGTAGTTCGACACCTTCACTCGTGATCGCGCGGGGATCTTCCATGGTGAAGTAGCGCTCGATGATGGCGTCGGTCTCGGCGAGCATTCGTGACTCAACTTCCTCGTCGAGTGCGATCTCCTCGCGAACTTGGGGGGTCAAGATATTCTCGCGCGCCGCGCCAACAAAACTTCGTGCGGCCGCGATGGTCCTGTTAGCGGCCTCGAGTTTGAACAGATGCTCAAAGATGTAGTGCACGAATCGACCCTTGGCCGTGGCGTAGCTGGCTGGTTGGGCGATGCGCTCCACCGAGGCGTACTGATAGCGCCTAGGACACGCCTGGAAATCCGCCAGACGTGAGGGGGAGAGTGATTTCGGGAGTGGTTGTTCAAAAGCCATGGGTTCACCGTAGGCGAGGGGTCTGACACGTCAAGGGATGCATCGGTGCCCTTATCAACTCGTTGACGCACCATATTGGAACAAATCTCGGCCATCTCGAGACGGCAATCGCGTCGCACAATTCTGGGACGACATTCTCTAAAAACTCGAAGACCAGGGTTTTGATGCCTCGTCACTTACACAACTGAAGTCTCAAGGGCGAGTGCGCAGTGGCGAGAAAGTTCGATGAAGACTCGTGAATCTGAGTTGATGATGTGGAGCAGGAGCAGGAGCAGGAGCAGGAGCAGGAGCGTCGGCGTCCGAGATCGCCCGAGCGAGGTTGCCGACTATGGTGTCGACTTTTGCGGGTGCGTGCACGGCACACCGTGTCCTCAGCGTCACTGCGGCGGGTGACTTCACTGAGATAGCACCATTCATGAAGACCGCCGCAGTGGGTATCGCAACTCTTGCTCGCCGGCTCCGGCCGGTATTTCAGACGCGACGGATGCCCTAACCGACCCGAATCTTCAGAGTCCAGCGAGTTCTAAGTCAGTGAGCGGAGTCACCTTTAGCTAGGGTGCGTGGGGCAAAGATGACGATATTTTCTCAGGTTCCAATGAGACTTCGGTCACGCGGTACGTTCTGTTCAATTCGAAGATGTCGGGCGTTGTAAATCTTCGCGCCTGAGTTTCGCACTTGGCTTTGGGTGATTCTCGGATGCTGATGTTGTGCGTCACACGACAATGCAACACCGCTGAGTAGTGGCCCGAGTCGTCAGCCAGAGGCGCCAATGCCTCCACGAACACTCCTCCTGCAGGGGGGTGAGCGGACATGCGCCGAGGTGACTTAGCCAGGGTGTCGTCTACGTCGTGTAGACAGTAGGCGTGAAAAAACGCGGCGTAGTGACTCGACAAGGTCACTTGGTGCGTTCGACTAAATGGGCTGGGCTGACCACTGGTGACGCAGTAGCCGTTGATGGAGCGAAGGAGCGACGTCAATCATGGGTTTTCGTGGCTCATGTCACCAATACTCAAAGTGGTGAGGTATGGATCGAGGTTCGTGGCGGAAGAAATGGCGAAGCCAAGAGTCGATCGTTTCGCCCCGAGTTGATCTTTCCTTCAACGGCGAAACGAGGTAGCCGTATCACGGGACTTTCGTTCGCCGATGCCCCCCAATTGCCCTTTTGATTACGGTTCGTCGTGGACGAGAAGATAGCCCACGCCAGGCACTGAGCGAATCAGCTGGCCATTCTCGTCGCCCAATTTTTGGCGAAGTCGATGGACGTAGGCATGCACGTACTGGGCCTCTTGGCCGTAGCCCGCTCCCCAGACCGCTCCGAGGATCATTTGGTGTGTACAGGTACGACCAGTGTGACGGGCCAGGAATGAGAGCACGTCGAACTCCTTGCCAGTGAGGGCTATATGTCGACCCGCCAAGGTCGCCTCGTGGTGTATGAGGTCGAGGCGCAGATTGCCGTACTCGAGCAGTGGTCCGTCGTCCACCTCGCTGTCGCCACTGCGATTTCGCACCACTACGCGGATGCGCGCCTCGAGCTCGGCCATGGAAAAGGGTTTGGTGACGTAATCGTTCGCGCCACCATCGAGGGCGGCAATCTTGCGGTTCTCCGCGCCGGTGGCTGAGAGGATGATGATGGGTACGTCGCTCCACTCGCGGATGCGTTTGCACACTTCGAGCACGTCGATGTCGGGCAGTCCGATATCGAGAACCACGACGTCGGGCTGCACGATCGCCGTTTGACTAAGCCCGCTTTCTCCGGACAGGGCGACGCTGACGTCGTGACCTTCGGATTGCAGGCCCAAGCGAAGCGCGCGCAACAGGGATCGATCGTCGTCGATGACGAGTACCTTGGCCATCTCAGTGCGCCTCCTGCATTTCGTCCAGGGCGGGCATCGAGAACACGAATCGTGCTCCTCCCTGCGGCGCCTCCTCGCACCATATGTGCTCGTGGTGCGCTTCGATGAAGGTCTTGGCGATGGTCAGACCAAGTCCGGCGCGTCCACCGGTGTCGAACTTAACGAATCGGTCGAAGATGGCTTGGCGATCCACGGGAGCGACGCCGGGACCATCGTCGTCAATACTCACGGTGACCCGCGCGCCGTCGCGGCGCGCGCTGATTGTGATCTGCCCATCGTCGGGGGAGTGTCGAAGTGCATTGTCGAGGAGATTCACCAGAACTTGGATGATGAGCAGGTGATCGATGATCACCGGTGGCAGTCCCGCTGGTGCGTCGATGGACAGGTGCTCTGTGCGCAGGCCGAGCCCGACCACCGCGACGGCCTCTTCAATGAGGGAAAGCGCGTCTGTCGCTGCGGGGTGGACCTCAAAGACGCCCGCCTCGATACGCGTCATGTCGAGCAGGTTCGAGACGAGGCGAGTGAGGCGATCCGACTCGATCTCGATGAGTTCGTGGAGTTCGTGGGCATCTTCGTAAGTGAGGTGGCGCGCGCGAGTCACTAGGGTGGAGGAGGCCAACTTTATGGTGGCGAGTGGTGTGCGCAAGTCGTGCGAGACCGCGCCCATGAGGGCGTGACGAAGTCGGTCCACCTCTTCGAGCAACGTGGTGCGAAGGGCTTGTTCGCGAAGTTGGGCGCGTTCGATGGCGATGGCCGCGTCGTTGGCGAACGTGATCAACATCTCGCGGTCATCGTCTGAGAAGCGAGCTCCCTTGAGGACCAGGACACCAATAGGACGACCCGAAGCCGCGAGCGAGACCGTGCGCAACCCGCTCGTCGAGCCGAGTGCCGTGGACATGCTCACTGCGCGTCCCGGCTGAGGATCGAGTTGGCTCCATTCAGCGCTGGAGAGTGCGGGGCCCACCGAGGCGGCGACCTTGAGGCGTCCCTCGTCGAGAACGAAGAGGGACACGGCCTCGATGGCGAAGACGTTCTGCACCGCGTGCACGATCGAGACGAGGAGATCTCCTTCGGAGCTGTCCTGGACCAGCAACTCACTCAATTCATAGACGCGGCGCATGTTAAGAGCATTGTGTTCCGCCTTCGCGTGGGCGGTGCGAAATCGGGCCACGACGACCGCCACCATGCCCACCACGACCAGGTAGACCCCCAGTCCCACCCAATTCTGTAGGGAGCCAATGGACAAGGTGCCGTAGGGCGGGATGAAGTAGAAATCGAGGGCCAACGCACTCAGCGCCACCGTGGAGAAACCCGCGAGGACGCCACCCGTCACTTCGGCAGTGATGGCCGGAATGATGAAGACAAGGGTGATGGTCGATACGTTGACGTGGGCGCGCAGTGGCAACAAGACCGTGGTGAAGGTGACCACCATGACGAAGCCGACCGAGAGGCCGGTGAATCGTTGGCGTAGACGCTCGGTGGGCCACCCGATGGCGCTGAGCGCGCGCTCTCGGGGCGGGCGATCGCGCTGTTCTCGCCTGGAGGAGAGGCGATTGTCACTCATCTCTTTCACCCCTCTCGCCACGTGAACCCAGTGTAGAGAAGACGGCGAGCGCTACCGCTGGGATTAATTCGGCGTGAAGAGTTTATTAAGAGCGGTGCTCGACAATGAAGATTCTCTTCAGACCGGTCTCGCGAGACTGGCTCCATGGCAGATATCTACTCACTACTGGGAATCGTCGCCTTCGTCGCGTCGATGCTCGGACTCATTTGGGCACTGGAGCGCGCATGAACCTCACCCAAGACCTTCTACTCGCGGCGGCGGTGGCGATGTTCATCTACATCGGCTACGCCATGTTCAAACCGGAAAAGTTCTAGATGACCTTCTTCCTGACTCTCCTGGCCCTCGTCGTCACGCTCGGACTCACCTGGCGCTACCTCGGCTCCTACATGGCTGCCGTCTTCGACGGTCGTGTCCACTTCCTCGCCTTCGTTGAGCGACTCGTCTACCGCCTACTGGGCACCAACCCCGAGCAGGAGCAGACCTGGAAGCGCTACGCAGGCGCCGTGGTCGTGTTCTCTGGCGTGTCGTTGCTGTTCACCTACGCGATCCTGCGACTGCAGACGTGGCTGCCGATGAACCCCCAACACTTGGGCAACGTCGGTTCGGCATTGAGCTTCAACACCGCAGCATCATTTGTCACCAACACCAACTGGCAGAACTACGGCGGCGAGACCACCATGTCCTACTTCAGTCAGATCGGCGCCTTGACCGTGCAGCAATTCGTCAGCCCCGCAGTGGGTATCGCGGTCGCGATGGTCGTGGTGCGGGGTTTCGCGCGCAAGGGGTCGAGCACCATCGGCAACTTCTGGGTCGACATCACGCGGTGCTTGTTCTACATCTTGTTGCCCATCGCCTTCGTCTTCGGCATCATCTTCGTCGGTGAAGGAGCGGTGATGACTCTGGCGGGCACTGCGACCATCCACGACGTGTTGAACCAAGTGACCCAGACCATCGCACGCGGACCGATCGCCTTCATGGAGGCGATCAAGCAACTCGGCACCAACGGCGGCGGCTTCCTCAATGCCAACTCCGCCACGACCTTCGAGAACCCGACGGGCTTCACCAACTTCCTCTCTATCTATCTGCTCTTGGCGATCCCCTTCGCCCTGACCTACACCTTCGGCAAGATGGTGGGCAGCGTGCGCCACGGCGTGGCGTTGCTGTCGGTCATGGTGCTGCTCTTTAGCGTCTGGGTCGGCTTCACGAGCTACGGCGAACATCAGAACAACCCGGCGGTCGCCGCGGCGGGCATCCACTCGACGGTGGGCAACACCGTGGGTAAGGAGGTGCGATTCGGTGACACCTCCAGCGCGCTCTTCGGCGTCGCCTCCACCATGACCTCGACGGGCTCAGCCGACGCGGCCTACGACTCCTTCACGCCTATTGGTGGCATGGGCCTCATGACCGGCATGATGCTCGGTGAGGTGACCCCGGGCGGTACTGGATCGGGCCTCTACACCCTGCTCATTTACGCCATCATCGCGGTGTTCATCGGCGGATTGATGATCGGTCGCACGCCGGAGTACCTCGGCAAGAAGATTCAGGCGAGGGAGGTGAAACTCGCCGGGCTCGCAGCCCTGGTGATGCCCATCGTGGTGCTGGTCGTGACCGCCATCGCGGTCTCGGTGGCCGCGGGTCGAGCGGGTCCGCTCAACGCCGGGCCCCACGGGTTCAGTGAGATCCTCTACGCCCTCACCTCCCAGGGCAACAACAACGGCTCGGCCTTCGGAGGGCTCACGGGTAACACGCCCTTCTACAACATCATCGGGGCCATTGACATGCTGCTCGGACGCTTCGCGATCATGATTCCGGTCCTGGCACTGGGCGGCGCGCTCGCGGCCAAGAACGTGGTGCCCGAATCGCTCGGCACTTTCCGCACCGACAACGGCATGTTCGTCGGCCTCACCATCGGTGTGATCCTGATCATCGGCGGTCTCACGTTCTTCCCGGCGGTGTCCCTCGGGCCCATCGTCGAACAACTCAGCCACGGAAGGTTCTTCTAATGTCCCAAGTCCTTGCTCCTCCTACCACCGACGCGCCACCCCACGGTGTCGCCCAGGCGCGCGGCCTCTTCGATCGCGAGATCCTGTCACAAGCGTTCGTCGACTCGTTCAAGAAGCTTGACCCGCGGGTCCAGGTGAAGAATCCCGTGATGTTCGTCGTCTTAGTGGGTTCAATCATCACCTCGCTCGAGGCCATCTCCCACCCGAGTACGTTTACCTGGTCCATCACGATTTGGTTGGTTCTGACCGTGATGTTCGCCAACTTTGCCGAGGCCATGGCCGAGGGTCGTGGCAAAGCCCAGGCCGACACCTTGCGCAAGATGCGCTCGGAGACCGAAGCACGCCGTCTCAACGCCGACGGTCGCGAGGAACTCGTGCCCGCCGCGAACCTGAGCAAGGGTGACACCGTGGTCTGCGAGGCCGGTGACGTCATCCCGAGTGATGGTGACATTATTGAGGGCATCGCCTCGGTGGACGAGTCGGCGATTACCGGAGAATCAGCGCCGGTCATCCGTGAATCCGGCGGCGACCGCTCAGCGGTCACCGGGGGCACCAAGGTGCTCTCGGACCGGATCGTGGTGCGCATCACCGCCGAACGCGGAAAGACCTTCATCGACCGCATGATCAATCTGGTGGAGGGCGCGAACCGCCAAAAGACGCCTAACGAGATCGCCCTGACGATCTTGTTGGCGGTGCTGACCATTGTCTTTATACCGGTCGTCGTGACTCTGCAACCCTTCGCCGCTTTCTCCGGAGCGACGGTCTCGGTCGTGGTGTTGGTGGCGCTCCTGGTCTGCCTCATCCCCACGACCATCGGCGCTTTGCTTTCCGCTATTGGTATCGCCGGTATGGACCGTCTTGTCCAGCGCAACGTGCTGGCGATGAGCGGACGCGCCGTCGAGGCCGCGGGAGACGTGCAGGTACTGCTACTCGACAAGACCGGCACCATCACGCTGGGTAATCGCATGGCCGCCAACTTCTTCCCCGTCGAGGGGCACAACGAGCAAGAAGTCGCCGACGTCGCGCAGTTGGCGTCGCTCGCCGACGAGACGCCCGAAGGACGTTCGATCGTCGTGCTCGCCAAGGAGAACTTCGGTATCCGCGAACGCCAACTCGATCCGAGTCACGTCTTCGTCCCCTTCACTGCGACGACGCGTATGTCGGGTCTCGATATGGGCAGCCGACAAATCCGTAAGGGGGCGGCCGAGTCGGTGAAGCGCTGGGTCCTCGAGCAGGGTGGGACGGTCCCTGACGACCTCGACGCCATCGTCGAGCGAGTCGCGCGTGCGGGTTCGACGCCATTGACGGTGACCGATGGACCCCAAATCGTCGGCGTCGTCGAACTCAAGGACGTGGTCAAGCAGGGCATCAAGGTCAAGTTCGAGGAGATGCGTAAAATGGGCATCCGCACGGTGATGATCACCGGCGACAACCCCCTCACTGCGGCGGCCATCGCTCAGGAGGCCGGCGTGGACGACTTCCTGGCAGAAGCGACCCCCGAGGCCAAGATGGCCCTTATCAAGCAAGAGCAGGAGGGTGGACGTCTCGTTGCCATGACCGGCGACGGTACCAACGACGCGCCGGCCCTCGCCCAGGCCGACGTGGGCGTGGCGATGAATACTGGTACCACCGCCGCCAAGGAGGCCGGCAACATGGTCGACCTCGACACCAACCCGACGAAGTTGATCGACATCGTCGAGATCGGCAAGCAGTTGCTCATCACGCGCGGTTCGCTCACCACCTTCTCGATCGCTAACGACATCGCCAAATACTTCGCCATCATCCCCGCGCTCTTCGCGATCAAGTACCACCAGTTGGGTGCTCTCAACATCATGCGCCTGCACAGTCCAGAGAGCGCGGTGCTCTCGGCAGTGATCTTCAACGCGCTGGTGATCATCGCATTGATCCCGCTGGCGCTACGCGGAGTGAAGTTCCGCGCAGCCAACTCCTCGGCGATTCTTCGACGCAACGTGTGGATCTATGGCGTGGGTGGTATTGCGGTCCCCTTCATCTTCATCAAGCTCATCGACCTCGTGCTCGTCGCGTTGCACGCCTACTAAAGAGAGACATCATGATTGTCCACCTCCGTCGTTCCATCACCTTCGCGTTGATCTGCATGGTGTTCTTCGGCTTCGTCTACGCCTTCGCCGGCACCGGCGTCGCGCAGCTCCTCTTCAAATTCCAAGCCAACGGCTCGCTCACCGCCAACGGTTCGACGCTGATCGGCCAAAACTGGACCAGTCCGAAGTTCTTCCACGGTCGACCCGACGATTCCGGCCCCTACGCGGCCAACGCCAAGACCCACACCTCGGGCGGGGACAACCCGCTGCTGGCCAACGGCGTTAGCGGCCAATCGGGGGCCACCAACCTCGGTCCACGCTCCAGGGTCCTGCTCGCCGACACGAAGGCTCTCGTCGCGTACTGGCACTCAATGGGCGTAAACCCCACCCCGGACCTGGTGACCACGTCGGGCAGTGGTTACGACCCCGACATCTCGCCCCAGGACGCCCTGGTGCAGATCCCCATGGTCGCCAAGGCGACGGGCTTATCGGCTTCGAGTCTCACCTCACTGATCAAGAGCCAAACCCACGGGCCCCAGTTCGGATTCCTGGGCGCCAGTTACATTGACGTTTTGCAGCTCAACGAGGCCCTGGCGAAGATGAGGTGAACGTGGAGCTCCTTGGAACTATCCGTCGCCACCGCACCCGGGTCGCGCTGGCCACCGCATTGCTGGCCCCCTTCGGCGCGGCTGCCGGTTTCGTGCCGTTTCGCACGTCCTTTACAAATGTGGGGGCGGCTCTGGCCTTCGTGGCCCTGATTGAAGGTCTGGCTATCTGGGGCCGGCGTCCGGGGGGTTACGTGGCCACCGTGTCCTCGGCGCTCTGGTTCGACTTCTTCCTATCTCCGCCGTATGAACGCTTCACGATCAGCCATCGACCCGACCTCGAGACGACTATCTCCGTCGTCGTCGTCGTCGTCGGCGTCATCGTCACCGAGCTCGCCGCGCGCTCCAGACGCCACCTGGAGCGCGCGGGGACTGAGAGCGCCCGCGTCACGATGTTGGCAGTAGCGGCGTCGGCGATGGCGGGAATCCCGAAGTTCGATGAAGTACTCGCCCACGCGGCACAGTCCCTCGTTGACGTGTTGCACCTGCGGTCGTGTCACTTCGAAGCGGACGTGAGTGGTCCGCCCCACGCCCAAATCCTCGCCGACGGCAGCGTCGTCCACGTGGGGATGAAATGGCCCGCCAACGAGTTCGGCATTCCTGGCCCCGAAGCCGAGATTGACTGCGAGTGGCGCGGGGAGAAGCTCGGACGCTTCCTCTTAAATCCAACTCCCGGCGAGGCCGTGACGCGCGAGGACCGGGTAGCCGCCGTCGCCCTGGTGAATCTGGTAGCGGGCCTGGTGCACGATCAGCGTCGCGCGAAAGGATAGAAGGGTGTCGCGCGGCCAACTCAGGGTTTACCTAGGTCTTGCCCCGGGAGTGGGCAAGACCTACAAGATGCTCGATGAAGGATGGCGCCGTCGTGAACGCGGCGCCGACGTCGTGGCGGGTTACGTGGAGACCCATCGGCGCCCCCACACCGAGTCGCAACTGCGCGACATCGAAGTCATCGCCCGCAAACGCTACGAGTACCGCGGGGCGTCCTTGGAGGAAATGGACCTTGAGGCCGTTCTCGTGCGTGCCCCCCAAGTGGTGCTGGTGGATGAGTTGGCGCACACCAACGCGCCCGGCAGTGCGCACGAGAAGCGCTGGCAGGACGTTGATGCGCTCTTGGAAGCGGGTATCGACGTCATCACCACCGTCAACATTCAACACCTCGAGTCCGTGAACGACGTGGTGGAGAAGATCACCGGCATCGTGCAACGCGAGACGGTTCCCGACTTCGTGGTGCGTCGCGCCGAACAGATCGAGCTCGTGGATATCACCCCCGAGGCCCTTCGACGTCGCATGGCGCACGGCAACATCTATCCAGCCGATAAAATCGACGCGTCGCTGTCGAACTTCTTTCGATCGGGCAATCTCACCGCGCTGCGCGAACTCTCGCTCCTCTGGTTGGCCGACCGGGTCGAAGACTCGTTGCAGAGCTACCTCGACGCCCACGGCATCACCGAGACCTGGGAGACCCGAGAGCGGCTCATCGTGGCAGTCGTCGGCAACGAGGCCGACGAGATCTTGCTGCGTCGGGCCGCGCGCATCGCCTCGCGAAACCACGCCGAGATCGTGGCCATCCACGTGATTGACTCGGGCGCGATGCGTAGCCGCAATTCGGACACTACGTTGGCGCGCGAACTGGTCGAGGAGTTCGAGGGTACCTTTCACGAAGTCATTGACGAAGACATCGCCAACGCCCTCGTGGCGTTCGCGCGCGCCGAACGCGGTACGCAGATCATCTTGGGCTCGAGTCGCACCAAACGCACCTGGCATCTGCCCGGCGGCGTGATCGAGAAGGTGTTGCGCCTGGCGCGCGACCTTGACGTGCACATCATCGCCGTGACGACCGAGCGCGGTCCTCGCACGGCCCGGCGCCAGCGCAAGGCCTCGTTCCCGTGGGCGCGCACCTGGCGCCATCTAGCGTTGACCGCGGTCGTGCTGCCAGGGTTGACTGTCGTGATGAGCCAGGTTCGTTCGGGGGTGTCGCTCTCGACGGTGTTCCTCGTGTACCTCATCGCAGTTCTGGCCTTGGCCGCCGGGGGAGGGGTGAGCACGGGCGCGGTGGCGGCCCTGGGCGCCTCGGGACTGGAGAACTATTTCTTCGTGCCGCCACGGCACACCCTGGAGGTGGCCCGTCCCGACGACGCCGTGGCGATCGTGGCGTTCCTCGTCTTCGGGGTCGGCACCAGCTTGGTGATGAACGAGTTCCGCCGGCGTTCAGAGTACGCGCGCCGAGCGCGCGCCGAGGCGGAGCTGCTCGCCGAAGCGGTCGCTACGGTGACCACCTCGCGCGAGGACCTGATGCCCCTACTGGATACGTTGCGAGCGGTCTACGCGGTGCCGATGGTGGCGCTGATGAGGATCAACGAGGGCCACATGGTGCCCGAACTAGTCAGTGGCGATCCCGTTGATTCGGCGAGTGACACCGTGGACTTCGCAGTGAACGACGACATGGTGTTGCGACTCGGCACGGTCGAAATGGACAATCAGGACCGTCAGCTCATCGGTGCCTTCGCCGGGCGACTTGCGGCGGCTCTGTCGTCGCAGCAATTGATGATCGAGGCCCAGGAGATGCGCACGCGAGCCGAGACTGACGCGTTGCGTATCGGGTTGTTGCGCTCGGTGGCGCACGACCTCAAACCGGCCCTCGCCAATATCGAAGCCCACGTCGTGTCGCTGCGCTCGCCATCCCAACTCAATGCCGAGCAGCGTGTGTCGTTGGCGAGCATTTCTCGCGAGGTGAACAACCTCACCCGTCTCGTCACCAACCTGCTGGACTCGGGCCGCCTCGAAGCGAAGTTGATCGCGCCACGTCACTGGCGTGCCACCCTGGGTGACCTGGTGAGTAACGCGTTGGGCACTGTGGACTTGAAGGGTCGACGCGTGGAAGTCGATGTACCAGCGGACCTGCCCACGATCATCACCGATCCGGATCTGTTCGAGCGCGTGATCGTTAACTTGGTGAGCAACGCCGATGCCTTCAGCCCTCCAGAACTGTCGATCCGCGTCACGGCCGGATATACCGCAGGAGAGATTGAGTTGCTCATCATCGATCGCGGACCCGGCACTCGAGACCCGCGTCGACGTCTACTCGCCGCTACGCGACTGTCACCGGACTCGGGTACCGACGAGGACCTGAGCCTGTCGGTAGCGCGAGGTTTCGTCAAGGCTCTCGGTGGGGAACTTCGCTTCGAGGACACACCCGGTGGCGGTCTCACCGCCATCGTGTCCCTGGTACTGGAGACACAGAGCGCAGTGCAGAGTGTCCTCAAGGACTGAGTACATTTTGGGGGTAACGTCGGTCCATGGTCCAAAAGTTGCGAGGTGCGCTGGTCGCCGCTGGTGAAATGCCCACGCATTGCGCGTGGTTCCGAGTGGCGGACTCCGAGGCGTTTGAGCACGACTTGCACGAGGTCGAGGAACTGGGTCGAGGTTTCATCTCAGTCGGTGCAGACCAAGCGCCGAAGGCTTTACCCCAAGAGAGTCCTCATCGTGACCGTATGGATCTGGGCAACCACGTGGCGCTGTCGGTGACGGAGGATCGGGTCTCGATCTGGTCCGAGAAGTCGCCTCGGGTGCTGGGCCGCCTGCTCGCGACGTATCGGCGCGGGACATTTCGAGCACACTGCCACCACTACCCTGAGCGAGTCGACCTCACGACAGAGGACGATGTCAATGGACGGATGTACCTCATTGGTACCTGGACACTTTTCAACGACGAGTGCCTGCACACGGCACGCGCCGTCGAGGAAATGGCCACGGGTCCGGCGCACTAACCGCCGTCGGCACGTGCTGAAAACCGCCGCTACGCCACGACCGCGTTGGCGAGAACGTGCAGTGCAGTAAGCCAACTGTCGGAATTGATCGAGAGCGCGTGTTCGCCCTCGAGGGCGATCTGACCGAAGAATAGGGCGTACCAGATACGGGCGAAAGCCACCGCCGTCATTCCTTGTGAGAGGAGTCCCTTGTCCTGGAGTGGCTGGACAATTTGGATGATCTGGTCACTGGCCTGGTCCTTCGCCCGAGCAATTCCTTCGGACGCGGTGAGGTTGTGATGTGCGAAGGAGATTCCGTCGATGCGAAGTAGACGCTGTTCGTCTCGGGCAGGATCCTGGGCGTCGGAAATCATCTTGTCCAATGCCACGCGCAGCTGTGCCGTCGTATTGACATCACGCAGGGGAGTCGTGAAAATCTCGGCCTGCCCGAGGAGTACTTGCTCGAAGCGGTACACGATGGTCGCGGCAATAAGGTCTTCGCGATCGGTGAAATAACTGTAAAGCAACGCTACTGAAATGTCAGCTTCGGATGCGACACGTTTCACGCGGAACAGGGTCAGCCCGTTGCGCTCAATTTCGAGCGCCGCTGATTCCAAAATCCGACTTCGGGTGGTCACCCCCTCTAGCCTATCGATGACTTGGTCAGAGCTCACAGTCGCGTCGCCCAGTCACCCTCTTGGAGTAGTTGCGCCAGTCGGGCGAGAAAACGGGCGGCGTAGGCCCCGTCGATTGCCCGATGGTCGAAGGTCAGAGCGACGAGACCAACGGAGTGAATGGCGATCGCTTCGGAACCATCTGCAGCGGTGACGACGACGGGCTTGCGCGTCACGCCGTCGGTCGAAAGAATGGCGACCTGGGGCTGGTTGATGACCGCACCCGTTATGAGGGTGCCGTAGGGTCCTGGATTCGTAATGGTGAAGGTGCCACCGCTCATATCGTCGACACCGAGAGCCTTTGTGCGCGCCCTCGTCGCCAGGTCGCGAATGCTGCGAGCCATTTGACTCACGTTGAGAGCGTCAGCATGCTTGACCACAGGCACGACGAGGCCCTCGGAGTCGAGGTCGACTGCGATACCTAGATTGAGGGTGTGGTGCACTATTAACTCATCGTTGCCCACTGATGAGTTGAGGTGGGGGTATTCGCGAAGGGCGGCGAGAGTGGCGACCGCGATGAAGGGCAAGTACGTCAGCGAGAAACCCTCCGTAGCCTTAAAGGTGGCGCCCTGTGAGCGACGAACACGCTCGATCGACTCGAAGTCGACCTCTTTGACCATCAGGGTGTGCGCGGACGTTGCCTTAGAGCGCACCATGTGCTCGGCGGTGAGTTTTCGAATCTTGGAGAAGGCGATAACTTCGTCGTCCTCACGCGGCGCGCCACCACTGGCGCCTTGGGCCGCGAGTTCCACGTCGCGACGGGTAATGCGCCCGTCGGGGCCAGAGCCCTCCACGTCACTGGCCTCAAGTCCTACTTCGCTCAGGAGACGTCGCACGACCGGTGAAAGTTGTGCAACTGCCGCGTTCGTGGGTGAAGTCCGAGCAGCTGCGGCGACCGCCACATCATCTTTGGTGATGCGACCCCCGGGGCCAGTGCCCGTCACGTCGCTGGCCTCAAGCCCATTTTCGGCGAGAAGTCGCCGTACCACGGGTGAGAGTTTTTCTCCGGCACTCGATGCGGCGAGTGCCGGTGCCGATGCGGTTGCAACGGCGGTCGCGCCGGCCCCGGGCGTGGCGCCGGCTGATGTGACGACGAGCTCGTCGTCAACGCCGCCGATGACCGCGAGCTTGGTCCCCACGTCCACGGTGGTTCCCTCATTGACCAGGATCTGACTGAGCACGCCATCGGCTTGTGCGGGGATCTCGGTGTCCACTTTGTCGGTCGATACTTCAAAGAGTGGCTCGCCCCGGGTGACGGTGTCACCCACTTGCTTGAACCATTTCGTGACGGTCCCATCGGCGACGGTCTCACCGAGTTGGGGCATGAAAACATCGGCCATGGTGATTCTCTTTTCTTACTGGGTGTCCGGGGTTGTCCCGGTCACGTGGAGATGTCGAGCCATCCAGTCCGCACTATAGGGACGTTGGCGATATATGACGTTGGCGCACCCGTGGTTGCCGTGCTCGAGGAGCAGTAACTCACTGGGACCGCTCGTCTCGGCGACGAGGCGTTCGGCGTCGGTGTAGGAGAAGAGTCGGTCGCGCATACCCATGACGACGAGTAGAGGACGCGTGATCTTGTCGCAACGACCTTCCATGGTGAGTTCGCGCGCTCGCAACTCTGCTTCGTCAGCGTTACTCGAATAGGAACGAACTTCAAAGGCACGACGCGTCAAAGGATTGAGGTTGCCCCAAGAATCTCCAAAGTCGTAGGGACCCGAAAGCGCGACCGTCGCCTGAATCGGTAGGTCAGCCGATGCCAAACGGGCTGCGTAGTAGCCGCCCAGACTCACCCCCCAGACGCCGATGTGATCGAAATCAATTTCGGGGATGCCCGACAAGTGCGCGAGAACCACCTCGCCCACCGCTTCCCAGTCGGGTCGGATAGGCAGGGTCCACTCGACTTCTCCTTGACCGGGGCCGTCGAGAGCGAACGTGGCCATTCCGCGCTCTAGAAAGGACCGCTCTATTTCGCGGAACTCTTCCTTGGTCGAATCGAGACCAGGAATAAGTATTACCGTCGGATGAGGACCCTCACCCTCAGGAAAACGCAGAATTCCCACGAGTACCGAACCGTCGAAGGCAATGTTCTCTCGGCGTCCAATGGGGTCGAGGAGAGGAAGCGCCCTCGTCAACGCTTGAACCGCGCGCTGATGCGCAACGCGAGCTTGGTCGAGATCGTGGACGAATAGAAATTTGGCGAAATGGAAGTACGTCGCGGCACGCTCAAAAAATTCCCCAGCCGATCGAAAGCGGTCCTCCGTCAGCGCGGCGTCTCCAAGATCGAGATATTCCTCTGCTCCACGCGACCAACCCGAACACCAGTCGTCCCACGACTGGATTGACGCCGTGATACGCGCGTAGTCGCTCGCGTCGACACCGTTCGCAGTGAAGCGAGGCCCCCAGTTCGCAATTGCCGTCTCAAGCAACACATCAGCCATGAGGCCCCCCTCGTTCGCACTGAAGTCACGAAATCGTAATGTCTTGACCCCCTGCCTGGCTAGGACGTCAATCGTTAATTCTTTTAATGACACTGTAAAGATTTCAGTAGTTCGTGACTTGACCATCACCAGGTCCATCGTTATGGTTAGCCAATCGTTCTACGAACGGTCGCTGGTCGTTGTGCACCTGTGGGGGGCTGACGTGGCGAACACAAAGCAGTGGGGGGAAATATGAAGAAATACGGTAATTTGTGGCGTTCCTTGGGCGTCACATCGGTTGCGGCGTCGACGCTGCTCATGATGGCGAATAGTTCGGGTGCAGTATCGAAATCGCACGCGTTGGCGCCGATCAAGATTGGTATCTCGCTGTCACTGTCGGGCGACTTCTCAGCCGACGGTGTCGCCTTCGATCAGGGATACAAGCTATGGGCCGCTGACGTGAATGCTCACGGTGGCCTGCTCGGCCACCAGGTGCAACTCGATGTCGTTTCCGACGCCTCGAGCCCAACCCAAGTGGTGACGAACTACCAGAAGTTGATCACGAATGACCACGTGGCACTCACTTTTGGACCCTTCTCGTCACTACTCAGCCTGCCCGCCGCCAAGATTGATGCGCGCTACGGCTACGCGATGATAGAAGGCGCCGGTGGTGCTCCTTCGGTGTTCCAGGCTGGGCTGACCAACTTGTTCGACGTTTCGCTGCCCGTGAAGGACTCGCTGTTGCCCTTCGCGCAGTGGATTTCGGCACTTCCGGCGGGCAAGCGTCCGACGACGGCGGCGTACGTGACCACGAATGACGCGTTCACCGAGCCCCAGATTCCCGTGGCGCAGAACATCATGCAGAAGGCTGGCATCAAGACGGCCTACTACTCGGTGTTCCCTTCCGAGACCACTGACTACACACCGATTGCCGACGCGGTCGCAGCCGCCAAGGCGCAGGTCGTCGTTCTGGGTTCGGTCGATGTGCCGACGGTCTCATCCTTCATGCAGGCCTTCGAGCAGGCGCACTACACCCCCAAGGTGTTCATCGCCACTGGTGGTCCCGACCAGGGCACGACCTTCGCTAAGGCCGTGGGTATCAAGAACGCTGACGGCATGATGGTTCCCAATGCCTGGTACGGCGGTGCCACGACACCCGGATCCGCTGCCATGGTTGCTGAGTACGTGAAGAAGTACGGCGGCACTCCGGCGACGATTAGCGCCGACGTCGCTGAAGCGTATTCAGTCGGGCAAATTGCCGCTCAAGCAGTCAAGGCGACCGGTGGTTTCAACAACGCCAAGATCGTCAAGTACTTGCACTCGGGTGTGACGCTTACCAGCGTTCAGGGTCCGGTCAAGTTTGACTCACTGGGTGAGAACAACCAGGCTACGGCCTTCACGTTCCAGTGGCAGGGCGCGAACTTTGTGCAGATCAACCCGGTGTCTTCCAAGGCGTCGAAGCCGGTCTTGATGCCTAAGCCGGCCTGGGGCAAGTAATTCATGAATTCATCAGCGCTCATTCACGCCATCATTGACGGTGTCTTGACCGGTTCGGTCTACGCCTTGATGGCCACCGGGTTGACTCTCGTGTTTGGAGTAATGGACATTATCAATTTGGCCCAGGGCATTCTCGTGATCCTTGGCGCTTACTTGAGTTACACCTTGTCCGTGCACTTCGGAGTTGACCTCTTTGTTGGTCTGATCTTCACGATCCCCACCCTGTTCGTGGTGGGGGTCGTGATCGAGCGCTTGTTCGTTGCACGACTCAAGGGTCCGGAACGAACGGCTATGTCGATCCTGGTCACCTACGCGATATCTCTCGTCATCGAGGGGATCCTCAATGAGGTGTACTCGATCAATCAGGTGCAACTACAGGCCTGGTACGTGAACCGTTCGTTCCTGATCTTTGGGATCTACTTGCCATATATCTACCTGTTGGGATTCATCCTGGCGGCAGTCCTCTTGGGCTCACTGTATTTCATGTTGTACCGAACGAGGTTCGGCGCCAGCATCCGCGCCTCGCTCTCAGATCAGACGGCGGCCGCGCTGGTGGGAATTGACACCAAGCGCGTCGCCACGATCTGCTTCGGCATCGGTGTCGCTGTGACGGCGGCGGGTGGCATGATCTATGGCGCCACCAACGCCTTTAACGCCTCAACGAGTTATGACCTTATTTCCCGGTTGCTGACGATCATCGTCCTGGGCGGAATGGGTAGTTTGGGTGGCGCGCTCGTCGCGGGCATCTTGATGGTGATGATTGGCGACGTCGTAGCGGTCGTATGGTCGCCAATCTGGTCATCGATGTCATTCTTCGTAGTCTTAGTCATCGTCCTATCGTTGCGACCTCAGGGGCTCTTCGGTAAGCAGTCTGCGCGGGTGGCGTAATGAACATGAAGCAAACCCCCTGGTGGGTCCTCGCCATCGTGGTCTTCACCCTCTTTCCCCTAGTGGTGACGAACCCCTTCTGGACGACGATTGCCATCTTCACACTGATTTATATGGGTTGCGCTACTTCGTGGAACATGTTCTCGGGCTACTCCGGGTACGTGTCTCTGGGAACGGCCATTTTTTACGGCTGCGGTGCCTATACGATGGCGCTGATTTCGATCCACAGTCACATGCCTGGAGGGGCCGAGCAGTTCCTACTCGTCCCAGTGGGCGGTTTGGTATCAATGGTCATTGCAGTTCCCCTGGGCGCCGTGGCGCTGCGGGTACGCCGTCACACCTTTGTCGTGATTACTATTGCGTTCTTCTTCGTATTCCAATTGGCAGCTATTAACGCCAACTTTACGGGAGGTCCCGCAGGCTTGTCGCTGCAATTGATTGGCTGGCAAGGTAATTCCTACAACACGCCCTTCTACTACGTAGCGTTAGCGATTCTGGTCTTTGCCGTAGTGTTATCGGCGCTGGTGCGGCGCTCGCGCTTCGGCCTGCAGTTACTCGCGATCCGCGACGATGAGGACCGTGCGCTGGGTTTGGGGGTAAAAGTGAAGGCGGTCAAATTGACCGGCTACACCTTGTCGGCCTTCACCGTGGGCATGATGGGGGCGCTCTACGCCATGTTCCTCGGACAGATCTATCCCCAGTTCGTCTTCGACCCGGTCTTTGACGTGACGGTGGCCCTGATGGCGTTCCTCGGTGGCTTCGGTACGTTGCTGGGACCCCTCGTGGGCGGACTGATCTTGGAATCAAGCCAGCAGTGGTTGACGGCTACCTATTCCAATGGTTCGCTCTATCTGATCCTTTTCGGTGCGCTGTTCCTAGTCGTGGTGCTATTCATGCCTCAGGGCATTGTCGTGAAGGTGAAGGACATGTGGATGAAAAGGTCGTTGAAGGCTTCTGACGATTCGAGCATTCCGACTCCGGCCACGGTTACCGGGGGTGCGAAGTAATGACGACACTTCTTGAAGCAAAAGACGTGAGTCGTGCTTTTGGTGGGCTGAAGGCCCTTGCGGGTTGCTCGCTCAATGTCGAGCGTGGATCCATCACGGGACTCATTGGACCGAACGGTTCGGGTAAGACCACGTTGTTCAATGTGATCACCGGTTATATCAAAGCTGATTCGGGTAGCGTCACCTTTGACGGCAAGGACATCACGAACGCCCGTCCGAATGCGGTCTTCGCATTGGGTATTGGTCGGACATTTCAAATGACGCGCATCTTCAGCCGCATCAGCGTGGTGGAGAACATGCTGGTCGCCACCCAACGTGACGAGAGTTGGTTACGGGGGCTGACGCGTTCGAAGTCGTCGAAGAGCGAGCTGGACAATGCCATGGAGTGGTTGGACTTCGTGGGGCTAGCCCGTCTCGCGAATCTTCAGGCCGGCTCCTTGTCCTACGGGCAGCGCAAGCTTTTGGAGTTGGCGTACGTGCTGGTCGCCGATCCGGACGTGATCCTGCTCGACGAGCCTGCTGGGGGAGTGAACTTAACGTTGATCAATGAGATCGGCGAGAGGATTCGCACCTTGAACAAGTCCGGTAAGACATTCTTGATCGTTGAACACAATATGGAATTCGTGATGAACCTGTGCGACACGGTGACCGTGATGCACCAGGGACGCAATCTGGTGACGGGTCAGCCGGAAGAAGTGCGCGCCAACCCCCTCGTTCTCGACGCCTACCTCGGTGGTGGCGACGATGACGACGAAGAAGTTATTGAGGAGATGACCAATGGCTGACGCACCCTTCGTCCATTTTGAGGGAATCGTGGCGGGTTATGGCGGCGGCGATGTCCTCAAGGGCGTGAACTTTGATGTGGCCCACGGGGGAGTGACCTGCATTGTTGGTCCGAACGGATCGGGTAAGTCCACTTTGCTCAAAACCGTCAGTGGATTGGTACAACCACGTTTGGGGACGATTCTTTTCAAGGGACAGAATCTGGTCGGAATGTCGCCGCGAGAGATACTTCGCCTCGGCATTGTTCAAGTGCCGCAGAACCACAGTCTCTTCAAGGAGATGACCGTTGAGCAGAACGTGGAACTCGGCGCGTTCCTCGTCAAGGATAAGAAGGTCATCGCCGAACGGTTGCGTAATATTCGTGAGGCCTTTCCAATCGTGGCCGAGCGAGCCAACGATAAGGCGGGTTCGCTGTCGGGTGGCCAACAGCGTCTCGTGGAATTTGCGCGTTGCCTAATGCTCGAGCCCGAACTGGTCGTGCTCGACGAACCTTCGATGGGTCTGGATCCTAAGACCCTGCACGTGATGTTCGACACCATCAAGATGATGAACGCATTGGGTCGCACCGTACTGCTGGTGGAGCAGAATGCGCGCCAGGCCCTCAAGATGAGCCACCACGGCGTTGTCTTGGAGAACGGTCTCGTACGACTCTCGGGGACCGGTTCTGAAGTTCTCAACAATCCCGATATCGCCGCGCTCTATCTCGGCGGCGCAGTTTCTGCTCGTCCCGCTCACTGACGTGAGTGAGCGAACTAATTCCCAGGAGGAACAATGACTGACAATGTACACACGCTTGGATGGATAGGGGCTGGTCGCATGGGTGCCGCGATGGCGACGCGCTTGATCGCCGCGGGTAACGACGTGACGGTGCAGAACCGTACCCGCTCCAAGGCTGAAGCACTCGGGGCCAAGGTCGCCGACACTCCCGCCGATTTGGGTGACCGCGACATCGTCTTCATCATGGTGTCGGCGAACGATGACTTGCTCGAAGTGACCACCGGTCCCCACGGCATCTTGTCAAACCCCGACCACGCCCCCAAGGTCCTCATCGACTGTTCGACAGTATCCACAGAGACCTCCGCGCACGTTCGGGCCGCGGCCGCGGCACGGGGGACTCAATTTCTCGCCGCACCGGTGAGCGGTAATCCCAAGGTCGTTAAGACTGGCGGACTCACGATGGCTGTCTCGGGCACCGAAGAAGCCTTCACCACGGTGGAGCCGTACATGAATCAGATTTGCAAGGGCGTCACCTACGTGGGTTCTGATGAGGTGGCACGACTGGTGAAGATCTGTCACAACATGATGTTGGGGATCGTGGCTCAGGCCATGGCTGAAATTACCGTGCTGGCCGAGAAGGGTGGCGTCAAGCGCTCAGCGTGGCTGAATTTCCTCAATGATTCGGTCATGGGTTCGCGATTCACGCGCTACAAGACACCGGCATACGTGAATCTCGACTTCACTCCGACCTTCACCCCGGTTTTGCTACGCAAGGACTTCGACTTGGGGATGCACGCGGCGTACGAGCATGATGTACCTATGCCACTGGCGGCTCTGTGCACCGAGCTCGTCAAGATCTCCGCCGGTGCCGGGCATGCTCAAGAAGACTTCGCGGTACTTCTACTCGAAGCCGCGCGTGGCGCCGGGCTTGAGATGGTCGCCGAGAATATCGCCATAGATGATGGGCTAGGAGGCTGAGCCATGGAGGGCTTCGGACCAGTTATCAATACCCCCGGGCACATGGGGGTGGATTTCGAAACGCGCGTGGATTTTGAGCGCCTGCGCAATTACCGCTTGGCACGAGCTCGTGAGGCCCTTGACAAGAGTGAGTTCGGTGCGCTACTGCTGTTCGACTTCTACAACATTCGTTACGTGTCTGGTACGTGGGTCGGGGGCGCACTGGGCGACAAGATGACGCGGTACTGCTTGTTGACGCGAGGGGGAGAGCCCATTGTGTGGGACTTCGGTTCCGCCGCGCGCCATCACAAGCTCTTTGCTCCGTGGCTCGAGCCGGATAATTGCCGTGCCGGTATGTTGGGACTTCGCGGGGCCATTGCGCCGCGCGCGGGCCTTTTTGAATCGGCGGTCAAGGAGATAGTGGGACTACTGGCCGATGCGGGCGTGTTAGGTCAGCCGATTGGTTTAGACATCGTGGAGCTTCCCTTCCTCTTCGAACTGCAAAAGGCTGGCGTTGA